>NZ_JBKEZV010000019.1:0-10624 GCF_053345265.1 Acinetobacter sp. M5A5_2a | reverse complement strand
GGCGAAATATCTTCATCAGGTACTTGAGCATATTTAACGTTTGTAGCTCGTACTGGTGAAATATCTTCATCAGGTACTTGAGCATATTTAACGTTTGTAGCCCGTACTGGTGAAATATCTTCATCAGGTACTTGAGCATATTTAACGTTTGTAGCCCGTACAGGTGAGATATCGTCCACACATGGTTGTAAGTATTCAATAATAGAGTTATTAAGCATATATTTATCCTTATTTATGTTTAGTGTTGCTTTAATAAAAAAGCGTGAAAGGTATAGCAAAAGCCATACCAAATAAATAATAAAATATAAATAAATAATATTAATAAACTATTTTATATAAGATTTTTCTTTTTTATGATTTGCATTAATTTAGGTGTTATTTTTATTCTGTATTTATTTTGCACCGATTTAATTCATATTATTTTTTTTGGTTATAAAATGGAGCACAAGTATTTTTATTACTTATTTTCTGTATTTTATTTTGTCTTAATTAATTGAAAATTAAGATATTTTATTGATTTTATATGTTGCATTAATATTAAAATGTAAAATTATGTATTGAAATTAGATTTTAAGAACTCTGTTTGTTGTTTGAAATTAAAAGTGGTGCTTTAAATATCAACAACATAGATTGTAGAATATTTATTAAATAGATGGATTAAGTGGATATTTGACATTTAACTAAGATGCATAATATTTTAATTATCACTAAATAAATAAAATATTATACGAGTATTGAGAAGTTCTAATGACTATAAAAAACTGGTTGTCGAATCGTATTAACTTAAGCTCTTTCCATCAGGAAAAAATTTGGACCCAAGGAATAAGCGATTTAACGATTTCCTCTCGTACCAATGGAAGAGGAATTATTTCTAGCGTGGGCCAAGAATATATAGATTTCATGTCTTGTTCTTATCTAGGACTTGAACTTCATCCTGCTTTAAGAAATGCAATTAAAGATTCTGTCGATAAATTCGGAGTGCAATATGCAGCTGCAAGAACTCGAGCAAAATGTGACATATTTGATGAGTTAGAAACAAAATTAAATATAATTTTTATGGATTCTTATTCTGTCATATTTAATTCTGTTGGGGCTGCTCATTTGGCTGTACTCCCGGTCTTAGGGTCTGGCGAGCTTCCAGGTTACAAGATAAATAAAAAGGGAGTGCAATGGATAGTTGATAAAACAACACATGCTTCGGTTCAGATATTACGTGGTATTTTAGAACAATTTGGTAGCCTTGAAAGGATAAGTTTTTCTGATCTAGATCAGTTATATAGTTCACTAAAGAAGTGTAAAGAAAGCGGAAAAACCCCTATTCTTATATCCGATTCTTTAGGGTCTATGGGGGGGAGCAATGATGTCTGCACTTTGGCCCGATTAGCAAAAGAATATAACGGCTACTACTATGTTGACGATGCGCATGGTACATCAATTGTTGGGGAACATGGATGTGGTTACACATTACACCAACTAGGTGAATTTAGTGAGAATCTTATTCTACTTTCATCACTATCAAAAGCCTTTGGTTCACATGGTGGTTCCGCGTCTTTCAGCAATCCTCATGCCGTTTCTTTCATTAAAAAATACGCACTAAACTATATTTTTAGCGGACCTCCTTCATTACCCGGGATTGCAGCTTGCGTAGCTTCTGCAGATATACACCTTTCTAGCGAAATAAATGAATTACAATATAAACTTATGCAAAATATTAAGTACTTTGACAAGACAGTTCTTAATATTGATGTAAAAGAAAAACTAAGTCCTATCCGTACGATCCATATCGGTTGCGAAAATAAAGCCATAATGACGGCTAGTTTCCTTAAGACTAATGGTTTTTTAGCTACAGCAGCTATGTATCCGACAGTTCCTAAATCAGAAAGTATTATACGCGTAGCTATCTCTGCGGCTCATTCTCAGAATGACCTTAAACGTTTTACAGCATTAGTTAATATACTCAGAGATAAAGAACAATAAATAAGGGCCTAACGAAAGGGTTAACCGATGAATTTATACTGGATTGTCGCTCGGGAAGAATATAATAACGCAAATGATATCGAGGAGTCATATGCTCAATTTTCGTTTGAACTTGAAAAGCGAAATATCGTATTCCGTTTTATTACACTAGAAGACTGTATCATTTCCATGCATCCAGAAAATGGTCTTCAACTGATATATAAGAACCAAATTATAGATGAAAAAATAACAGCTTTTATTCTTTCTCCTGCAAATCTAAATACGCAGGCCAGAGCTATCTCATTAACATTGCGGTATTACCTTAGAACTAGAGGAGCATGCTTATTAAATGAAAGTATTGCCGGAATTGAAACTCTTGAATGGAACAAAATAGCTCAGATGTCACTTGCCTCAAAAGCTGGTGCTCCAATTCTTCCTTTTACAATGATTGGTTATCATCGAAATATCATCCCAGCTATAAAAAGTTTTGCAGCTAATTACAGTGGAGAATATATTTTCAAACCTACTGGAACTGGAATGGGTTTTGGCGTTATTAAGTCCTATAACCTTCAACATGCAATCAGCACAGGAAATCTAATTTCGGCATCATCTATTGAATATTTCATGATGCCTTATCTTTCAAATGCTTGTGATGTTAGGTTTTTCTTTATTGAAAATGAGTTAGCATTTATTGAATTACGAAAACCTAAAGATAATGACTATATTGGGAATGTCGCACTTGGTGGAGAAAAGACAATTTTGACCGACCAAGAATTCCTTAAGCTTTGTAGTGATGCACCTTTTTTTCAAGATATGCGATATTTATCCGAAAAGATACTAGCGCAGTCAGGTTGTTCTATATTGTCTGTAGATTGGTTAATGAATGCATCGGGGTTTTATTTTAATGAAATGTCTACTGCTGAAACTGGTCTAGCAAAACTTCCCGAAAAGATAAGAGCATTTGTTTTTGACAGTCTGACAAGGATAATTCATAAACATTATGCATACTAATCGGACTACATACTTAATCTACTTTACAGTATTTTTAGCTGAGTTTTCATTCTTTTTTGCTCTGCCTCTACTGGGTAAATCACCAGCTCTCAGTGCAACAGATGTCGCAGCTTGTCTGTCTGGTGCTGTAATACTGGAAAGTATTTTGATGCTGACCACTACAGGATACCTTGAACGTTTTTCTAGAAGAAAATTGATTTTTATTTCGCTTCTGTTGCGAAGCAGTGCTTTTGTGACAATTTATATCTCATTGTCATTTTCTTCTTGGTTATTATTCTTCTTTTTAATGGCTTTATCCAAATCTATTTCTAAACCATTTTTAAGAGAGGTACTGGCCGAAAGCCTGTCAGGATTAGATCTAAAAAAAGCACTAAATACATTCTCATTATGCCAAAATTTAGCAGTTTTCATTGCTCCTACATTGGCTATTGTGGCATTGAAATATGAGTTTATAGATACTGTTTTATTGTTGCTAATTATATCTGGAATTGCCCTAGCACTATCTGCTTTATCAATAATTTATACTTTTCCAACTAGTCATAAACCTATATCTAGATCACCTTTATCCAGTATATATCATGCTTTCGGGGGGGTAATGGCTAGCAGTGGGATAAAGCGCCTACTACTTTCAACTTTCTTCTGTTTTTTCATTATGGGGGTATTTATCACTACAACTACTCTTTTAGATAAAATTAGTCCTGAAATGGGGAAATATTCTGGTTTATTTTTCTCTATAGTTGGTATCGCAATATGTGTATGGCAAGGAGTGATCGCAAAATTAATATCATTAAATGATAAGTATAGTTCATATATCATTCTCATTTGTGGAGCAACATCTTCAATCTACTTGCTTGATTCCGTATACATTGCCGTAACTGCTTTGATTGCATACAGCATTTATGAGTCAGTTATCATTCCAGATATTTACTTTAAAGCCAGTCAAATTTCTTCTGAAATTTCATCTGGAATACTTTTCAGTTATATATTAATCATTTCAAATTCAGGGGAAGCATTTGGAACATGGATAACAGGAATGCTAATAACTCATATAGCAGAACATGTTCCTATTTTTATTTTTACCACAATACTTTGCTCTGCGATTATTTCGCTCATCTGCCTTAAAACAGCTTATAGAGAGGAACCTTTGTGTCAGTCATAGTCTTTGCAACTGGTGGGACCACTGAAAAAGCTAGAACGGTCGAACACCCATGGGATAGTTACCAGTTTGTTACCTCTGCTGCAGCTCAAGCATTAAAGCCTCTATTCAATGAATTAGCAGTCTCATCAGTGGCTAATTGTTTGACTTCGGGTAACCTCTGGGGTGGTTTTCTTTTTGCACATGAAATCTGCCGTTTACTTAAAGTAAAATATTATCCTTTCGCATCCATTGTCGACAGTGATGTATTATGTGAGGCTGTGGATACATTTTCAATTGACACTATAATATGTCTTCCTAGTTTTGCAGAATGCTTTTTATTACCAGAGCGAAAGGCTCAACTATCAACCTTAAAAAATATTTTTTATCTTGGCGAAATATTTCCTGATTCATTAATTGATCAGGCTCAAGAACTATTCCCTGGTATATGTATTAAACCATTAGCTTATACATCTCAGGAAACAGGCCCTATAGGGTTTCAGTGTTCATATCTTATCGGTAACCATTATCATATTTATGAACATGTGGAAATAAGTAGAAATCCTGAAAGTGGTGAACTCACTGTTAATGTCAATGTACCTGAAAATAATCATTTGCTTAATCATATGATGGGTGATGTTGGTGGGCTTGAACAAGATTTCCTATGCCCATGTGGTTACAGAGGTGATGTTCTACACCTTTATGGTCGGGTACCTACATCACGAAATATTCTTGGTACATCTATCTCAATCTATGAATTTGTAAGAGTGTTGTCAAATGCATCGTCTGAAATGCTTACAGACGCTGATTTACAACTCATTGAAGTTAAGAGTGAAGGCAAAGGACTAGGGCTAGTCCTAATGATTTGCAATAGAAAAAATATATCAACCCACTGTATTCCAGAATTATTAAAATCCTCATCGCTTATAAAAGAGATAATTAATGATTCACTTTACTTTCATATTTTCATAACAGATAAAAACAAATTTTTAAAATCTGAAACAACTCAAAAAATTAAACCATTTATAACAGCTAAAACATCGCCAGATGAAAAAAATGCCTGTAAATTGATTATTAAATAGAAAAGGGCATTTGGCTATGTATCAAATAAAAATATAAGCGATTTAGCTCATTAATTTCCGGAATTATGATTGGTCTATTTTTATAAAAAGAACTGGTCAGGGTGTACAAGGCATTTTTTATAACTTCTGATACTTACATTAAGTTAAGTAAAAAGATTATTTAGAAAATAAACAAAAAATAACAGTTCATAATATTGTGTTTTATAAATTGTAATTTCTTAATTTTTCCTTGGAAATATTATATTTAATGATGAATTGTTAAAGGAATGCTTAACGATATTTGGTTTGTGCTTCAATTTTGGTTGGTTTTTATATAAAGAATATATCGTTATATTTTAAACTTATTTCTGATTAGAAGGTAAAAGTGAAAAAACTATTAGCGCTAACAATTTTAATTTCATCATCTTATACATTTGCTGTATCAAATGAGGGATTTGAGCAGGACATCCGTAGTTATTCTTTATTGCATGGCGTAAGTACAGCAGAAGCAAATAAAGCATTATTTTTAGAAGCTAACCGAGACTCTGCACTCGACGCTATTGAAAAAGAATTTAAAGGACGTGTAGCTGGTATTTATGTTGAAAACTCACCTACATATAAAATTGTGGTTAGAGTTAAAGGTTATGGCCAGAATGAAAAGCGAAATATAGTAGTAGGAAATGCAATTTCTAAAAGTAAATTGCCTATTGATATCCAGTATGGTGCTAAAGAAACTAGAGAGGTTGCTAAAGGTCAGATAAATAAAGCACAAAAACTAGTAAAAATTTATTTTAATACCATTCAAACTGTTAGCTACAATGAAAAAAATGGGAATATTGTGGTTGAAGTTAAAGGAAAAAGTACTGCTGAAAATTTAAAGAAGGTTGATCAGGTCAAAGCTGCTTGGAATAATCCGAATCTACCATTAGAAATTAATTTAGTTAATTGGTCTATTAAACCACTATAGTTTGTATAATTGATTTTTCTAAATATCGACAAAACAACATGTTTATAGAATTTAAAGATTTGAAGAAAAAACGAAACATCGCTTTATTAACTGTAATTTTTCTTATTTTTGGTGGGGCATATTTCATTATTAATAATAAGGGAAATATTCAAAGAGTTGAATCAGTGATATATACAGATAAAACGATAAATGAGAAATTTGGAGAAATTAAAAGTTATAGTATCAGTAGTTTTGGATCGGACCATTATTCTATCCCTAAACGACCACTTTACTTTTATAAAGTTGATATAGTTGGCGCGAAGGCTGATGGGGTAGTTAAAATTGATATGAGGAAAGATCAAAAACAGCTTAAATATCTTTATACAATTAAAATTACGGATGAAAGTCCTCATGGTTTTCGTATAAGGATAGGGAAGTATTAATTTATCTTAATTTCAAAATTAAAGAGCAATATATAATAGTTTTTATGTCTATTATAGATAAAGCTGTGTGGCAGTCTACTCATAAAGTTGAGACTATATGTCATGAAGATCGATATTTCGAAAATGGACATTGTAGTAAAATTGATGGAAATATGACTGATAAGCTTTTTAAGAATAAGTAGTTTTTAACCTAAATATACTTAAAAACTTATCAGAGTACTAACTGAGATATTAAAGGTTTGTATTATAGAAAGAAGCCAATTTGTCTACTGCTTGATCAACGTGATCGGGTTGATCATACATGGTCATATGTGTTGCATGATCAACAAGGAATAGTTCTTTTTTAGTTTTGGCTAAATCATAGAAATGTTTACTGTGCCACAATGATTCAGCATCACTCCCCGCTATTAATAGTAGTGGCTGCTTAAGTAATTCTTGAATATTCTCTGTAGCATCAAATGCAATAATTTTATCTACACTTGAAAATAATAATTTATTCTGGGAATTTTTATGTTGTCCCCGAGAAGTTCTATAATATTCAGACGCTTCTCGTAAATCATGTGGTGTATTCGCATCAGGTTTTTCAGGCACATAGTTGATATATACAGGTTCTGCACCATTTGCTTCTCGGGTTCTTTGCTGAGCGACTTGATCCAATAATTTTAATTGATCTGATAAAGTTCCGTCACCATGCCAGCCTTTACGGAATCCCAAACCAATATCAAAACCACTCACAGTACCCACTGCTTTAATACGGTGTTCTGTCATTGCTGCATTAATGCTATATCCACCACCAGCACAAATACCAAGTGCGGCAATACGATCTTTATCAACGAATTTCAATGTCGTGAGATAATCAATACCACTTCGAATATCTTCTACACGTTCAGTTGGATTCTCTAAAAATCTAGGTTCACCGCCACTTTCACCTTGGTGAGAGGCATCAAATGCTAAGGTGATAAATCCTTTTTTAGCCAGCTTTTGCGCATATAAGCCTGCGGTTTGTTCTTTTACACCACCGCCAGGATGAGTCACAATAATTGTAGGATATTGTTTTTTCTCATTGAAGTTATCTGGTAAATACAAATTACCAGCCATTATGATTTGACCATTTTTGAAAGTTATATGTCGCATATTTTTTTGACTGATTTCTGTGCTGATCTTCGTTTTTATTTCTGCTGCAAGAGTGGCTTGAGCAGTAAAAACCATGGTTCCAAATGTTAGTGTTGAAATTAAAAATCCTTTTTTAACAAGACTGTGTAATTTGAATTTATCAGTTACTAGTCTTGTATTAAGGATATTAGAAATGTCATTTTTCATGTTATGAACCTTATTCAAAATTAGTCAAAAATTTGGGATAGCTGTTGTTTTAGAGACTCGATATCATTGTTAATCTGTGGATTTTTCATGACATCGAAAAATGAAAATGTTGGTAATATTTCAACACCACAAAATTTGTAGTTTGCTGTGTTGTGAATAAATGCATCATCAACAGATCTACCTTCAAATAATTTTTGATTAGAATCATTAAATGCTTCTTGAGGAGCATTCCATGTTAGAGATAACATGTACTTTTTACCGAAAAGCTTTCCGCCTGTACCGTATTGCTTGGTTGGATCCTGTCGAGTACGTCCATCACCAGTTAAAAAACTTCCCTGTTTCATACCTTCAGTAAAGACTTCATCAATATATTTTTTATAGATCCATGGAGAGCCAAACCAATACACGGGAGACTGAGTGATGATTAAGTCAGCCCATAAATGTTTATTCACTTCTTCATTGATATCATAGCCTTTTTCAACCTCGGTAAGCTGGATTTCACAATCTAGACTAAGCATTGTTTCTTTAATAATTTCAACTATTGAGCTATTTAATGTGCCAGTAGAAATACCTTCATAGAATTGATGTGTATTAATAATTAATACTTTTTTCATCATATATACCCTAAGTTTTATTTGCCTATTGAGGATATTAGTTTGCACTGGAGACGAAGAATTAGATTGCCAAATTTGCTTTAATTCTTGCCTAATATGATGAGAAGTGGCAAAAGCATAACTAATAAAATTTTAATCTGTTAATCTTAAACAGTATATTGATATCCTGATTTTGTGAGGAGTGGGCTAAAATGAATCAGTCTAGTGTAGATAATTTCCTCCTTTCTTTAGTTGAAGATATTGCTCAAAACGATGGGGACTATCCTACAGAAATTCCAGTATTATCTATTTATCGTCGCAGTACAGTTACTGATCCGATGCCATGTGTATTTGGCTTGGGTTTAGGTGTCACACTACAAGGCAGAAAGCGCGTAACACTTGGAGAAGATATCTTTGATTATGGTTCTGGACAAGCACTTATTAATACGATTGATTTACCAGTTGTCTCTTATGTAACACAGGCCACAATAACAGAACCTTATTTAGGATTACGCTTAGATCTGGATGCAAATTTAATTGTACAAATTGCTACGGAAATGAATGCTTCCAGAATTTACAAAGGTGGACCTTCAAGAGCGATGTCTGTTATAGCATTAGATGATGGGTTACTTGATGCCTTAATGCGTTTAATTAAACTTTTAAATGAACCTAACAAAATTCCATTTATTGCACCCTTAATTCAGCGAGAAATTATCATTCGGTTACTGGACGGTGAGCATGGTCCAATGCTCCAGCATCTTGCTGCTGTAGGCTCTCCAAGTCAGCAAATTTCTCAAGTAATTGCTTGGATGAAGTTAAACTACACAAATACTATTTTAATAGATGAATTAGCAGCCAAAGCGCATATGAGTTCATCTACTTTTAGACAGCATTTCCGTACTCTTACTGGATTAAGCCCCTTGCAATATTTAAAAAATTTGCGTTTGCAAGATGCACGGCATTGGATGCTTTATGAAGATATGGATGCTGGTAGTGCTGCTATACGCGTTGGCTATGAGAGTGTTAGTCAGTTTAATAGGGAATATGCCCGAATGTTTGGGGAACCTCCGCTCAGAGATATAAAACGCATGCGCAATCTAAGTAATTGAAATAATGTATTTATCTAGCTATTTAAACTAAATAGAAATGAATATTTTTGAATGAACATAATTCAATTTCACGAATTTCCTCGCCTAGATGAACGTTTAGTCTGGAAACCCTATCGCTTTGCTTATTCAATTTCTGTTGGAGATGAAGGTGAGCCATGGGCAAGAACCCCAAGTTACTATTGATTTACCTGTACGAGTGCCTTTAGGTTTTCATGCAAATTGGGTAAATATTTAAAAAGATAGTTTAATGTGCATTCTGCTAAAAGAATGCATAGTAGAAGCATGATGAGTGCCCCAATGGTACTGTCAGCTTTGGAAAAGCTTTAAAAATGTATTGAATTTAAAGCACATTAAATTTAGTCGCCAAGATGAATTAAAAAACTTAGCTATAGAGCTCCTAAACACGGGGCTTTTTCTTTTGTTGGGATGAAAAATTAAACTGACTTAAAGGTGGTCGTGATATGGTATAAAAGCACCTCCAATAATAAGGATTATATATGTCAGACAATTCAACAAAATGGCTTTGTGTGGGTGGTGTTCTAAGTGGCGAGTGGAGAGAGCAGCAATTAGAAGCTTTTGATGTTGATCCTAATGATTTAAATACTCATAGTTATGAACCAATGAAACTCATTAATCCTGTTACCAAGGCAGAACAGGATTTCTATGTATATACTGAGCTACAAGAACACGCATATGATAGGGCAATAAATTTTGCCTTATCCAAAAATCAATAAGATCAAGAGAGCACTTAGGTGCTCTTTTTTATCTGAAGACATGACCTGTTAAATAATTTCTTAATTCCTAAAGACTCGCTTCTCAAGCATCTCCATAAAAGTTTTTAAAAGAATTCAGATTTTCGATACAAATAAACTGGATGGAAGTAGGTGATTACTAAATTTTTATAAATTTCAATCTATTTGAACATAAAGAAAAATTGAATATTGTGTTTTTTTATGTAAAATAATGTGATTATACGTACAATTCTGTCTACAAGATGTTAACTAAGAACTTTATAACTTCTTCCATTATTTTTCTTGCGGGTTTTAACCA
>NZ_JBKEZV010000018.1:0-29899 GCF_053345265.1 Acinetobacter sp. M5A5_2a | reverse complement strand
AACTCTTATAGAGCCCTTTTTTATATATGGGGGAAATTTCGAGCTCGTTCTGGTTTAGAAATGTGCTTCCAAGCCTACATATGGGCCTTTAAATTCAAACTTAAGTAGGATTAGATTACATTTTTATATGGAAAGTTATTTTTTAAACTGGAAAAGTAAGTAGCATGAGAAATGTAAAGAGTAAGAAAAATGAAATATCAAGGAAGTTGTCATTGTGGTTCGATTAAATTTGTAGCGGAAGGAGAATTATCAGAGGTTTTATCTTGCAATTGTTCAATATGTCAGAAGAAAGGTTCTTTGCTTTGGTTCTTACCAAGTAACCAAGTTAAAATTTCTTTAGAAACCCCTGAAAATTTGGCGAATTACACTTTTAACAAACATGTGATTAACCATCATTTCTGTAAAATTTGTGGTATTCATCCTTATGCTCAAGGTACAGATGCAAAGGGTAATGCTATCTTTGCTATTAATGTTCGATGTATAGATGACATGGATTTAGAAAAAATAAAAATAAATTATTTTGATGGACGTTCAGCTTAATAAATATAAGGATTTATCCAATGGTAATTAAAAAGCAATTAGCTCCAAAGCAAATAGAAACACTGATTAAGTTACTAAAAGATAGATTTGAAAAGAATTCACATCGTCATAGAGAAATAGAATGGCCGAGTGTGCAGACTAAACTAATTAAATCTCCTGACAAACTATGGTCATTGCAAGAAATGGAAAATACGGGAGGAGAGCCTGACGTGGTGGCTTATGACCAGCAGAGTGATGAATATTTGTTTATGGATTGCTCTCCTGAGACACCAAAAGGCCGTAGAAGTCTTTGTTATGATCGTGAAGCTTTAGAGTCTAGAAAAGATCACCCACCTAAAAATAATGCAATCGATATTGCTATAGAAATGGGAGTCGAACTTCTAACAGAAGAGCAATATCATCAATTACAAAAGTTAGGCGAGTTTGATCTTAAAACATCAAGTTGGCTTGCAACTCCAGATGAGATTCGCCAATTAGATGGAGCAATTTTTGCTGACCGTCGTTATGGCCGTGTTTTTGTTTATCATAATGGTGCACAATCGTATTACGCGGTTCGTGGATTTCGTTGCTGTTTAAAAGTATAGACTTTGCATTTTAATAAGAATAATTGGGTTTGATGTTTTATGCCAAGAAATTGGAGATTCTTGCAACTTTTGATTGATGCCAAACATGCCAAGATATGCCTTGGAATTAAATAAAAACATCAGGATATCTCTAAAAATGCAATCCAACCCAATTTACTATAATGAACAACACATTGCCTTTGCTGATAATGTTCGTCGATTTGTACAAAAAGAAATGGCACCTTTTGTCAATGAATGGGATGAAGTCGAGACATTTCCAAGAGAACTATATAAGAAAGCTGCTGAGATTGGTTTATTAGGGTTAGGGTTTTCAGAAGAATATGGTGGTATTCCAGATGCTGATCCATTTTATTCATTGCTGGCTGGTGTCGAAATGGCGAAGGCTGGCTCTGGTGGAGTACATATCTCATTGATGGTACATACCATTGGTGCACCACCGATTCAGCATTTTGGTAGTGAAGAATTAAAAGCTAGAGTTCTCCCGAGTATTATTTCTGGTGAAAAAATTTCTGCCTTAGCCATTACTGAACCAAGTGGTGGGTCAGATGTTGCTGCACTTCAGACTAAGGCTGTGCGAGAGGGTGATTATTATATTGTTTCTGGTGAGAAAACCTTTATCACCTCAGGAATTCGCGCTGATTATTATACAGTTGCGGTGCGTACAGACCCGACTAAATCAGGTGCAGAAGGCATTTCGATGTTGCTGATAGATGCTCAGAGTGAAGGAATCACTAAAACACCTTTAAAGAAAATGGGATGGTGGGCTTCAGATACAGCACATTTGCATTTTGACCAAGTTAAAGTGCCTGTATCAAATCTTTTAGGTAAAGAAAATGCTGGTTTTAAAGTAATTATGAATAACTTTAATATGGAGCGTTTTTTCTTAGGTGTGGTGGCTTATGGTTATGCATTGGTGTGTTATGAAGAGGCTTTAGATTGGGCTCAGCAACGTAAAACATTTGGTAAGCGATTAATTGATCATCAAGTAGTCCGTCATAAGTTGGTGGATATGGCGACACAATTGGCCTCAACACGGGCATTACTTGAAGAAACTGCATGGAAAATGACTCAGCCGAAGTTACAAGGGCCTGAGCTCGTAGCTCAAATTTCAATGCTTAAAAATGTTGCTACACGTACTATGCAATTTTGTGCTGATGCAGCTGTGCAAACTTTGGGTGGTATGGGGTTTATGCGTGGAACTAAGTCTGAACGTATTTACCGTGAAGTGAAGGTCAATATGATTGGTGGTGGCGCTGAAGAAATTATGAAAGATTTGATTAGTAAGCAGTTGGGTTATTGATTTTTGATAAGGTGGTCATTGTGCCACCGCATCTCATTCATGAGTTTATTCAAATGATTCAATCCATTCCTCGTTTAAAATCGCCCAACGTTCATGATCTTTCCACTCTTTTTCACCTACTCGAAGATATTGTCGAGAAAAGCCTTCTTTGATAAAACCTGCATTTGCAATCAGATGAATTGAAGCAATATTTTCAGGTTGTATGTTTGCTTCAAGTCTATGCAAGTTTAAATTTTCAAATGCCTCTTTGAGTAATAACTTTAGACCCTCTTTCATATACCCTTGGCCTTGATATGGATGAAATACTTCATAACCTAAGTAAGCCGAGTGAAAATAACCTCTGATAATATTAGAGATATTAAAAGTTCCGACAATTGTATGGCTTTCGGTTAAGCAAACAAAATAACGATGTTCTTGTGCTAGGTAGTGTTGAAAGTCAGAGGGTGGATATGTCCACGGTTGATGTAATTGAACACTGCGTTCATAAGCTTCTTTAATTTCAGCCAAGTCATTTATTTGAGGCTTACGTAAATAGACTGAATTCATTTCAAAGCCATCTCCCAAACCATTTCGGTCAGTTCATCAATTTTGACATTACCTTCAGGTTTATACCAAGTTACCGTCCATGAAATCGCTCCACCAACTAAACGTCGCCAAATAAAGGCATCATGCTTTATCTTGCCCTGAGTACGTAACTTTTCAATAATATCTAACCAAATTTGCTCATATTCATTACGCATTTTCAAAAGATAATCTTGTTTTTCTTTTGAAAGGGCAAACCATTCATAAACCAACACAGCCATGGCTGCGCCAGTATCTCCAGTAATCGAGATGAGTTCTACTTTAATCAGGGCACGTAATTGCTGCTCTGGATCTGTAGATTGATTTGCTGCATCTTCTAAACGAGCTAGGTTATAAATGATGGTTTGCTCCATCACATGGGCAAGAATGTCATCTTTACTTTTGAAGTGATGGAACAAACTTCCTGATTGAATACCAATAAATTGAGCTAGTTCACGGACAGTAGTTTTGTCATAGCCTTGCTTGTGAAATAGGTACGCGGCACCTTGTAATAAACGACCACGTGGGCTGTCATCAAAGCAAGAGATATTTGGAATCTGTTCAATTGAAGTAGCAATCATGCGTGTGGTTTGATCCTTTAAATAAAAAATGAATATTGAAATTTTTTGCTAAATCTCGCCATATTTCAGAATGATCATCGATTTTGGAAGATTTGGTCAACATCACAATAACATTTTGCTCTTTACAAACCAAGCGCTTGCTTGGTAATGTTGAGGCTAATTTTTAAATAGAACAACGAGAAATAAGATGGCAAGTAATCAACAGGATGATGAGCGTGTCGTAAAGATAGGTTGCGCCTCCGGATTTTGGGGAGATACCAATACTGCTGCTTTTCAATTGGTGCATTTAACCGATATTGATTATTTGGTTTTTGATTATTTGTCAGAAATTACGATGTCGATTATGGCAAAAGCGAAAATGGTAGAGCCGAAACATGGCTATGCCTTAGATTTTGTCAGCCGAGTGATGGCGCCTCTACTTAAAAAAATTGCAGAAAAAAAGATTAAGGTGATTAGTAATGCAGGTGGGGTAAATCAGCTTGCTTGTCGGGATGCTTTGCAAAAAATAATTAGTGAATATGGTTTAAACCTAAAAGTGGCTGTGGTCTTGGGTGATGATCTTTTAGCAAAGCAAGAACAGTTCAAACAACAAAATATTCAAGAAATGTTTAGCAGCGAGCCTTTGCCAGATCAGGTGGCGAGCAGTAATGCTTATTTAGGTGCGGTGGCTATTCGCGATGCCTTGAACTTTGGTGCAGATATTGTGATTACTGGCCGTGTTGTAGATTCGGCTGTAGTGCTTGCTCCTTTGCTTCATGAATATCAGTGGTCGCTCGATGACTATGACAAGTTGGCGCAAGGTTCATTGGCAGGACATGTAATCGAATGTGGTGCTCAATGTACAGGCGGTAATTTTACTGATTGGCGCTTAGTACAAGGCTTCGACAATATGGGTTTTCCTGTGGTTGAAGTCAGTGAGGACGGCTCATTTGTAGTCACTAAACCGCAAGGTACAGGTGGATTGGTTTCTACCGCAACAGTTGCAGAGCAAATTGTGTATGAAATTGGCAATCCACAAGCCTATTTATTACCAGATGTGATTGCTGATTTTAGTCAGGTGCACCTAGAACAAGTTGGCGAGCATCGAGTGCGTGTGACTGGTGCAACAGGACAAGCACCTACAGCACAATATAAAGTGAGTGCAACTTATCCTGATGGCTATCGGGTTTTAGTCAGTTTTCTAATCGCAGGGCGTGAAGCACCACAAAAAGCGCAAGTCATTGCCGATGCCATTTTAACTAAATGTGAGCGTGTGCTGGCCATGCGTTCAGTACCTCCTTTTAGCGAAAAGTCTGTTGAAATTTTAGGAATCGAAAGTACTTATGGCGCACATGCCCAAGCATTAAATAGCCGCGAAGTAGTCGTCAAAATAGCTGTAAAACACATGTTTAAAGAAGCTTGTATGTTCTTTGCATCTGAAATTGCACAGGCTTCAACAGGAATGGCTCCAGCCTTAGCGGGAATCGTTGGAGGACGGCCTAAGGCATCTCCAGTGATTAAGTTATTTTCATTTTTAATTGATAAAAATCAGGTCAATGTGGAAGTTGATTTTGATGGGAAACGTTATCCGGTTGAGATTCCTCAAGGAATTTCTACACAGCAATTCAATACCTTTGCAGCAGGTGAAACAGCAGTTTATCAAGCAGATGAAGTAGAAGTCCCTTTAATTGAAATTGCACATGCTCGTAGTGGTGATAAAGGCAATCATAGCAATATTGGGGTCATTGCGCGTAAAGCAGAATATTTACCTTGGGTTCGTGCAGCACTCACAGAGCAAGCTGTTGCAAGCTATATGCAGCATGTCTTGGATGCAGAGAAAGGGCGAGTAATACGTTATGAGTTACCGGGTTTAAATGCACTGAATTTTATGTTGGAAAATGCCTTGGGTGGTGGTGGTGTTGCAAGCTTGCGTATTGACCCACAAGGCAAAGCATTTGCTCAACAATTATTGGATATGCCTGTAAAAGCTCCGGCAAATCTTTTAGAAAAATAAAATGAATGGATGAAACAAAGATGAGTTATCAATCAATTTTTAGACCTGATGCCTTTGCTAATAAAGTCATTATTGTGACCGGTGGCGGCTCAGGAATTGGTCGTTGTACTGCCCATGAGCTTGCCGCGTTAGGGGCTCAAGTCGTAATTACAGGACGCAAAATTGAAAAACTGGAAAAAGTAAGCCAAGAAATTACAGAGGATAGCGGACTCGTTCATTTTGTTGTGTGTGATAACCGAGAAGAAGAACAAGTGAAGAATATGATTGCTGAAGTGATTGAGAAGTTCGGCAAGCTTGATGGTTTAGTTAATAATGCGGGCGGTCAGTTTCCTTCGGCGTTAGAAAATATCTCGGCAAATGGTTTTGATGCAGTCGTGCGTAATAATCTGCATTCAACTTTCTATTTAATGCGTGAAGCTTATAACCAATGGATGGCAAAACATGGTGGCAGTATTGTCAACATGACTGCCGATATGTGGGGCGGCATGCCAGGAATGGGGCATTCAGGTGCTGCACGTTCGGGGGTTGATAACTTAACCAAAACAGCATCGGTCGAGTGGGGGAAATCTGGCGTTCGAGTGAATGCTGTAGCACCGGGTTGGATTGTTTCATCTGGAATGGACAATTATAGCGGTGATTTTGCAAAGGTGATTATTCCAAGTCTTGCTGGCAATGTACCTCTAAAGCGTATGGGAACCGAGTCGGAAGTCTCATCAGCAATTTGCTATTTGTTATCTGATGCTGCGGCTTTTGTCTCTGGTGTGACCTTACGTATTGATGGGGCAGCATCGCAGGGAACACGAATGTATCCGCTAAGTGATGCGACAAATAGCGAATCTTATAACGGTTTCCATCGTGCGTTTATCCCTGAAATTTTTAAAAAAGATAAGACTGAAAAAGCTGAGCAAAACAATAATTCAGGCTTGGAGTGAGGAATAAAGAATGACCATTCTCCAATCCGAAATTGCTGTTGGTAGTGAACAGTATCAAAAGAATAAAGATGCTCTACTTACTCAGTTGAGTGAGGTCCGTGCAATTCAGCAAAAAAGCATTGATAAATCATACGCTGCTAAACCAAAGTTCGATAAAAAAGGCAAAATTTTGCCCCATGAACGCGTGCGGTTATTGCTAGATGCTGATTCTCCTTTCATCGAGTTATGTGGCTTGGTTGGCTACAACATGCATGATGATAAAGATGGCTCGGAAGCTGGGGGCGGGGTGATTGCTGGCATTGGTTTTGTTAGTGGTGTGCGTTGCCTAGTCTCTGCAAGTAATAGTGCAATTAAGGGTGGAACCATGTCGCCCATGGGCGTGCAGAAGACTTTGCGTTTGCAAAAAATTGCTTTGGAACAAAAACTTCCGCTGATTACGCTAACCGAAAGTGGTGGCGCTAACTTAAATTATGCAGCAGAAGTATTTACCTACGGTGGTATGACCTTTGCCAATCAGGCACGCCTTTCTGCAGAAGGTATTCCACAACTGGCTGTTGTACATGGTAATGCGACAGCAGGTGGTGCTTATCAACCTGGGCTTTCTGATTATGTCATTGCGGTACGTAAACAAACCGAGATGCTTCTTGCAGGTCCACCGTTACTTCTGGCTGCCACGGGTGAAGTTGCTACAGCGGAGGAATTGGGTGGAGCGGAAATGCACTCTCAAATTGCTGGAACCGCTGAATATTTGGCAGAAAATGATGCCGATGGTATTCGACTTGCACGTGAAATTTTTGAGCATCTGAACTGGAAAGAACAGATCAAACCAGTTGATGCAGTCTATAAAGAACCTCGTTACCATGTCGATGAATTATTGGGTATGATTCCAAGTGATCCTAAACAACCATTCGATATGAAAGAGGTGGTAGCCCGAATTGTTGATGATTCAGATTTTCTTGAATTTAAGCAGGAATATGATGATTTAACTGTTTGTGGCTGGGCAAAAATTGGTGGCTTACATATCGGTATTATCACCAATAATGGTCCGATTACCCCTCAAGGTGCGGCGAAAACAGCTCAGTTTATTCACCTGTGTGAACAGACACAGCGCCCGCTATTGTTCTTGCATAACACCACTGGTTTTATGGTAGGAACCGATGCCGAACAAAACGGTATTATCAAACATGGTTCAAAATTAATTCAGGCTGTTGCCAATTGTACCGTGCCGAAAATTTCGATTGTCGTGGCTGGGTCGTATGGAGCTGGCAACTATGCGATGTGTGGACGTAGTTTATCGCCAGACTTTATTTTTGCTTGGCCGAACTCACATGTTGCTGTAATGGGTGCCGCTCAGGCTGGAAAAGTCTTACGTATTGTGGCCGAAGGCAAGCAAAAAGCTTCAGGTCAGGAGCCTAATCCACAAATGCTCGATTTTCTGGAGCAGAGTACAACCATGAAATTGGAGCAGCAGTCTACCGCGCTTTTCAACACTGCCATGTTGCATGACGACGGCATTATTGACCCGCGAGATACCCGAAAATTACTGATTTTCCTTTTACAAACCATTTATGAAGCACAGCAGCGGACATTGAATCCAAGCCGTTTTGGGGTGTCTCGCTTTTAAGCAAATTTTACCGCAATTAAAAAAATTATCAGGAAGAATGTAATGAAATTTACTGCCGAACATGAAGCATTACGCCGTACAGCTCGTCAATTTGTTGAAAATGAGCTAAATCCGAATATTCCAGAATGGGAAGAGGCGGGTCGTTTCCCCATTCATGATGTATTTAAAAAGATGGGTGACCTTGGTTTATTAGGGATTTGTAAGCCTGAAGAAAATGGTGGTTTAGCTTTAGATTATTCTTATAACCTTGTGGTTGCTGAAGAAATTGGCCGTGCAGCTTGTGGGGGCGTGCCCTTAGCAATTGGTGTACAAACCGATATGGCAACACCAGCCCTCGCACGTTTTGGTCGTAAAGAATTACGTGATGAGTTTTTAACACCAGCCATTGCTGGGGAATATGTGGCATCGATTGCTGTATCTGAAGTTCATGCTGGTTCTGATGTGGCGGCAATTAAAACTACGGCCAAAAAAGATGGTGATGATTATGTGATTAACGGCAGCAAAATGTGGATTACCAACTCATTACAAGCCGACTTTTTCTGCCTTTTAGCTAACACTTCTGACGATAAACCGCACGTCAATAAATCGATGATTATTGTACCGGCAAAAACTAAAGGCATTAGTTTTTCAGAACCGCTCAATAAATTAGGAATGCGTTCAACCACCACAGCACAAGTTTATTTAGATAACGTGCGTGTGCCACAGCGTAATTTAGTCGGTGCAGAAGGCATGGGCTTTATGATGCAGATGATGCAATTTCAGGAAGAGCGCCTGTGGGCATGTGCCAATTCGATTGGAGGATTGGAAACGTTAATTCAAAAAACCATTACCTATACCAAAGAGCGTACCACTTTTGGTCAGCCACTCATCAATAATCAATATATCCATTTCCGCTTTGCTGAACTCATGACTGAAGTGGAAGCACTAAAAGCATTAACCTACCAAGCGTGTGAACAGCATATTGCCGGTGAGGATGTCAGCATGCTGGCTTCAATGGCAAAACTGAAATCAGGACGTTTAACCCGCGAAGTGGCAGATAGCTGTTTGCAATATTGGGGTGGCAATGGCTTTATGTGGGATAACCCTGCATCTCAGCTGTACCGTGACGGTCGCTTGGGGTCTATTGGTGGTGGAGCCGATGAGATTATGCTGGGGATTATTTGTAAGTTGATGGACATCCTGCCTAAAAAACAGAAATAAAATAAGGAATAAGCCATGACACTTTCCAAATCTCTACAAGCTTTAGATATTGATGACAGCATTCAATTAGAACAGGACGGTAGTATTTTATACCTCTGGTTAAACCGACCAGAGAGCCGTAATGCCATGAATTTGAATATGGTTAATGCTATTCAACAGGTCTTTGCTGCTATTCATGATGATCTTTCGATTCGTGCGGTCATCATCCGTGGTGAAGGAGGAACTTTCTGCGCAGGTGGTGATATCAAAGATATGGCAGCTTTGAGAGTTGAAGCGAGCAATGTCGGTAGCCTACAACCTTATGCTGATTTTAACCGCCGTTTTGGTGCCATGCTTGAGCAAGTTGAAACCGCCCCGCAGACGGTTGTGGTGATTTTAGAAGGGGCTGTTCTAGGTGGTGGTTTTGGTCTGGTATGTGTTTCCGATGTTGCGATTAGCCGTGACAATGCCCAGTTTGGATTGCCTGAAACAGGGCTAGGAATAATTCCTGCGCAGATTGCTCCTTTTGTAGTGAAGCGTATTGGTCTAACTCAGGCTAGACGACTTGCTTTGTTGGGGATGCGTTTTGAAGGACCTACGGCGCTCAGTGTCGGAGTAGTCCATCAGATTGCTCATAATGAATTAGAGCTAGAACAGGAATTACAGGAAACTATTCAGCAAATTAAGCGTGCTGCACCACAAGCTTCACGTATGACGAAAGCACTATTACATCGAACACTCAATGAACCATTAAATCATTTACTTGATGATGCAGCACAGCAGTTTGCTCAAGCGGTTGGTGGTGATGAAGGGCAAGAGGGAACGATGGCTTTTATTCAAAAACGGTTGCCGAATTGGGCCGATGAGCAATAAAAGATAAGGATAAAAACAATGAAATTTTCAAAAGTACTGGTTGCCAATCGTGGTGAAATAGCAGTTAGGGTCATGCAGACAGCAAAGGCAATGGGTTATCAAACTGTGGCGGTCTATTCCGATGCAGACCGTAATGCTCGCCATGTGCAAGAAGCTGATGAAGCAGTTTATATTGGAGCTTCTAAAGTATCTGAATCTTATCTTTCAATTACCAAAATTATAGAAGCTTGCAAAAAAACAGGCGCGGATGCTGTACACCCAGGTTATGGCTTTTTGTCAGAAAATACTGATTTTGCTCAGGCCTGTATCGATAACCAAATCACTTTTATTGGTCCGACAGCCTCTGCAATTGAGTTGATGGGAAGTAAACGACTTTCAAAAATTGCCATGATTGAGGCAGGTGTACCTTGTGTGCCGGGCTACGAGGGAGACCGTCAAGACCTTGAATATTTGGCTACACAAGCAGAGCAGATTGGTTTTCCAATTATGGTGAAAGCTTCTGCTGGCGGTGGTGGTCGGGGTATGCGTTTGGTTCAGCAGTCCTCCGAGCTTGTAGAGGCTTTACGCACTGCACGTTCAGAGGCTGAAAATGCATTTGGTTCAGGTGAGCTTATTTTAGAAAAAGCAGTGATTGCGCCGCGCCATGTTGAAATTCAAGTTTTTGGTGATACGCATGGCAATTATGTGTATTTGTTCGAGCGTGATTGTTCGATTCAACGCCGTCACCAAAAGGTTGTAGAGGAAGCACCCTGTCCAGTCATGACACCCGAACTGCGTCAGCAAATGGGAGAGGCAGCTGTTGCGGCTGCCAAAGCATGTGCTTATGTAGGCGCGGGAACTGTTGAGTTTTTGCTTGATGCATCGGGTGAATTCTATTTTCTAGAAATGAATACACGCTTGCAGGTTGAGCATCCAGTTACTGAACTTATTACAGGATTAGATTTGGTTGAATGGCAATTGCGTGTCGCCAATGGCGAGCATTTACCATTGCAACAACATGAATTGTCCATCAAGGGCCATGCAATTGAAGTCCGTTTGTATGCTGAAGATCCACGTCAAGATTTCTTGCCGCAAACAGGTCAAGTTCTACGTTGGAAGCCCACAATCTTGCCAAATGTACGAATTGATCATGGCATGTTAGCAACAGATGAAGTTAGCCCTTTCTATGACCCGATGGTGGCTAAAGTGATTGCATATGGTAAAACTCGAGAGGATGCGATTCGTCTGCTGGCTCGTGCTGTAGATGATAGTGTATTGCTTGGTGTAAGCAGCAATAAACAATTCTTGGTCAATTTATTACGTCATCCAGTCGTTGTCGCTGGTGATACCAATACCGCATTCATTCAACAGCATTTTCAAGATGACAGCAGCTTACACTCTCAGGTTTTATCTTTAGAAACCTTGGCTATTGCAGCGGCATTATTTAGCCAAAGTAAAAGTACTGCGGTGTGGCAAACTGGACTTGGTGTTCCATTACCCTTAAAACTAAAATATGACGATCAGCAAATCCAGTTACAGCTTTCATCTGTAAATAACGCGTTCACGGTACAGCTCTGTGATCAAACTGTTTGTATTGAAGTCATTGAGAAAACGGTAGAGCAACTGACCTATGTTGTTGATGGTATACGCCGCCGTGTTCAATATGTTTTAGACGGCGATCAGCTTTATTTAGATCGAGATAATGGCAATGTTGCAATTCGCAACGTGACTTATGCCGCTCCAGAAACGGCTGATGTTGCGGGAGATGGTAAAATTCGTGCACCTATGGATGGCGCTGTGATCAATATCTTGGTTAATAAAGGTGATCAAGTCGTGAAAGGGCAAACCTTACTGGTACTTGAAGCTATGAAGATCCAGCAACAGATTAGATCTGATGTCGATGGTATAGTTGAAGATATTTTAGGACAGCAAGGGCAACAAGTAAAAAAACGGCAAATGCTATTTAGTATTCAAATTTAATAAAAATACCGCTCTATATGAGCGGTATTTTTTAGTGGAGAATCATAATCTATTCTCCATCAGCCTCGGCAATGATCTGGCTTGCTTTTTTCAGGCTATACAGTAGTTGTCCCAAAAGAACCTCTTTATTACTTAAGGTGACCATGACCATTGGGTGATGAACAGCAGGAATAGCTGTCAAAATGGCTTTGCCATTATCTGCGTCTAGAGTGATGTTATTACAGCCTGTGAGTTGAATTTCTTTTAAAAATGCAGTCACCATTGCTAAAATTGAACTGCTGACAGCCGCCAATTTAGTGGTATTGTGGTAGTTTTTATGGCTCACTGTTGCTAATTCAAAACCATCTGAAGAGCAAATCATCACGAAATCTACACCGCGTGTATTCATCAAAATAGTATGAGCTTCACTTTTTGCGAGTTGTAGCAATTGCGTTGGTGCTGTCCGTTTTTGAGTTGGAATACTAAGCATGATTATTCCCCTGTGGTACTGACCCGACCTTAACTTCAAGTGAGGCAATTAATGACTCAACCATCATTAAAATTTGTTCTTGCTCTCGCGCATCAATGAAGAATAAGGGATAAGGCAGTTCATTTGCTTTTATCCAATTACGATATTGCTGAAGTGAGGATTCTTTATTTTCATCAATATGAGTAATACCAATCGCAATATTATCATTATAATTTTTAAAGGTTTTTAAGTAGTGATTTAGTTCGTCAATTGAGTTCGGACTATTATGATCTAATAATAAAATAATACCGATAGCACCTTCACAAATGACCGACCAGATAAAATCAAAACGGCTTTGTCCAGGTGTTCCATATAATCCAATTTTGATTCCATCATCTAGAGTAATTTCACCATAATCAATACCTACAGTAGTCTGGGTTTTCTGGTGACTTTGTACATCGGTATTGAATGCTTCTGTTTCCAGAATTGGAATCTCAGATAACGATTTAATCGCTTCTGTTTTTCCAGCCCCCATGCTGCCTGCAAAGACAATTTTATATTGCTGTATAATCATAATGTTCCCTAAAGACCAAAACGCCGTCTAATCTTCCCTATAAAGTTTTTAAAAAAATGATTGTCTATATTTGAATTTTCTAAATGAGAGCTTGGTGCGTAAGAGCATTTATTCGCAGAAACAAATCTTCCGTTATTTGCCATTACACAAGCCGTAACGAAGCGTAAGACATCGTCGATTGATAAGTTGAGTTGTTTAGCAACATCAGTAATTTTTGCACCCTGTATAAAACATGCGGAGAGTTGTAGACTCACTTTTCTATATTCTTTTTGGTAGGGCTGTGGCCAATAATCGATTTTGAAGTAACCATCAACTGAAGCTAAATTTTCAAATTCTTTTGAACACCAAATTAGGTTCCATAGCCAGTCTTGTAAGCAATAACTTTTTTTACGAGAAACCTTAGTAAAATCAGATGTTTTAGCAAAAGCAAAGTTAAAGCTCATATTGGTATGTGCTTTTTGACGAGAGGGTTCTATCCAAGCAATTTGAGCTCTGTTATCAATAATAGCTAGAGTGCCTTTATCATCAAATAAATGTAATTTAGTATTTTCTGGACTATGTAAATTTCTTATAAATTCCTCATCAATAATGAGAAGCTCAGTAGATAAATCTGGAACTATCGCAACACTATTTTGATTTAAAAATGATAATAGATTTTTTTGTAGCCACTCTAATAAAGGTTCTACTTTTTCTAGTGGCAGATACAGAGTATGTTCATAAACTTGATATCCATTTTTTGAAGGAGTTTTACTAATTTTTAAATAAGGAAACTTTTTCTTTTGAAGAATATTTTGAATATTGTCAGAGTCAAAAAAATTTTCGTTAATTAATAATAGATCAATATGATCGCTTGAAATATTAACCCAATTAATACCGTATTGATTAGATATAAAATTCCTGATTAGTATTTTTAATTCATCTGAAACTTTTGAACTTAAACCAGAAGTTGCAATATTTATGCAATGCCTATCCATAGTATCACATTAAATTTTATTGAATAAGATAGTAGTTTTAATGTGCTTTTTATAATAAATATAAAAAGCACATCTTAGATTAATTAGCTAAAGTCTAGCTCTTTTTCAAATGACTTCAACTCATGGCGAGCCATGGCCAAATTCGATTTAGTACGATCAAGCACTAAGTAAAGGAACAAATTATTATTACTTTCTAGAGGTCGAATTAAGTGGTAAGCCTTACCTAAGGTAATTAAAATATCTTCAATATTATCATTTAATTTCAATGCATTGGCGATATTTCGCTTTGCGCGAACTACTTCCGTGTTTCCAGCAGCAGCCAATTCTAAATCAATTTCCCCACCACCTTGTGTTGCAAGTGATAAACCGCTTTCTGAATCAACAAGTGCAGAAGCAATAAAACCATCAATTTCAGTTAAGCTATCTAAAGAAAGTTTAGCCATGTTTTTATCTCTCAGGATTCTAAAATTATATTTACTACTTTTTCCTAAAAGTAGTTGAAATTCATTATATTTCTGCACAATTTGAAGTCAATCAATCAAATAACGTGTGAAGTTTTAGTTTTGGGGAATAAGTGACGGAAAATGTCAGATTATAAAAAATATTATAAGATTACTTTTACATTATACTTTTAATACTGTGTTGCGGTTTACATTATATATTTTTAAATTTAGATAAAACAATTGTAATAGAATATTAATACAATATTGATTAATAAAATATGCTAATTTTAATCAAAAAAAGGGGAATAACAAATTCCCCTTTTTATAACAATGATCAAACTAAACGAGCTGTGTATAAATACAATAGAGGTAGCCCAAAATTGCTAAAGCAATGACAGGGGCAATAATCTTTGACCATGTTGGTACAGAAATTTCGGCAGCTTGTTCTTCAATATGCAAGTCATCATGATGAGGTTGGGCTTGGTGAACCATTTGGTTGAACTCCTTCATTGTTGTATCCAATGATAGCTCTTCTTGTTCCACAGGTTTAGAACCAATTAATTCATTTAGATGGTTTGTTGACCAAACCCAATCTTCTGCCTGACCTGATAAATGTTCGACTTGACCTAAAATTAATTCTTTTAGACCATTATGCCCAAAACCACCTGTTTCATCGAGCTGGTTAAGTTCTGCCAATTGCAAAGTTAAAATTTCAGAAATACTCTGTTCTAATTCTGAATTTTTTAAAGTTGACTGGTTATGCTTAGAAGTTGTTAAATGGCGAGCAACTTCCTGAATATAAAGTGGATCTGCAGCTTTAATTTCATGATAAATCTTATTGTCATCTTGGCGCCATAAACTAATCAGTTTTCCAAGCGTAAGAATATTCACTTCATCAATCAGTTTATTTTTTTCATTAACTGGATATTGATTTAAAAGCTGAGGCTTTTGAATTTTTATCTGCTCAGCAAAGTATTGGACTAAATCAAATGCCATGCTTTCTTCCTCTAAATTTAATCTAAAATTCTTAACGTTGGTTTTTTCTTGGTTGATGTTGTTTCAGCTTCTTGTACTTCTGGCTCTGCTATATTTTCTACAGGCGCTACATTGGCATATTCTTCAGGATCAAAGAATAAACCTTGCCCATTCTCACGTGCATAAATACCTAAAACTGCTTGAATAGGTACATAAATGTCTTTCGATGCCCCCCCGAAACGGGCAGAAAAAGTAATGGCTTCATTAGCAATAAGAAGTTGATGAACAGCATGAGGTACGATATTTAAAACGATCTGCCCATCTTTAACAAATTGCTGTGGAACATCTGTATGTGGCTGTGTCGCATCCACTAATAGATAAGGAGTAAGCTGGTTATCACAAATCCATTCATAGATTGCACGAGCAAGATAAGGACGTGTAGGGGTTAAATCAATAGGTTGCTCAGACATATCACACTATTCCATATTTAATAGTTCATTGTAACGGTTTTTCTCTTGAGCCGTCATTGATTTAGCAAAAGAAGGCCTCTCAAAGATACGTTTACAATACAAAAGTATCGGTCGGCAGTGCTGTTTCGGTAAATCGATTCCCATGCTATTTAGCCTTAAGAAAATAGGGGCAAGCATACAGTCCAAGATTGTGAAATTTTCAGACATAAAATAGGGAAAATGCTGAAATAGGGGAGTAAGTGAAATTAAAGTTTCACGTAATTCTTTTTGAGCTTTTTGCTTTTGTTCGACATTTAAAGAATCAGCATGCTTTAACATCTGATCTGCTAATTTGAACCAGTCGTTTTCAAGTCTCCATATATATTGACGCTGCTCTGCACGCATCATTGGCGCATCTGCGTAAAGCTTACCTTGGCGATAACGATCATCTAAATATTCAGCAATAATAGGCGCTGAAAATAATTTAAGGTTTTGCTCGACCAACATCGGCAATTGGTTATAAGGATTTAAACTTGCTAAATCTTCGTCTTCATGGTCAGTTACGATCAATTGATATTTGATTTGCTTTTCTGCTAATAAGAAACGAATCCAGTGAGAACGGAAATCATCAGCATGACTGTAAAGGGTAATCCCCTGAATAGAGGTGTTTTCGACCGACATATCACAAGACGACGTGGTTGAGTGAATCGATTAGGATACTAAAAATGCTCTAGGAAATCACGGTTCTAACGAGATAGTTTGTTTATATTTATAAGTTTGCATTTTATTGTTCTATTTTCATAATAAAAAAGCCTTGGAAAAATCCAAGGCTTTTTGTCCAACTCGATAAACGAATTAACGTTTAGAGAATTGAGGGCGCTTACGAGCTTTACGTAAACCAAGTTTCTTACGTTCAACTTCACGAGCATCACGAGTAACGAAACCAGCTTGACGAAGAACAGGTTTTAAAGTTTCGTCAGCAGCGATAAGCGCACGAGTAATACCGTGACGGATCGCGCCAGCTTGACCACCAATACCACCACCTTTAACAGTGATGTAAAGGTCAAACTTTTCAGTAACTTCTAAAAGTTCTAAAGGTTGACGAACAACCATACGAGCAGTTTCACGACCGAAATATTGCTCTAAAGTACGGTTGTTAATAACGAGTTTGCCTGTACCAGCTGACAAGAAAACACGTGCAGTTGCGGTCTTACGGCGACCTGTACCATAATTAGTAGCCATGTGCTGTATCCCTTAGATGTCCAAAACTTGTGGCTGTTGAGCAGCATGCGGATGCTCAGTACCAGCGTACACTTTCATTTTTTTGATCATTGCATAACCAAGAGGACCTTTTGGTAACATGCCTTTAACTGCTTTTTCAAGAACAGCTTCAGGCTTGTGAGCAATTAACTTCTCGAAGTTAGTCTCACGGATACCACCAGGGAAACCAGTATGGCGATAATATTTCTTATCAAGCGCTTTTTTACCAGTCACTTGAACTTGTTCAGCATTAATCACAACGATGTAATCGCCAGTGTCAACGTGAGGAGTATAAGAAGTTTTGTGCTTACCGCGTAAACGACGAGCGATTTCAGTCGCAAGGCGACCTAAAGTTTTGCCAGAAGCATCAACAACATACCAGTCATGTTGAACTTCAGCTGGCTTAGCGCTGAGAGTTTTCATTAAACCACTACCTATTATAGTTGGTTTGGACTATGGAATCTGTCCAAACAAAAGGAGCGAGCATTCTAAACGAGTTTGTTCAAAGTCACAAGAAAAATCCAGTTTAAGCCATATAATTTAATCCATAAACTGATGAATGCGGGATATGTTAAAATCAAACAAATTTTCGTTATGTGTCTGGGGTGATTGTGCTGCCTTTATATGTCACTTCCGGTGAGCCGGCTGGTATTGGTCCAGATATTTGCTTGAGCTTGGCTAAGCGAGTTGATGAACGCCCACTTGTTATTTTGGGTGACCGAGATTTATTAGAACAACGTGCTCAGAAACTCGGGATAGATATTCAATTTCTAGAATATACGGGACAAGCTGAATCATCGTCTTTAGGTGAACTTTATATAGAGCATGTACCTTTAGAAACGGCGGTTGTTAATGGGCAATTAAACTCAGCTAATGCAGCTTATGTATTAGAACAATTACGCCGCTCAGCTGATTATGCAATGTCTGGTAAAAGTGTTGGGGTCGCCACTGCTCCTGTGCAAAAGTCGGTCATTAACGATGCAGGTATTTTGTTTAGTGGACACACTGAATACTATCAAGAATTTGCAGGTGTAGAGCGTGTCGTCATGATGCTTGCAACCAAGACTTTACGTGTTGCCTTGGCTACTACACACTTGCCCTTAAGAGATGTTGCAGATGCTATTACCAAAGAGCGTTTGCATCAGGTCATTGATATTTTATTACATGATTTAAAAACTAAATTTAAGATTATGGATCCGCGCGTACTTGTTTGCGGATTAAATCCTCACGCGGGTGAAGATGGGTATTTGGGACGCGAAGAGATTGATACCATTAATCCAGTACTTGAAAGTTATCGGGCACAAGGGATAAAAATGAGCCTAAGCTTGCCTGCGGACACCTTATTTACCCCTGAGCATCTTAAAAATGCTGACGCTGTACTTGCCATGTACCATGATCAAGGTTTACCTGTGTTAAAATCACAAGGGTTTGGTGAGGCCATCAATATTACATTGGGTTTGCCATTCATCCGAACTTCGGTCGATCATGGCACGGCATTGTCTTTGGCCGGGACCGGTTTGGCAAAAAGCTCAAGTTTAAACGTCGCTGTCGATTTAGCTTTATCTTTGGCAGCGAGCTAAATTTTTCATGTTGGAAATGTTCTATGTATCAAATTAATGCCCTAAACCCGAAAGATGAAGGGCATAAAGCTCGTAAACGTTTTGGTCAAAACTTCTTACATGATCAGCGAGTCATTGCCAAAATCGTGCGCTCGGTGAATCCGCGTGCGGGTGAAAATGTTGTTGAAATTGGACCAGGTTTGGCTGCTTTAACTTCTCCTTTAATTGGGGAATGTGATGCCTTAACAGTTGTTGAGCTAGATCGTGATTTAGCGGCAGGCTTACCAGAACGCGTCCCACATCCTGAACGTTTAACGATTATAGAAGCTGATGCATTAAAATATGATTTTAGCGAACTAGTAAAAGATGGTCGACCATTACGTGTGGTTGGTAATTTACCTTATAACATTTCAACCCCATTACTTTTTCATCTCTTGGAATTTGGCAGTAAAGTTAAAGATATGCACTTTATGCTCCAAAAAGAGGTGGTTGACCGTATTACGGCTGAGCCAAACACAAAAGAATATGGTCGCTTGTCGGTAATGATTCAGTATTATTGCCAACCAACGTTTTTATTTGAAGTGCCAGCTGGCGCATTTAATCCACCCCCTAAAGTAACGAGTGCTGTTTTCCGCCTTGTTCCCTATGAACAAAAACCAATTATTGCAAAAGATGAAAAAGCTTTAGCTCGATTGGTTGGTCATGTATTTACCCAACGTCGTAAAACCCTAAGAAATAGTCTTAAAGGTATGATCGCTGAAGATGGCTTTGAAAAAGCAGGCGTTGATCCGATGGCTCGTCCGGAAACTTTAACACTTACTCAATTTGTTGCTTTAGCCGATCAAATGGTGGGATAAATGACTAAACGTTTTAATTATGTGATTGGCGATGTACAAGGGTGTTTTGAAGCTCTGAAAGCCTTACTTAAAGAAATACGTTTTGATCCAGACCAAGATTTTTTATGGTTTGCAGGTGATTTGGTTGCTCGTGGCGAAAACTCAGTAGGTGCCTTACGTTTTGTTAAAAAACTTGCTGATCGCGGTGCAGCTGCAACTGTACTCGGAAATCATGACCTGACTTTAATTGCGGGTGCACGTGGTTTAAAAGAGATTAAAGAAAAAGATCGCACACAGGATGTTATTGATGCAATTGATGGCGATGAATTAATCGACTGGTTGCGTAGACAGCCTTTATGTTTATTCCCAAACGAGCACACAATTCTTACTCATGCGGGCATACCTTGCATTTGGGATGCACAAAAAACTGCAACGCTAGCAAAAGAGGTTGAAGGAGTACTCTCACATCAAGATTTATCTGTATTGGATGCTTTTTTAGCAGAAATGTATGGTTCAAAACCCGATTTGTGGGAAGATGATCTAACAGGTTCAGCACGTTTACGTTGTATTACCAATTATCTGACTCGCATGCGTTTAACCAACGCAGAAGGAGCTTTAGAGTTCAGTTTTAAAGATGCTCTAGATGCGCCAATGCCAGAAGGCTATTTACCTTGGTTCGAATTTCCAAGTAAAGCTGCTCAGACTCATCAGATTATTTTTGGTCATTGGGCTGCATTAGAAGGTAGAAGCGTTAATGAGCAGATCCAAAATATTGATGGTGGTTGTGTTTGGGGGCGAAAATTAATGGCTTATCGCCTTGAAGACAAAGAAATCTTTGCTGTCGATAATCCTGAGCGGATCTAGAAAAAGCAATGCTTTTCATGAGCGCAAGACGAGGGTTGTACCCGAGTGAAAATAAAAAAGCCGCATAAGCGGCTTTTTTATTTTTAACTTTTATTCTACGCGAATCCAGATTTGATTACGTCCCAAAGCAGAAACACCGAGATAACCACGCATATGTAAACGGTTGCCAGTTGCGCTAAGCTTTGCTTTAAGTCCGTAAACTTTGCCCGTATTCGGATCTAAAATTTTACCGCCAGTAAAATTAAGTCCATCTGTTTGTTTTAAGCCCGTTGCAATGTCTAGACCTAAAATTGGTTTATTGGTATATGGTGCTGGGCAATTATCACAAATCTCCTTAGGGGTATAACCCGGGCGTGGCGTGACTTTAGTAACTTTTCCAGCATAAGTCCCATTTGCTTCTTTTCGTATTTCTACCTGTGCTTTGGGAGCACCTGTCTTATCATCAATTGTTTGCCAAAGACCTGTAATATCTGCTGCAAATGTAGCAGTATTGATCCCCAGTAAGAGCAGCGCTCCAATAAAAATTTTCCCCATAATTAAAAATCCTTTTAACTTTGAAAGATCATCTTATTTCGAATTGATATACCGTTCAATGTTTATTTAATCGGCTTCTTAATTAAGGTGTTCCAAGTGACAGCATTAATGTCGGCAACCAAATTGCAGTAAATACGCCATTCAAAGCCATACCAAATGCAGCATAGCGACCTGCAACTGGTCCGCGCTGCCAAGCTTGAGCTGTTCCTATGGCATGAGCAGCTAAACCTAAGGCTAAACCGGAAGCACGCTCATCATGAATGTGCTTAAGTAAAAATGGTGAAAATGCAGCGCCAATAACCCCAGATAAAATAACAATAAGGGTCACCAGTGTTTCAGGAGCATGCAATAAAGTTGCGATGTTCAGAGCGATTGGGGTGGTTACCGCACGAGTTGCAAATGCAAGAATAGTAGGTTCTGACATATGCAATAAATAAGCGAGGCCCATAGGCAAAGCAACAGCGCTAATACTTGCAAAAAGTAAAATACCAATGACCGATTTAATTGGAAGGTCATCGTAACGCATTGCAGCTAAGGGAATTGCTAAGGCTACAGTCACATACCCCAATAAATGGCTAAATAACTCATTCACATAAAGACGATATTGTTCATAAGGAACTTGTAAAACTGAAAGTAAGGCAATGACAATGAACATGCCGAAAACTAAAAGCGGAACTTGCGGAAAACGTCGGTTTAAAGGTTTTGCACACAGATAACCAATTAAGGTGATTAAAAAACCATAGAAAATCGTAAACATTTTATTCTCCTTATAACCAACGTTTTGCCATTTTTGCATAGACCCACAAAGGTATAAGGGTGCTGACTACTAAAACAAAAAGGAATAGTGGAATTTCTTTACCCATATGCACCAACATAATTAAGGAGCCAGCACAAACGGGTAAAAAAGCAAATCCACTTTCTTTCATAATTTTATTATTTGTATCAACTATCCGGAGAGGGATTTTCTTGAACTTTCTCCAGATAATCAAAATAGTGAGTAAGCTGATTAAGCCGGCTAAATTACCTAATTCTGGATGACCAAAAGCACGCATGACGATGACAGAGCCTTCACGAAAACCAATAATGAGCAGTAAAGTTGCTACCCATGCTGTCCAGTCTATACTTTTGATCTTATCCATATTTTTTATCTCTAAAAGTTTACTTATCAAGTTTTAACTGATCTGACCCTTGATTTCAAACTCCTCCAAGGGACGGCTAAATTGACTAGCACGTTCTCCTAAGATTTCCTCTAAGGGCAGTTTTGCTTGGCGAATAAGCTTTTCTAACTTATGTGGGGCAATGCGTACATCAATATGCAATAAGCCAGCATCATCATAGTGTTCAGACTGAATCACATTTAAAGCATAAAGTTGGGTGCGCAATTTGCCATAAGCAGGTTTAAGAATCAGTGAAAAATGTTGAATTTGACCCATTAAACATTCTTGCACTGCTTGTTGAAGTAATTCTAGACCAAGGCCAGCATGAGCAGAAACATAAACTCGATCTGGTACATGTGGCTCGGCATAAATGATTTTGGCTTCTTCACCACTTAAGTCAATTTTGTTGTATACCCGAAGTACTGGAGCATCTGCGCCAATCTCTTTTAATACACCTTCAACTGCTTCAATTTGATCAAGCATGTCATGGCTATTACTATCAATAACATGCAGTAATAGAGTGGCTTCAAGTGTTTCTTCAAGTGTTGCTTTGAATGATTCAACTAAATCATGTTGTAAGTTTCGTACAAAGCCTACCGTATCTGCTAACACGACAGTACCAATACCATCCCATTCCAAACGGCGTAATGTCGGATCGAGTGTTGCAAATAGTTGGTCGGCTGCGTAGACATCACTTTTCGCTAAAATATTAAATAGAGTTGATTTGCCCGCATTGGTATAACCAACTAGCGATACAGTTGGGATGGCTGCCTTTTGTCTTGCAGCACGCCCTTGTATACGGGTTTGATGTACTTTTTCTAATTTATCTTTTAATTGGGCAATACGAACACGAATGAGGCGACGATCTGTTTCCAGTTGTGTTTCACCAGGACCACGTAAGCCAATACCACCTTTTTGTTGTTCAAAGTCTGCTGACCAACCACGAATAAGACGAGTAGATAAATGCTTAAGCTGAGCAAGTTCGACTTGTAATTTACCTTCATGTGTACGGGCACGCAGCGCAAAAATATCTAAAATTAATCCTGTACGGTCAATGACTCGGCATTTTAATATTCTTTCTAAATTTCGTTCTTGAGCGGGTGACAAAGCATGATCAAAAATCACCAGACTTACTTCTAGTTCCTGAACTCGCTCTGCAATTTCTTCAACTTTCCCTGAACCAATAAAAAATTTAGGATTGGGTTTATTTCGCTGAACCTTAATATGTTCAAGGATATCTGCACCAGCAGACTGTGCAAGTAGAGCAAACTCTTCGGCATCCAGATCATCTAATAATTGTACAGAAACACTCACTAAAATTGTGCGTTCACCGCCTTGATGCCGATCAACATATTCCACGTGGCTATAAATCCTGAAAATGGGAAAACTTTATTCTAGATGAAACTTAAGCAAAAGGGGAAAGCGTTTGTTCTTATCCTTTAGATTAGTTAAATGTAGTTAGAGATGTCTGAATTTATTTTATTTCCCGTTCTCTATCATCAATGCAAGTTTATTCTGAAACGTATAGAATGCTCGAGATGGGTATAACAATGATTGATCGTTAGTGAAATTTTATGGCTCAAACGCAAAGTATAGTTAATTCAACGTTAAAGAAATTATCAAAAATAGGTTTATACGGAAAAAAAGTCACTTCTGCCACGGCTGCAATTAGTGAAGGTTTTTATTTAGTTTATCGACATGGCCTTTATAAAGATCCTAATAATCCGGTTAATACACGCTATGTCCAATATTTTTGCCGCCGTTTATGTCAGGTTTTTAACTTAGATGTAGAAGTACACGGAACAATTCCTCGAGAACCTGCTCTTTGGGTAAGTAATCATATTTCCTGGCTAGATGTTGCTGTTTTAGGTTCAGGTGCTCGAGTTTTCTTCCTTGCTAAAGCTGAAATTGAAAATTGGCCCATTTTCGGGAATTTAGCTAAAGGCGGTGGAACTTTATTTATTAAGCGTGGGTCTGGGGACTCCGTTAGAATCCGTGAGCAAATTACCGAATTTTTAAAACAAAATATTCCTGTACTATTTTTCCCTGAAGCGACTACCACCGATGGGCATTCTGTGAAGAAAGTACATGGCCGTTTACTCGGGGCTGCTATTGAGGCCCAACGTCCAGTACAGGTATGTTTAATTTGTTATGTAAACCGTTATGGACAATTAGATACAGTTGCTCCATTCATTGGTGAGATGTCTTTTGCAGAACATATTCAACGCGTACTTGAAATGCCGAAAGTAACAGCTCATTTGTTAACTTTGCCACCAATTTCAGTGGAAGGGCATGATGTGAAAAGTTTAACAAATGAAGTTCAAGAAAAAATGGTAGAAGGCTTGGCTCAACTACATCAGAAAGTACTTAAGCCAAAAAATTAATTACATGAATCCTTCGATTGGCAGCCATGAAAGAAACTTCATGCCTGCCTTTTGCCACCATTTCATCTCGGGTTCTTGTTTATAAATTAAGGGACCATGTGAAGTCTCTTGCTGCCAATAAATATGATTATTAGCGTCGAGCTTTAGCTTATAAGCAAATTTGTTTAAATTTTCATCCATCGTGTGGTGAATTGTCTTAGCCAATGATGGACTATCCAAAATTACGCCAATTTCAGTATTCAAATAAGCTGAGCGTGGATCAAAATTAAATGAACCAATAAAAACCTGCTCATCTAAAGCCATAAGTTTAGTATGCAAGCTTGAGCGGCTTAATCCCTTCATATTCACTTTTGCTTTAGTTGCTAGCTCATCTGTATTTTTATTTAAATCTCTTTTATCGGGTGTGGGTAAAAACTCATAAAGTTGTACGCCGTTTTTAAGAAGTTCTTTACGATACTTTCCATAAAAGGCATGAACGACAGCAACGTCATTTGCTTTAAATGAGTTCGTTAAGACTCGAACCTCAACACCTTCTTTGGCAAGAGTACTTAAAATCTTGGCGCCTTGCTTTTCTGGAATAAAATAAGCTGAAATCAAATCAACATTACTTTCCGGTTTTTCTAGATGGTTAATTAACTGGAAATTAAGGTGTTCTTCTTTTTTAGCCTTTGATTTGATTTTATCGGGCGAGTCTTTTACGACTTCGGCTTTGACCCAGTCGAATTGAATATTGCGATTTAACCATTCATCAAATGCATGTGATTTTGCGGTTAAGTTTAGAAAGTTTTGAACTGTCGCCTGTTGGTAGTGAGCTTCGAGTTGCTCTTTTAATCCTTCATAACGTAGACGATGTTGCTCTGGACTTACGATACTTTGAACTGAATATGCATATTCATGATTCCAGTAGTCATCAAACGAATTCACAATATCATCAACAGCAGCACCAACTAGCATCACATCGACATCAGAGAATTGATAACTATCACTTACATTGTAATATTGATTTGTCATGTTTCGTCCGCCAATAAGAGCAACCTCATTGTCGGCAATAAAACTTTTATTATGCATACGACGATTGATACGTTTTAAATCAAGAACCATATCCATCGCGCGATATTTACGAAAACGGTAGGGGTTAAAAAGCTTAACTTCAATATTTTTATGCTGAGAAAGGGCAAGCAAAATCCCTTCTATTTTTTTTGCATTATTATCATCAATAAGAAGTCGGACTTTTACCCCGCGATCAGCTGCTCGAATAATCGCGTGTAACGCCAAAGCACCAACTTTGTCATTGTCCCAAATGTAATATTGTAAATCTAATGTCTTTTCGGCTTTATCAATTAATCTTAGGCGGGCTGCTAGAGCCTCCAACGGATCATTTAATATGTGAAAACCCGTTAGTTTTGGGTTTTGCTGACGTAAGGGGGTAATCAGTTTGGCAAGTGAGGTCTCAGAAGTATCAATATCTTTTGCATATTGTACTGGTTCAACACCATGTTTTGGCAGAGTACTACATCCTGTCAAACCCACAGCAAAACTAGAACATAGGACTATAGAGGCTTTTATCAAAAAGCCTTTAGCTTGTTGATTCGTTTGAAGCTGTTTGGAATGAATGGATTGTGCCATAATCAGTACATACGATAACGTGAGCTAGAGTATAATTCGTGCATATTGAAAGATAAATATTGAATTTGATTACTAGCAATCAATATAAGATAAGTCGAGAGTCGTAATGTGGAATCCAAATTCAATTATTTTTTGTTTTTACTTTATATTTTCAATACTTGCTTTATGGGGGATTTCTGAAGCTTGGATTCATCAATCTCGAACCGAGACGATTCATCCATTTAAAGCTTTTGTCCATTTACTCGCATTTTATCTCTCTTATCTACTTATTCCTCTCTGGTTTTTTAATTTATACGCTGCTTGGACTGGTTACTATTCAATTCATCAAGGTATTTTTATCTTTTTCTTAAGTGGCATTTTAATTTATGCCCGATTTATTGAACCTCATCTAGTACGTGTCGATACACATCAATATCGGTTAAATCCAGATCGAAGTTTTAATAAACCAGTAAAAGTAGCGTTAATTGCTGATTTACATATTGGCTTATTTTCAGGGCATGAGCGCCAACTAAAAACAATAGTTAAAAAATTAAATGAACAGCAACCTGATTTAGTGGTTGTGGCAGGTGACTGGACATATGAGCCAGAAAATAGACTAATTCAAGAATTGAGTGTTTTAAAAGAAATTCAGGCACCTGTTTACTCTGTTCCTGGAAACCATGATGAGCAATATCCAGGACCACCTATCCAACAATTATTAAAAGATGCCTTGTTTTATAATGAAGTTGTCGATATTGAAGGCAAAATAGTTGATTTTGAAGAATTCCGTTTGATTGGTATTGGTGATCTCTGGGCTGGAAAAACCGACATGCGTTCGATGCCAGATTTACCACAAGACAAGCCTTGGTTAATTCTTTCCCATAATCCCGATACGGTAGACATGGTGCCTAAATTGCCGAATCGACCATTAATGTTATCTGGGCATACACATGGAGGGCAGGTTGAGCTTCCATGGCTTACCACCTATATTATGAAAAAAGTGTCAATTTTAGGTCATAAACGTGGATTTTACTCTCACGAACATGCCGATGTTTTTGTGACAGTTGGCACAGGAATGGTCGGTATCCCTTTACGTTTTAGAGTGCCGCCAACAATTGATATTATTGAGTTAGTTTAAAATAAAAAAGCCAACCACAGAGGATTGGCTTTTTTATAAATTGAAAATTATGGAATAACAACAATGGCAACACGTCGGTTAATCGCACGATTTTCATTGGTTGTATTTGGAACATAGGGCTGCGTTGAACCGCGACCAATCACATAGATATTTTCTTGCTTAAACCCGCGAGCTAAGAAAAGGTTTGCCACACTTTGTGCTCGCTCTTCAGACAGCTTTTGATTATAAGCAGCATCGCCAACATCATCAGTATGACCAACAATTTTCAATTTATTAAGATCATATTTATTCAATTGAGATGCTAGACGCACTAACTCAGCTTCATGGCTCTGTTTTAACTCTGCATTATTAAAGTCAAACAACAAACGTTCTGGTAAACCTAAAGTCCATCCTTCATTTGTAAGCACAAAACCTTCTTTTTTGAGCAATTTTACCTGACGATATTTTAATGGCCCAAAACTCAGGCACCCTGCAAGAGTAATGCATAGCAATGCAATAAAGGAGAGTTTTAAAGATCTTGTATTCATAGATTAGCCTAAATTTAATTTTCAGGTTTATAGATAAACCAGCGTTCATCCGAATTTTTAGCCTTATACATTGCCTGATCTGCTTGCATAATGAAATCTTCGGGGCTAGATGCAAATTGTGATAAAGCAATACCCACACTAAAACTGAAGTAAATGGTTTGACCATTCAGATGCAAAGGTTCTTTACAGCTTTCGAGTAAATTTTCAGCAATAGATATTAAATGATCAGCATGACTAATGGAATGCAAAATGACAGCAAATTCGTCGCCACCTAAACGCGCAATAAAATCTTGATGACGTAAACGGGTTTGCAAGCGATTCGCCATTTCTTTCAAAACTTCATCTCCAGCCAAATGTCCAAACTGGTCATTAATCGCTTTGAAGTTATTGTTATCTATAAATAATAAAGCAGATTTGTTATCAAACCCCTTATCTTCAAACATATCTAAAAGAATTTGATAAAAATAATGTCTATTAGGTAATAAGGTGAGCTGATCGTGATGAGCCTGAAATGACAATTTACGATTTTCTTTTTGTAATTGATTGTCCCATATCTGAATTTCTTCAAGTAACTCATTAAAAACAGTATTTAAATCTTGAAATTCTTTAATTCGATTATAAGGGAACCGAAGATTATAAGCTTTTTGCTCACTTACAATTTGAGCAATATTGGTAAGTGGATAAATAGCCTGCATAATTTGGCGATAAGTTAAGTTTACTGACCACCACAAAGCGCAAACAATAAACAACATCGCAATTGCGAGCCCTACCATAATCATTTTTAGGAACTGCAAGATTTTTTCTGAACTACCAAACAGGGTTAATTCACCTACATTTTGTTCGTGATGATAAATTGTAAGATGAACGGGTTCATTTAAAAACCAATGATCAAACCACCCCTCTAAAATTGAAGTCTGACTTGATAATTTAAAACTTTGTGCAATTAAATGATGTTCTGAATCATAAATATGAATAGTACGGATTGAATGATCATTCGTATATTCATTCAAAATTTGCTCTATCGTAATTTTGTCATTAAATACAACTGCTGGTTGAATACGTTCGAGCAGGGTATGGCTGAGCAATTGTAAATTTTGCTTAGCATAGGTTTCCATTGTAAAAACAGAAATCGATACAAAGGTAAAAGAACAAATAAAGAACGTAATTGCAAAAATCGTAAATTGAGACTTTCTAAATAAAGCATGCAGAGACGTGGACTGATACAACTTAGATATCATAATCCTTACTCCGCATTCTTAGCCAAGAGCAATACTCTCGGATCGATATGAACTTTGGAGTGACTTAAAGCATCTAAGTTAACTTTAAAGGTAGTGTAATTATTTTGATTATATAAACAAAAGATACTTCCTATTTCACAGTCTGAATTATTGATGCTTAAAGAAAGTAAAGAACGATAAGGATAATTCTGAATAAGGCTTTGTTGCTGCTGTGGAGAAGTAGTAGAAAAATAAACAGCCTGACAATGTGACCGTGCAAAATCTTTCGCGTTTACAGTTTGAACACGATAATTATAAGACATTTGCTGGATATAAGATTGAAAGGTAGATGTAATGGAGGGATTATCAATAATACAAAGAGTAGGAGTATTTACATTCTCCCACTTACTGTAGCTTAGAATAGATAAAGTAAGCACATAGAAGTTATGTTTTGAATTGGCATAACAAGGCCCACTCGTAGCAAACACTACAAGTATGCAAACAAATACTTTCTTAGCGAACTGCCACATGGTGAGTTAATGCCAAACTATTGCACGAATGATCTATTCTACATGAAGTTGATAAAGTAAAAAAAGTTTAATATCTCATCTAAGGTTGACTGATATGCCTAAAAAAGAGGCATATATATCACTTTTTTCGTAAAATAGTAGAAAAAAGCGGCACTCAAAAGAAAAAGGCTGAAATACCCCTTGCAAAGGGTTGTTAATCCTCTATAATGCACATCCATCGGCGGTGATGCAGATAAGAACTTGTTGAAAAACAGTTACTTGGAATTGAGTTGATTACTTTAAGTGATGAATTTGATGAG
>NZ_JBKEZV010000017.1:0-51912 GCF_053345265.1 Acinetobacter sp. M5A5_2a | reverse complement strand
TTCCAAAGATTCCAAAGATTCCAAAGATTCCAAAGATTCCAAAGATTCCAAAGATTCCAAAGATTCCAAAGATTCCAAAGATTCCAAAGAAATAATAGAGCAAATACTCTACCCCACTCTATATTTCTTCTTCTTTTTAATTTACTTCTTTTATTATTACTGAATTACTGATCTTTAGATTGTTCCACGTGGAACGCTGAATTGTTTTTATGATCCTTAAATAAAAAAAGCAGGATTACTCCTGCTTTTTATCACTACACAACTTTCTTAGTCAGTGAACGTTACACGAGCAATTGCTTTCTTACCTGACTGAATAATGAAAGTACCGTTTTCTTTTACAGAGAAACTTGCATCAACAGCATTCCAGTCAACTTTTACTGCTCCGCGAGCTACAGCATCTTTTGCAGCTGCTGCATTCGGATTTAGGCCAGCTAAACGTAGAATCGTAGCAATAAAGATTTCTCCACCAAACTCACCACGTGAAATAGTCACCTCTGGAGTGTCTTCGGGTACTTCACCTTCTGTAATAAGGTTACCAGCACTTTTATGTGCATTAGCTGCAGCTTCTGCATCATGGAAACGTTCAACCAGTTCAAGTGCAAGAATACGTTTTACTTCTTGTGGATTACGGCCAGCAGCAATTTCATCTAATAAAGTTTTGATCTCATCTAGAGATTTAAAGCTGAGTAAATCGAAATAGCGTTCAATTAAAGAATCAGGCATTGATAAAACTTTTTGGTACATTGCCCCTGGTGTATCAAATACACCAATATAGTTACCTAAAGATTTAGACATTTTATTTACGCCATCTAAACCTTCTAGAATCGGTACAGTGATACACACTTGTGATTCTTGGCCATAACGACTTTGTAAAGTACGGCCCATAAGTAAGTTAAAGGTCTGGTCTGTACCGCCCAACTCAACGTCAGCTTCAAGCGCAATTGAGTCATAGCCTTGAACTAGAGGATATAAAAACTCATGAATTGCAATTGGCTGATGGTTGCTATAACGCTTTGTAAAGTCGTCACGCTCTAACATGCGAGATACGGTTTGCTGACTTGCTAATTGAATAAGGTCAGCAGCAGACTTTTGATTAAACCATTCTGAGTTAAAACGTACTTTTGTTTTATTCGGATCTAATATTTTGAAAACTTGTTCTTGATAAGTTTTAGCGTTGGCTTCTACTTGTTCACGTGACAACGGCGGACGAGTTGCACTTTTACCAGTTGGGTCGCCAATCATGGCAGTATAGTCACCAATCAAGAAGGTCACTTCATGACCCAAATCTTGGAACGTTTTTAATTTATTAATAAGAACAGTATGTCCTAAATGTAAATCTGGTGCTGTAGGGTCAAAACCAGCTTTAATTTTAAGAGGACGGTTCTCTTTGAGCTTTTTCAGTAAATCTTCTTCTGAAATAATTTCGTGCGTGCCTCGTTGGATGAGGGCAAGCTGTTCTTCGGCGGGCAAGAAATTTGACATCACAAAACCTAAACACATCAGTTATTCAATTTGTGCGATATACTAACATTTTTTCAGCGTCTTGCAGGGGAAGTTGCATATGAGCGCAATCTATATCGGCGTAATGACTGGCACTAGTATGGATGGTGTGGATATTGTTGCGGCTTCATTTGAGCCACTACAGCTTCATGCCACTCTTACAGTTCCATTTGAACCCGAGTTACGTGATGAGCTTATGGCATTAACTTTACCTGATGACAATGAAATTGACCGCATGGGTAAAGCTGATGTTGCTCTGGCCCAAATGATTGGTCACGGGATTAATACTCTCATTGAAAAGCATCAATTAGATCGTAGTCAAATTAAAGCGATTGGTTCGCATGGGCAGACAATTCGTCACCGTCCAGAACATGGGTTTACGCTACAAATTGGCGATCCCAATATCATTACCGAAATCACTCAAATTCCGGTTGTTTCAGATTTCCGTCGTAGAGATATGGCTGCAGGTGGTCAAGGTGCGCCATTAGTGCCTGCTTTCCATCAGGCCTTATTTCAACATCCAAGTATTCATCGTGTGATTTTAAATTTGGGTGGTATTGCTAATGTGAGTATGCTGCCTGCCAACAATGCAGACGGCGTATTTGGTTTTGATACGGGTCCTGCAAATATTTTGATGGATGCGTGGTGTCATCGTCATACTGGTCATCCATATGATGAAAATGGTGATTGGGCAGCTTATGGGCACCCTATCCGCTCTTTACTCGACCGTCTTCATGCACATGAATATTTTTCTAAAGAACCACCAAAAAGTACAGGACGTGAAGATTTCAATATTGACTGGTTAGATGATCAGTTAATCGATTGGCGAAACGATTTAACTTATGATGAGTTAGAAGACACACCTGAAAACGTTCAAGCCACCTTATTAAAACTCACTGTGCGTGCTATTCAAAAAGCGATTTATCGCTCAGAGATGGAAACAGGTGAAGTATATGTTTGTGGTGGTGGTGCTTATAACTCTTATTTATTAGAGCAATTGCGTTGGCGTTTACGTAAACACAATTGGTCAGTTCAACCTACAGATGTTTTAGGACTCTCCCCTACTTGGGTCGAGGCTACAGCATTTGCATGGTTAGCAATGCGTTTTGTAAACGGTTTAAGTGGCAATTTACCAGCAGTAACAGGTGCTTCAGATTTCAGAATTCTAGGTACGATCACGGCGGTATAAAGCTTCATATCGATTTGATTGGTCAGATTCGACCTCATAGCACATTTACTGACCCGAAATGCTGTTATTTAAATGAGCATAAAAACTCATGATAAGTGCCAACAAAAATAATTTGAGGCATGTTTTCATGGATCTGACCAAACGTATCCATCAGTACACGCGTGGCGACTGGACATTCGATGTGATTGATTCAGGACCTATTGATGGCCCACTCGTTGTTTTATTGCATGGTTTTCCAGAAACTGCTCATAGTTGGGAGCAAACCTCGGAATTATTGCATCAGCACCAATTTAGAACGCTTGCAATTCATCAACGGGGTTATAGTTTAAATGCTAGGCCTCAAAGCCGATTTCAATATTCATTGAGTGAACTGGTAGAAGACGTTGCAATTTTTATTAAGCAACTGGGTCAACCAGTCTATTTAATAGGGCACGACTGGGGATCGGCAATCGCTTCGGGCGTTGCAATGAAATATCCACAATATATTCAACATCTCACTTTAGTTTCTGTCCCCCACCAAGCTGCTTTTTTAAAAGCTTGTTTAAGCAGTAGACAACTTTTTAAATCTTATTATTTTGCAATTTTTCAGCTACCGATTCTGCCCGAGCTTTTGTTTAAAAAGATACCTAAATTAGGTCGTAAATTTCTTAAGTCATCAGGTATGACTGAGCAACAAATTGCGATATTCGAGGCTGAGTTTATAGAAGAAAATAGATTAGGTACGGCGTTGAATTGGTATCGTGGCTTTTTTTGGGACAAGCCTCAAAATCCATTTAAAGCAATAGATGTTCCTACTCTTTTTATTTGGGGTAAACATGATATTGCCGTTACAGAAAAAAGTGCCAAGTTAAACTCTGGTTATTTTAAAAATAATTATCGTGCAGTTTTTATGGATGCTTCGCATTGGATTCCATATCAGAATGCACCCGAACTTGTGCAATACTTTTTAGAATCTATCCGTGAAAAGTAATGATCTGAACAATAAAAAACCTCTCAAGATAGAGAGGTTTTTAAATTTTAAAATTCTTTTTAAATCGAGAATGAAGAACCACAACCGCATGTTGTTGTTGCATTCGGGTTTTGAATGATAAAACGCGAACCTTCAAGGCCTTCTACATAATCAACCACTGAGCCAATTAAATACTGATAGCTGAGTGAGTCAACAAGCATTTTTACATCGCCATTAACAAATTCTGCATCATCTTCATTTACGCTTTCAGCAAAATTAAAGCCATATGAAAACCCTGAACACCCGCCTCCCGTTACATATACACGTAACATGAGATCGTCATTCCCTTCACTATCACGGAGTTGGCGTACCTTATTGGCAGCATTATCTGTCAAAACTAGAGCTTGGGCATTCATGATGATTGTTCCTCGGATTTTGCTGTGCCTTTCAAAATAAAAAAGACCCTATATTGAGTATAGCATAATCAATATAGGGTCTGTCTTCGAAGTTTAAAGCGAATCTTGAGTATTTTTATCAAGATTATTTGTAATTCTCGTCTTGTAAGCCACATTCGAAGTTTTTAGCATCTTGCTTACAACGGAATTGCCATAATAGTTTCATCATACGTTTATCGTATACACCACGTTGTGTAAGGCTAATTCGTGACTCACGCATGAGCTTTTGGTAACCCGGTTTATCTGCTGGTGGAACATCCATCCAGTATTTTTGTGGGATATCAGCTTTCATTTTACCCAAGATCGTAAAGGCACGTGGTAACTGACCCGAAACCCACTCTCTAGATTTCTGACCAAAACCTGCTGGGAACTTATCAGGACGTATAATAATATTTCCTGTCACCTGTAAGATCGGATAGTTCACGATCGCCCCTTTTGTTCCTAAACCTTTTTGTAGTTCTAAAGGTTTAAATGCTGCCGCAGGTGCACCAATAATGTCTACCTGATGGTTATTAAATTTAGCACCGAAATTTGTTATATCGGCACTAACAGCTTGCGCGCCTACCTGCTGAACCATAATTTTTTGAGCTTCATCATAGTCAAGTACAGCAATTTTTTTACCTGCAGCTTTCGCTACTGTATTGATGCTGCGATCATTTACTAAAAGATAAGCATCGCCAACTGGAATAACACCTACAACCTCATAGCGGCCGTTAACCATATATTTACTAAAAGTCGGACTCGCTAAACCCTGCATTACCTTTACAGCAAGCTTGAGATCAGGAATGGCGCCAATTGCGTCTAATGACCCTGTAAACGAGTTAAATTGGCGACCACGCATGCCTGACACACTAATGCCATCACATTTGCCTGCTTTAAAATCTTCAGCAATAACGGCTTCATTCTGGTTTACTTTCAGTTCGATATCAGCTCCCCAGTTTTTTGCTGCAAGTTGATAATCCTTCATCAGCGCATAGACATCACCATTTTTACCAACGAAGTCAAAAACACATACTGTTTGTTTAGCCTGAGCTGCAAAAGAAACTGTGGTCAGTCCCATCGCAAGTAATAGCATTTTGGAAAATTGCATATTCTTTTTCCTTTCCTTGTGGAGTTTTTTGTTTTTCGATACCAAGAAATTTCACACCTATATGGTATGAGTCGGATAGGCTTCATATAAAAAATCATGTTGAAGATATTTTTACGGATCCATTTTGCTTTTATGATTTTATTTCCATCAAAAATAGATAGTCGTCTATCTATTAGCAATTATTTTAATCACTCAAGTCCTTGATCCATTTTTATACCTTCATGTTTCCTTATGAAGTTTTTATCTAAATTTAGCTTAACGTCTTTCTAGTTATCCACAATGGCAGAATTGACAGCATATACAAAACAAAAAGCCTAGAACTAAGTCTAGGCTTTCTGAGAAAAATTAAGATTATTCACCAGGCATTGAACATTCAAAGTTAGCCTTGTCTACAGAACAACGTGCTTTTTTCAATACAGACATCATTCCTGCATCGTAAACACCACGTTTAGTTAAGTCCATACGGCCATCACGCAACATTTTTTGATATTTAAGTTTATCTTCTGCACTTAAATTCATTTTGTATTTGCCAGGAATCTGAGCTTCTAAACGGTTGATCATAGCAAAGTTCTTAGGCAACTGTTTAACAAACCAGTCACGAGATTTTTGACCAAAACCAGCTGGGAATTTATCAGAACGTAATACTAGATCAGCTGTAACGTGTAATACAGGGAAGTTCCACATTACACCGTTTGCACCCAAACCTTTATTTAATTCTAATGGTTTGTAAGCATAAGCAGGCGCACCTACCATATCTACTTGGCCATTATTAAATTTCGCAGCAAAGTTTGAAATATCAGAAAGAACTGCTTGAGCACCTACACGCTGCACCATAATTTTTTGTGCATCGTCATAACCCAATACAGCGAATTTTTTACCCGCAGCTTTTTCAACAGAGTTAATGTTTTTGTCACGTACGAAAATGAACGCTGAACCTAGCGGAGAAATACCAGCGACTTCGTATTTTTTACCACCCATATTGGTGGTCATTTTTGCTGCATTACGCGCATCTAATACATAGGTAATTGCACGTTGAGCGATTTGGTTATTTGGAACACCGCCAAGTGAGTCGATAGATCCTGCGAATTTGTTATATTGGCGTGCACGCATTGCTGTCATTGCTACAGCATCACATTTACCCGCTTTAAAATCATTATCAGCAACAGCCTCGTCCTGACGAGGTACCAAGTTAATTTCAGTACCCCAGCCTTTTGCAGCTAGAGCCCATTCTTCCATCATTTTATATGAGTCGCCTGCTTTTCCTAAGAGGTCGAATACACACACGGTACTCGCTGCTTGCGCTGAAGCAGAAAAACCAACAACAGAAGCGGCAGCCATAGCAAGTACGATTTTTTTCATTTTCTTCATCCTTCCACGGAACAGATTTTTTGTTTGAAGTTTCCTTTCAAAGACAGATATTAATCATGTTTTTTAGAAAAAAATAGAGCATTTACTCAATTTTTTTATCTGATTGAACCATTGTTTGTTCAATTTAAATTATTTATTAGTAGTAAAAATCACTAAGTTTCCGTAAGTTACTTTTTATATTCACAATTTTCATACCTATATTCAGTATGGAAATATATGTAGGGTTTTTGTGATGAAAAAATAATCTACTCTCCATTAAGCGTACATTCAAAATTTGTCCGTTCGACTGTACAGCGAGCACGCTTAAGTACACTCATCATGATCGCATCATATACACCCTGTTTGGTTAAGTTGAGACGCCCCTCTCGTAAAAGTTTTTGATATTTGGTTTTATCTTCTGCTGAAAAATTCATTCTAATTTTTGACGGTACGCCCATTTCTAACCGCTTTATCATGGCAAAGTTTTGAGGTAATTTTTGTATAAACCAATCACGTGATTTTATGCCAAAATCTGTAGGAAACTTATCAGTTCTCGCAATTAAATCTCCAGTAACATTCACCACTGGAAAATTAAACATGGCCCCTTTAGTGCCTATACCTTTGCCAATCTCTAGTGGTTTATAAGCATAAGCAGGCGCAGCAATTGCATCGACTTGTCCACTATTAAACTTTTTCACAAAATCATTAATTTCAGAAGGAATAGGCTGCGCCCCCACACTTTCTACCATAATTTTTTGAGCAATGTCATAATGTAAAATAGCGAATTTTTTACCGCGAACTTTTTCAATGGAATTCAGATTTTTATCTCTTACAAATAAATATGCCAGACCAATCTGAACAATACCGACAACCTCATAATTTGTTCCATTCTGAGCAGTCACCATACGATGTTTATTACGCTTATCTAAAACGTAGCTAATCGCTTTTTGCGCAATAGCATTACTGGTTACCCCACCAATCGCATCGATAGAACCCACAAATTTATTATAATTTCGTGCCCGCATGGAGGTCATATAAGCAGCATCACATTTGCCTTCACGAAGCCTACGGTCCACCAGAGCTTCATCTTGAAATGGAATTAAGGTGATATCAGCTTGCCAGTCCTTTGCTGCAAGCGCCCACTCTTCCATCATTTTATAAGATTCACCTGACTTTCCTAATAAATCAAATACACACACATTTTGTCCCGCATGTGCTGTTCCCATAGCACAGCAAAATACTGCACTAATTATCCCCAATCTTTTTTTCATTTGACTTTCCTTAGTCTAGTTTTATTAGTAGCTCATTAATCAACCAAACTTTAAACTGTTTTTATTTTAGTCATTTTTTTTAAAAAGTGTTCTATCTTGTTCAATATTGAAGACATTTCGGATGAATAGCTGAACCTAGAATATTTCGATGTATACAATTATTGTCTGCTTCTAACTAAAATCCGGAAAGTTTTGTTTTCATCGGCAGTTCTCTTTAAAATACGGCATTCCTCACTCACCTCGATACAATAAGATGATTCAATTTGACCAAGTTTCTTTACGCCGCGGTGGACGTATTCTATTTCAAAAAGCGTCTATGCAATTACACCCAGGTTGGAAAATTGGTCTGACTGGGGTCAATGGTGCAGGTAAATCAACCTTATTTGCAGCGTTACTAGGTAGCTTAGGTGCAGATGAAGGTTCACTTACTCGTCCTTCAGGCTGGATCGTGGCGCATATGGCGCAAGAAATAAAAGCACTAGACATGCCTGCAATTGATTTCGTTCTCTCAGGTGATGAAGAGTTTTGGGATATTCAAAATAAGCTTGCTCAACCAGATCAACTGAGTGACTTCGAATTGACTAAATTGCATGGCCGCTTTGATGAAATTCATGGTTATTCAGCACCATCTAAAGCAGCTCAGCTTATGGCTGGTCTTGGTTTTCTAGAAAATCAATTGCGTTTAAACGTTGAGAGTTTCTCAGGTGGATGGCGTATGCGTTTAAATTTGGCGCGTACCCTAATGAGCCGTTCAGATTTATTATTACTGGATGAACCAACAAACCACTTAGACTTAGATGCAATTTTGTGGTTAGAAGATTGGCTTAAAGCCTATGAAGGTACACTCATCCTAATTTCGCATGACCGCGATTTTTTAGATGCGATTACAGATCATATTCTGCATATAGAAAATCAGGAGCTCACCCTTTACACCGGAAATTACTCTACATTTGAAACCACGCGTAGTGAACGTCTTGCTCAGCAGCAACAAGCTTTTGAGAAGCAACAAGAAACACGTGCTCACCTACAAAAATTTATTGACCGTTTTAAAGCAAAAGCGACTAAAGCTCGTCAGGCACAAAGTCGAATTAAACAACTTGAGCGCATGCAAGAACTCGCTCCAGCTCATATTGATACACCTTTTACTTTTAGTTTCCGTGAACCAACCAAAATGAGTTCGCCGTTACTGACTTTAGACAATGCCAGCATTGGTTATGGCGATAAACAAATCGCCGAAAAAATCAGATTACAAATTACACCAACCTCTCGTATTGGTTTACTTGGAATGAACGGCGCAGGTAAATCGACCTTAATTAAGAGCTTAGTGGGTGATTTACCGCTGTTAGCTGGTGAACGCAAGGCGTCAGAGTTACTTAATATTGGTTACTTTGCACAGCACCAAATGGATGCTTTAGATGGCCATGCTACTCCAATGTTACAAATTGTCCGTTTAGCAGGTAAACAAATTAGTGAAGCGACTTTACGTTCTTTTTTAGGTAGTTTTGGCTTTAGTGGTGAACGCATGGATACGCCATGTGAAACCTTTTCTGGTGGAGAGCGCGCTCGTTTGGCCCTCGCGCTGATTGTATGGCAGCGTCCAAATGTTTTGATTCTGGATGAACCGACGAACCATTTAGATCTTGATATGCGTCATGCACTAAGCATGGCATTACAAGATTTTGAAGGCGCTGTCGTGCTGGTTTCCCACGAACGTCAACTCATTGCAAGTGTTTGTGACGAGCTTCTTTTGGTACACGGCGGTAAATGTACCGAGTTTGAGGGTGATTTACAGGATTATGCAAAATGGCTACGTGAAGCACGTCAGCAACTCATCAATGCTCAGACTGCTGTAGCACAGAATAATTCTTCCTCTGCCGCTCCTACTCCCACTAAAGTCGATAAAGAAGCACAGCGTAAAGAAGCAGCTCGCCGTCGTGAACAAACCAGACCTATTCGTAAAAATATCGAAAAAATTGAGTCTCAAATTGAGAAACTTCAACCACAACTTGCCAAAATTGAAGAGTCTTTAGCAGATACATCTTTATATGATGCAGCACGTAAGGATGATCTACTCAAGCTTATGAATGAACAGACTGAGCTGAAAGCTAAACTTGAGCAATATGAAGAACAGCTTTTAGAACTTATGATGGAATTAGAAGAGATGGAAGCCTCTTTTGATTAATCTATTTTTCAAAATAAAAAAGCCGATTTCTTAATCGGCTTTTTTATTAATTAATAAGGGGTATAAAAAGCCCCTAATTCATTTAAATTAGTATTGATTGGCAAAGGCCAAACATTGCTTGATAAACTATCTGCAATATATAAATCATAACCGCCACGACTTCCAGTCTGCCCCGCTAGAGAAACCACCATATACCGCTGGTCTAAAGGTGCCGGATCTGATGTATTTACGACTGTACTATTAAAAGGCAAACGGGTGGTTTGTTTGGTGGTTGTATCATAAACATAGATCTGATCATGAGCATTTGTTGGACTATACCAACGCACATATAAAAACTGGCTTCCCTTCCACCATACTGGATAATATGAGGCAATATTGGTTAGCTGTGTATCATATGCACCCGACTGATCAATACTAAAAATTCTAGAATTACTACTTGCACCTTTGGCATATAAGATTTGCGTAGTATTGACCATTGGATAAGGCATTGACTCTTCGATATCCCAACCATTTTGAGTGACAGAAGTAATCGTGCGATCAGTCATTTTAACAATTTTTAAATCGCCATTTTGCTTAAAAATAATACGCTGATTATCTATAAATTTAGGATCTTCATCCCGCTTGTTATTCCCTTGGGTTAAATTGATTGGTAATTCTGTGCTCCCAACTCTCCAAGCATAAACATCCCATGCATCTCCATAATGCTGTCCAGAATTAACTCCCATAAAAGTGAGCCATTTTCCATCTGGAGAAAAATGACCATTCATCATGTGGTCAATTTTCCAGTTTGTGCCGAGTAATGTGGTTTGTTGCGTTGTGAAATTATAAAGATAAAGCTTACTGTCCCATGCGTCATAATCACTATAACGATGAAATACTAATTTTCCGTAAAAAGTGGGGGCTGTGGCAGCATGCAGTTGAAATAAGCAATTAAAAAATAAGATTACAATGTATAAAAGTTTTTGTGTGTTTTTCAAAATTATATTCTCTTGTAATAAATGAGTATCCAAGAGAATAGCAGTTTACAAATTTATTTTTCTTATAAAACAAAAGACTTTGTCTAAAATTAAACAAAGCCTTTTATTAACTCATCATAAAAAGAATTATCTGAATTTTTTATGATTTTCATTTCGAATTTTAACTAAATTCATTGCTTCAGTTTTTGCTTGATCTAACTGTCCGTGCTCAACCAATGCAGTTACTTTATCAATCTCAGCAACAAGCTGATCTAAACCAGCTTGGTACTCTTTTACCTCCACATTTCCTGAAGGTAAACCTTCGAGTTTATGCGGCAAATATTGCTTAGAAGAAACTGCTGCTTCACGCATTACAACAAGCTGTTGTTTCGCATTAGCAGCATCTTTCGCTTCAGCAAATGCTTTAGTGCTCTTAGCTAAAGTTTTCATATTCGTTTCTAAATCAGCCGCCCAAACAGCAGAGCTTCCTAAAAAAACACATGAGATTAACAAGCTAGCTAACAATTTCTGACCCATCATCTTCTCTCCCTAGACTGATTTAGAATCGTGTTATGAATTAAGCATCAATATCAGCATTTAAAGCATTCTCTTCAATGAATGCACGACGTGGTTCCACATCATCACCCATTAAGCAAGAGAACATACGATCTGCTTCAATCGCATCGTCAATGGTTACCTGTAACATATGACGGTTTTCAGGGTCCATTGTCGTTTCCCAAAGCTGTTCAGCATTCATTTCACCAAGACCTTTATAGCGTTGGATCATCATACCGCGGCGCGAATCTTGCAAAATATGCTGCCAAACTTGATGGAAGTTAGCCACTTGAATACGGCGATCACCTTTTTGTAAATAAGCACCATCTTCAAGCAAACTGAACCAACTCTTCGAGTTTTTCAGCAAACGAGCATACTCAGCTGAGTTCAATAAACCTGCATCAAGCAAATATGCATGTGGCAAGTTATGAACATATACAGTAATACGCGGCCAATAATGCGCAGATTTTTCACCCTGAGCATTTTCACGCTCAAATGACTCTAGCGTAATTTCCGGACGTAAACTTGGCTGTAATCTTGTAATGATATCTTTTACTTGATCAGCCCATTGTTGTACATAAGCCTGATCATGGTTTTGATCGCTCTTGAATGCCTCTATTTCAAGTAAAGCATCTAGTAAGCTAGCTGGGTAACGTAACGTTAAGCGCTGTAAGCTCTTTTGCGAAACTTGATAATCCTGAATGACTTTAGCAAGTGCTTCACCTGTAATTGATGGTGCTTCGGCATTGGTATGCAAAGATAGCTCATCAATCGCATTTGAAATTAAATAATTTTCCAATGCATCATTATCTTTGATGTATTGTTCCTGCTTACCTTTTTTCAATTTGTATAAAGGTGGCTGTGCAATATAGATATACCCACGCTCAACCAATTCTGGCATTTGACGGAAGAAGAACGTTAACAACAAGGTTCGAATATGCGAACCATCAACGTCGGCATCGGTCATGATAATGATTTTATGATAGCGTAGCTTGTCAGGATTATATTCTTCACGACCAATACCACAGCCGAGAGCAGTAATTAAAGTACCTACTTCCTGACTAGAAATCATTTTGTCAAAGCGTGCACGTTCAACGTTCAGGATTTTACCTTTTAACGGCAAAATAGCCTGCATTTTACGGTTACGGCCTTGCTTGGCACTACCACCCGCAGAGTCACCCTCGACAAGATATAATTCAGAAAGTGCTGGATCTTTTTCCTGACAATCTGCCAATTTTCCTGGTAAACCAGCAATATCAAGTGCGCTCTTACGACGCGTCATTTCACGCGCTTTACGTGCAGCATCACGCGCACGTGCAGCATCAATAATCTTACCAGCAATTGACTTTGCAGCTTGCGGGTTTTCAAGTAAGTAAGCAGAGAACTCTTTGTTCATTGCTTGCTCAACAGCAGGTTTTACTTCACTCGATACCAGTTTTTCTTTGGTTTGAGATGAAAATTTTGGATCAGGTACTTTTACCGAAATAATAGCGGTTAAACCTTCACGTGCATCGTCGCCCGTTACATTGACTTTTTCTTTCTTGAGAATATTTTCATTTTCAAGATATTGGTTTAAACCACGCGTCAAAGCTGCACGGAAACCAGCTAAATGGCTACCGCCATCTTTTTGAGGAATGTTATTGGTAAAGCAACGAACGTTTTCTTGATAACTTTCATTCCACTGCAAGGCTACTTCTACACCAATACCGTTATCTGTATCCGCAGTAAAATGGAAAATCTCATTTAGATGAGTTTTACCTTCGTTAATGTATTTTACAAACTCAGATAACCCACCTTCATAGTCATATACATGTTCAAGGTTAATACGTTCATCACGTAATACAATACGTACGCCCGCGTTTAAGAATGAAAGCTCACGTAAACGGCGTGCTAGAATTTCTACGTTAAAAATGGTTTGGGTAAATGTTAATTCACTTGGCCAAAAACGTACTGTTGTACCACTCTTATCCGTTTCACCAATCACACGTAATGGATATTGCGGATCACCGTGTTGATATTCTTGCTCATGCACTTGACCAGCACGAGAAATCATTAAATGTAATTTACTCGAAAGTGCATTTACTACAGAAACACCTACGCCGTGTAAACCACCTGAAACCTTATAGCTGTTGTCATCAAACTTACCGCCAGCGTGCAGAATGGTAAGAATTACTTCCGCTGCAGAAACACCTTCTTCAGGGTGAATATCGGTTGGAATACCACGACCATTATCAGAAACACTCACCGATTCATCTTCATGAATAGTGACAATAATTTCATCACAATGTCCAGCTAAAGCTTCATCGATTGCGTTATCGACTACCTCGAATACCATATGGTGTAAACCGGTACCGTCGTCTGTATCCCCAATATACATACCCGGACGTTTACGAACTGCATCTAATCCACGTAATACTTTAATACTAGAGGAATCATAAGCCTTTTCATTGGTTTGTTCTGTTTGAGAGGCTGATTGAGACTCTGAACTCATGGTTTCTCCCTAGCAAATATAGGTTTATTCAAAGATGGGTAACATCAAAAAATTATGGTGAAGCAAGACTAACTTGACCGGATTCAACATTGAATAATTGATATGAAATAGACAAATCATGTAAATGTTTTTTTACCGATGCATGATCTAAAGTTGTCATAAAAACCTGGCTACCAAGTTGGCTTAATCGTTCAATTAAACGTTGTTGTGCGGTTAAGTCTAATTCTGCTGTCAGATCATCTAATAATACCACAGTTTCCTTATTACTCGCATGCAACATTGCAATTTGTGACAGTTTTAAAGCAATAATCAGCAGTTTTTTCTGACCTCTTGATAAAACCACATCAGCATGTCCATAAGGGGTTTTTAAGCGCAAATCGGCTCGATGTGGACCATATTCGGTATAACGTCGTTCGATGTCTTTTTGGTGTTGATTAAGCAGGTCTTGCATGAGTCCCTGCTCTGTATGAAAACCAGGACTGTATTCCAGTTCTATTTCAAGATCAGGGAGTAATTGCCTCAAATCATTTTGAAAAAAGACATTCCATTGTTCCACAATACCCAACCGCTGAGAGTGCAAAATTTCGCCATAGTCACTCAGCATTTTGTTCCAAGGCTCTAAATCAGCCAAAGACAAATTCCGTCGGGTTTTAAGTAAAGTATTACGTTGTTTTAATGCACGCGAATAGTATTGCCACGCAAAATAAAACTCAGGTTCCACGTGGAACATCAGCCAATCTAAAAGTTGGCGTCGTGGTTTTGCACCATGGTCAATAATGTCTGTACTTTGTGGATCAAGATGCTGCAAAGGAAGTAATTTAGCAAGTTGGCCTTGGGTAGCCACGGTATCGCCATTGACCTTCATCAACTGCTCACCAGATGCCAACTTTTGCATACCAATTTTCTCAGTACTAGACTGTGCAAAGACAATCGCATCTTCGGCAGCATACTGAATATAATTTTTAGGAATATGAGTGCGGAACGATCGCCCTGTTGCAAGCAAATGAATTGCTTCCAGAATTGAGGTTTTTCCTGAACCATTAGCGCCATAAAATATATTAAACGGTTGCAACCCTTGGAGTGCAACCGTTTTTAAATTACGCACACGTTCAATATTTAAGCGCGTAAGATGCATATTAGATAGCCAGACTATACACGCATCGGCATAACTACATAAGTTTGATCACTATGCGCCGGATCTTGAACCAAAACAGACTGATTCGCCTCACTCATACTCATATTTACGTCATCGCCATCAAGTACACCCAATACTTCAAGTAAATATTGCGCATTAAATGACATTTCGAGTGGTATATTTTGATATTGAATAGCTAAATCTTCAATAGCCTCATCTTGCTCAGGGTTATTTGCACGAAGCTGTAAAGAATCCTGATTAAAATTCAAGAAAACACCACGCAACTTTTCATTACTCAAAATTGCGACACGTTGTAATGATTGCTTAAATACATCATGGCTAATTAAGACATGTTTATCGCCACCACGTGGAATCACACGACGATAATCAGGGAATTTGCCATCAATCAATTTTGTAGTAAAACGAACAGTAATATTGCCCTGTTCTTTATCACGACTTGGTGTATTGATGGTTACATTTAACAATTCACGACCAATCAACAAAGTTAATTGTTCATCTTCAATACTCAGTAAACGCTGTAATTCACCAACAGCTTTACGAGGTACAATAGCCTGCACCAATTGAGCTGATGTAGAAGACGCTGTAATTTCACAAAGTGCTAAACGGTGACCATCTGTTGTTACTGCACGTAATTGATTTTCATCAATTTCCAATAAAGTACCCGTTAAATAAAAACGTACATCTTGTACAGCCATCGCAAAAGCAGTTTTTTCAAATAAACGCTTTAACTCACGTTGGGTTACTTGTACTTGAGTACCCTGACTATTTTCAGTCGTCAATAATGGATAATCTTCTGCGGGTAAAGTCCCTAATACAAAACGGCTATTACCAGACTTTAAGATACATCTTTGATCTTCAGTAATTTGTAAATCAATTAATGCAGCTGTAGGCAATGATTTACAAATTTCCATTAACTTACGAGCAGGGACTGTTGTTTCCCCTGCTTCAAGGCATGCCCCTTCTGATAAAACAGTGCTCGCAACCAGCTCGACTTCTAGATCAGAACCAGTAATGGTGAGCGCCTGAGCATTAGTCTGAATTTTGACGTTTGAAAGAATATTCAATGTATGACGACGTTCTACCGCACCGACAACATGCGATAAAACATTGAGTAAACTTTCTTTAGCGATTTTCAAACGCACGATTCATTCCTCTAGCAACTTGGAGCAAATATTTCATTTTTTAGCTGTGTACTATGCTGCACTTACGTAGACTTTGCAACAAGGTCTTATCATTTCATTAACTCTGAAGTAGACGCAGTAGATTTTTATAATCTTCATCAAAAATTGGATCTTCTTCTCGCAGGCTTGCTACTTTTTCACAAGCGTGCATCACTGTACTGTGGTCTCGTCCACCAAAAGCCATTCCAATTTCTGGAAAACTATCACCGGTCAACTCACGAGCAAGTCCCATTGCCAATTGACGTGGTCGAGCATAAATTCGTGTACGTTTTGGCCCCACTAATTCTTTTAATGGGATACGGAAATATTCACTAACCACACGCTGGATATTTTCTACACTAATTGTTCGTGCACGGATCGCCAACACATCTTTTAAAGACTCACGAACCACATCAAGATCGATTGGTGCACCTTTAAAACGGGAAATTGCAACAACTTTATTAAGTGCCCCTTCAAGTTCACGCACGTTCGCAACAACTTGTTGTGCAATAAATAATGCACAATTTCGAGGTAAATCAACGCCGCTATTTTCCGCTTTCTTTAATAAAATTTCGATACGAGTTTCAATATCTGGTGGTTCAACACCTACTGAAAGTCCCCAAGAAAAACGGGAAACCAAACGCGGATCTAACTCTGTTAACTCTTTTGGATAACGGTCTGAAGTTAAAATAATTTGTTTAGATTCATCAAGTAAAGCATTAAATGTATAGAAGAATTCAACTAAACTCGCCTCTTTACCTGCTAAGAGATGAATATCATCGACCAATAATAAATCTAAAGAACGGCAGTTTTTCTTAAACTCTTCTACTTTGCCTTTTTGTAAAGAACTCACAAAATCCTGAACAAAACTCTCAGAAGTCATATACATCACACGGGCATTAGGTTTGGCTTGTAGTAAAGCATTGCCAACTGCCTGCATTAAGTGAGTCTTACCTAGCCCTGTGGGGCCATATAAAAACAAAGGGTTATGCTGTGAAGCGCCTAATTGAGTTAATACTTTTCTACATGTTTCAGCAGCCATCTGGTTCGAACGGCCTTCAACAAATAAAGAAAAAGTAAACTGAGGATTGAGTAGCTTTTTTTTCGCTGTTTTAGGGTTGACCACACTATTCGTATGAGGACTAGAAACAGACTCGGGCTCTTTTTTTACTTTAATACTTTGTGGTGGCGCAGATTGCAAAGCAGCAGTAGTGGTTGCTGGTTGTTCAGCAGATGACAAAATACTCCCAGGACGAGAATCAACTAAAATCTCAACCTGACGGACACGCCCTTCTGACAACTGCTCAGCCAATATAGAAATTAATTCTAAATGGTTCTCTTGAATGTAACGCGTCCAATAAGGGTTAGGAGCATAGAGACGTAGTATTCCTTCTACTTCTTCAGCAACTAATGGGCGAATCCACATCGCAAAGACGTTATCAGAGAGCTCTTGTCGCAAGCGAGTTAAGCAGTCTGTCCAAAGCATGTGTATCCCCTATTTCTGCATTTTTAAATTCAAATAATCTAAAGATTAACCCTTCCTGATAAGAAGGGGTCGCCATTCTAACCAAGTTATCCACATCTGTCATGACGAATTCGACTGATTTTGCCTAAAAAGAAATCTCTTGTGAATAAATTTAAATTCAAAACCACTTGTGTATAACTTTTTGCACAACCTGTGGATAAATTATCACATAAACTTATCCACAATCCATAAATATAATAGAAACAGAGTTATCAACAACCCAAATACATGTTTTTTAAATTTAAAAGTGCGAAATCCACAGAAAAAGTAGCTCCTAATAAGAATAAATATAAATTTTAAAATTTGAATTTATTTAATAGGGGTGTGATCTTTTGTGGATAACTACAAAATATGAATTTAAATTCAAATGCAGCAAATCAAAGCCAAGATGATATCTTGTTTTGTTGATAAGTATGTATATAAGGTGTGTATATAATAAAAGCTCTAATAAAAATAGACAATTACTTTGTGTATAACTTTAAAAACTATATATTGCACTGAATTATGAAAATCATAAAAAAGAAGTAGAGAGATTAAAAATTTGGGTTAAATACAAAACTTTCTTGGTTTTTCATTGACAGCGTAAACATTGCACAATAAAATCGCGGACCTTTATAGAAAGATCATTTTTGGGAGTTTCGATATGAAACGTACTTTCCAGCCATCTGAATTAAAGCGTAAACGCGTTCATGGCTTCCGCGCTCGTATGGCAACTAAAGCTGGTCGTCAAGTATTAGCTCGTCGTCGTGCAAAAGGTCGTCATAGCTTAACTGTTTAATTACTGTTACGCTGACCAGACTTGGGTGTGATGACACTTTACAATTTTAGCACAGATGTGCGAATACGCTGTGCTGCAGATTATAAAAGTGTATTCGATGGTGCGCTTTTTAAAGTGCATCAACCCCATTTTTTATTTCTTGCAAAATTAACCGAACAGCCTAATAGCCGTTTGGGTATTGTTGTTGCTAAGAAAAAAGTGCGCCGTGCACATGAAAGAAATCGAATAAAACGTCTTGCTCGTGAGAGCTTTCGTCTACATCAGCCGAATTTTGGATCAGACATAGATATTGTGGTAATGCCAAAAGTTGGTATAGAAACGATTACGAATGCTGAGCTATATCAACAATTAGATTTTGCTTGGCAAAAATTACAGCGCTTAGCAAAAAAACATTCTAAAGTTGGCACAACCTCGCAGAATTAAGAGATAGCCAATGGTTAGTTTTCTACGTTGGTTGATTCGACTGTATCAAATTGCGATTAGTCCGCTTCTTGGACCCCGTTGTCGTTATATCCCGACTTGTTCCCAATATGCGATAGAAGCATTGCAAACTCATGGTGCGATAAAAGGCGTTTGGCTATCTTCTAAACGGATTTGTCGTTGTCATCCGTGGGGAGGATCTGGATATGATCCGGTACCGCCAAAAGCAATTCGTTTTATTTCGTTTCATCAAATAGATTCTCAAACGCATCATGTTGCTGTACCCTTTCGTGATCGTTTACTGAAGCAAAATCTCTCTAACCATTTGGGGTAATAGATATGCAACAATGGGCCAGGTTTGCAATTCTCGGGGCCATGTTTGTCACCGCATATTTGCTCATTTTGGCTTGGCAAAAAGATTATGGAAATGCTGCAACTGCACCGCAAAAACAAGCGGCGGCTGTAAGTTCACATGAAGTATCTGCTGATTTGCCAAATGCTAAAAATGCAACAGTGGCTTCCGATGTGCCACAAGCAAATATTGCGCAGTCACAAACCACAGATGCAACTGCACCTGTGAATCAACAGCTTATTTCAGTACAAACTGACCTTTACCATATTTGGATCAATCCAAAAGGTGGTGATATTGTTCGTATTGAATTACTCTCACACGACAAAAGCAAAGACAGCGATCAGCCATTTGTTATGCTTGAAAATGATTCTAAGCGTACTTATGTTGCTCAATCTGGCTTAATTGGTTTGAATGGACCAGATAGTAGTCGTGGTGGTCGTCCATTATATGCTGTTGAAAAAACATCATATACTTTGGCTGATGCTAAGGGTGTACAGGATCAAAAGGGTCAATCTGAAAAAGTTTTAAACGTTCCGATGGTATTTAAAACACCGGAAGGCGTTGAAATTATTAAAACTTTTACTTTTACCCAAGGGCAATATCCAATTGTTGTAAGACATCAAGTTATTAACCGTAGCCAACAAAGCTGGCAAGGTCAGATGTTTGGACAATTAAAGCGTGATAACTCTGACGATCCTGGTAAATCTTCTCAAGGTATTTTCACTCTAGGAACTTTCTTAGGTGGAGCTTGGGGGACGCCTGAGTCACATTACAATAAGCTGAAGTTTGCTAATTTCTCAGAAGAAAAAGTAAGCACTGAAGCTAAAGGTGGATGGGTTGCGATTGTTCAGCATTATTTTGTAAGTGCTTGGATTCCTGGGAATCTTAAACTGACTCAAGCGAATGGTCAGCCTTATGTAGCTAAACTTGAATCTCGTCAATCTGCTGATCATATGAATATCATTGGTTTTACCTCACCAGTGATTAATGTTCCAGCAGGCACTTCAATGGAAGTGGACGCAAAACTTTATTCAGGTCCTAAAGTTCAAGCTGAATTAAAAGATTTAGCGGTTGGTTTGAATCAGACTGTTGATTATGGCTGGTTATGGCCGATTGCCAAGTTATTGTTCTTAGGTCTTCAATTCTTCCATAGCATTGTGGGCAACTGGGGATGGTCAATCATCTTACTTACCGTTATGGTGAAGATGATTTTGTGGCCTTTATCTTCAAAAAGTTATCGTTCTATGGCGAAAATGCGTGTGATTGCACCAGAAATGCAACGCATGAAAGAAGAGTTCGGTGAAGACCGTATGCGCTTCTCGCAAGAAATGATGGCTTTATACAAACGTGAACAAGTGAATCCGCTTTCAGGTTGTTTACCATTGTTGCTACAAATGCCAATTTTCCTTGCCTTGTACTGGGTACTCATGGAAAGTGTGGAATTACGTCATGCACCATGGTTAGGCTGGATTCAAGACTTGTCAGCAATGGATCCTTGGTTCATCTTGCCATTAATCATGGGTGCTACCATGTTTGCACAGCAAATGTTGAACCCACAACCAGCTGACCCAATGCAGGCAAAAGTGTTCCGCATTATGCCGATTATGTTCACGGTATTTATGCTGTTCTTCCCTGCAGGTCTCGTGTTGTACTGGATTGTGAACAACAGTATTACTATTTTACAGCAGTCGTTTATTAATAAGAGCGTTGAGAAAAGTCGTTTAAGTAAGACTGAATCAGCATCTTAATCGTTGAACTTTTGCTGAATAAATCCGCTTAAGATGGTAATCTTAGGCGGATTTTTCTTTGGCTGGATTTTAGGTTTTTAGGTGAATAATATGCAAAGTCAAACCACGATTGCCGCAATTGCAACGCCACCAGGGCGTGGTGGTGTGGGCGTGATTCGCCTATCGGGACCTAAGGCTTATGAAATTGCTCAAAACCTGACACAAAAAAACTTACCTGAAGCACGTATGGCTGGTTTTCGTAAGTTTTATGATGCTGATGGAAGCATTATGGATGAAGGGATTGTTTTATGTTTTCCAAATCCTCATTCGTTTACAGGTGAAGATGTTGTAGAGCTACAAGGGCATGGCGGTCCAGTCATTCAGAATGCCTTACTTGGTCGTCTATTTGAGCTTGGTGCAATTGCTGCAAAAGCTGGTGAATTCTCCATGCGCGCTTTTGAAAATGGCAAGATGGACTTGGTTCAAGCAGAAGCCATTGCCGATTTGATTGATGCAACATCGCAAGCTGCTGCACGTTCTGCTGTTCGCTCTTTACAAGGCGCTTTTTCGACCAAAATTAATACCGTTTTAGAAAAACTAATCCATTTACGCTTACATGTGGAAGCAGCAATTGATTTTCCTGAAGAAGAAATCGATTTCTTGGCAGATGGTAAAATTTTAGCTTTACTTGAAAATGTTCAGCAGTCGGTACATGCCGTTCAAACATCTGCACGACAAGGTCAATTATTACGTGAAGGTTTACAAGTCGTTATTGCCGGTAAACCAAATGCGGGTAAATCGAGCTTGTTGAATGCGCTTGCTGGCGTTGAGCGAGCTATTGTGACGGACATTGCTGGTACAACCCGCGATGTTTTGCATGAAAAAATTAGTTTAAATGGCTTACCAATCACCTTAACAGACACTGCGGGCCTTCGTGAAACGGGTGATATCGTTGAAAAAGAAGGGATTCGACGTGCGATTAAGGAAATTGAACAAGCTGATTTGTTATTGTTGGTTTATGACTTAAATCAAGGTGATGATCCATTAAAACTCGCTCAAGAATATTTTGCTGAACATATTGAGCCGCGTCGCTTGATGTTAATTGGTAATAAATGCGATTTAACTGGTCAATTAGCTGAAATAAGTGATTTTCAAGGATTCCGTCATATTACCGTTTCTGCAAAACAAGAGATGGGTGTACAAGGCCTCGTAGAGGCGATTACAGCGCATGCAGGCTTTCATCCTGAGGAAGACACCTTTATTGCGAGAACGCGTCATTTAGACGCAATGAAGCGCACACAGCTCTACCTCTCAGAGGCACATGAGCAACTTGTGGTATTTAATGCAGGTGAACTCGTTGCTGAATCATTACGTCTTGCTCAGAATGCTTTAGGTGAAATTACAGGTGACTTTAGCGCCGATGACCTGTTAGGCAAAATCTTTGGTTCATTTTGTATTGGAAAATAATTAAAAAAATTCTGAATGATGCACAGGAGTGTGTCATTCAGTAACCTCGTTAACCGTATCTTTTTAGAACCTTTAAAAACTCATCTAATTCATTCTGATCAACTTGTGCTTCTTTGAGCACATGATGATGTAAATGCTGTTCCATCAATTCACTCATCAAACCGTTTATCGCACCTTTAATTGCGGCAACTTGTTGCAGTATTTCTATGCATGAAAGATCCGACTGTTCAACGGCATGCTCGATACTGTTAATTTGTCCTTTTAGTCGTTTTACACGATTAAGTATTTTTTTATCCTGACCAATGTGACTCATCTGTGTTCTCTTGTATAATTCAATATACTGGTAGGGAGTATATTGGGTTTAAATTTTATGCAGGATCATAGTGTATCACGTCATCATCAACATCAGTTTGATGAGGGAAATCCACTTGCACAAAAACGTATTTTGATTGCAACCATTTTAACGGCGTCCATGATGGTGTTAGAAGTATTTGGTGGGTGGTTCTTTAACTCAATGGCATTATTAGCTGATGGTTGGCATATGAGTTCGCACATGTTGGCACTCGGTTTAGCCTACTTTGCCTATCGTGCGGCCCGTCATTATTCAAAAGATCACCGTTTTAGCTTTGGAACCTGGAAAATCGAGATTTTAGCGGGTTATAGCAGCGCAATTTTGCTTATGGTTGTGGCTATTTTTATGGCATTTCAGTCGGTTCAGCGTTTATTTAATCCGGTTGAGATTTTTTATAATGAAGCTATTCCGATTGCAATTTTAGGTTTAGTAATTAACTTGATTTGTGCGTGGTTACTTCATGATAATGGTCACCATCACCATCACCATCACCATCACCATCACCATCACCATCACCATCACCATCACCATCACCATCACCATCACGAGCATGGGGATCACCACCACGATTTAAACCAAAAAGCCGCATTTTTACATGTGGTTGCAGATGCTGTGACCTCCGTTTTTGCAATTATTGCGCTTTGTGCGGGTAAATATTTTGGCTGGGACTTTTTAGATGCACTTTTAGGAATTTTAGGTGCTATTTTGGTTGCAAAATGGTCTCTTGGGTTAATCAAAGAGACAGGAAAAACCCTTCTGGATGCAGAAATGGATCATCCTGTGGTTGAAGAAATTCGTGAAGTGATTGCTGAATTTCCTAAACACATCGAAATTACAGATATTCATGTCTGGAAAGTCGCAAAAGGCAAGTTTTCTTGTATTTTGGCGCTCGAAACTGATGATGTTTCCTTAACAGCAGACCAGATCCGTCATGCTTTATCGATTCATGATGAAATCGTCCATATTTCGGTAGAAATTAACGATTTAAAACCTGCTTATGTTCCACGTGAAACATTGGCATAACTAAGTGGGATTTTGGTTATAACTCGGTAAGCAGTTCTGTTTTCATGAGCTGAACTGATTAAAATGAGCTTCTCTCCTACCTATGAGTTGGTTTTATGCTTAAAAAATTAGGAATATTGGCATTATTTAGCTTAACGGCGAGTTTGAGTTTCGCTAATGTGGACTCAGTCAGAGAAAATATTAAAAAACAATATCCTAATTTAAAAATTAGCAATATTCAGAAAACCGAAATGCAAGGTTTATATAGCGCTAATCTGGATCAACAAATCATCTATGTGGGCGAAGATGGTCAGCATATGTTTGTTGGTTCTATGATCCGGTTAAAAGATCAGAAGAATTTGACTAAAGATCTAGTTCTAGGGCAGAACTCAATTGATTGGAAACAACTGCCTTTAAAAGATGCGATTAAAACGGTTAAAGGTAATGGACAGCATGTTTTAGCAGTATTTTCTGACCCCAACTGTCCTTATTGTAAACAGCTTGAACCTGAACTCGATAAGCTGAAAGATGCGACAATTTATACGTTTATTTATCCTTTAAAACCGCAGTCTATTGTGGTTTCTAGACAAGTATGGTGTGCGCCGAACCAATCATACTCTTGGAAAAAACTGATTCAGCAAGGGGGTAAACCCACAGTTACGAGCTGCGCTAATCCAATTGACCGTAATTTAGAGCTTGGAAAGAGATTAGGTTTTAATGGCACCCCTACCCTGATTTTTGCAAATGGTTTTAAACTGGTAGGTGCTCGTTCTGCAGAAGAAATTCAAGCCGTTTGGAAAGAGTTAGGTTTATAAAATAGATAAAAAAGCACCATTCGGTGCTTTTTTATTGCCTAAAACGAATTAACTTTTCCGTGCAATTAAATTGTAAATAAAGAGAATAAGCACTGCGCCAATAACAGATGCGATAAAGCCCGCCGCTGAATTTTCTCCGTAAAGCCCCAGTAATCGTCCGCCATAGGTAGCTAGAAGTGAACCTGCAATACCGATGAGGGTTGTTACGATAAAACCTGCTTTATCATCGCCAGGATGTAAGGCACGAGCGATTAAACCAGCAAAGAAACCAACCACAATAGCAACAATAAGTGACCACATATTTGTTCTCCAGTTGTTTTTTTGGTGAAGTTAATGATTTTGCTTCATATTCTATCGTGCTTCAGAGCCTGCTAGTTTGTCTGTAGCAGATTGCGAATTTTTGTGTCTTTTTTGTTCAAAACTAAAACGTTATATAAAAAAATAGCACCTTTCAGTGCTATTTTTTTGAAATTTATAAACCAATTTCACCAATAAATGGTAAGTGGCGATATTTTTGGTCGTAGTCTAAGCCGTAACCAACAATAAACTTATCTTCAACTTCAAAACCTAAAAATTTAACTTCAAGATCAATTTCACGGCGAGATGGTTTACTCACCAATGTGCACAATTGAATTGAATTTGGATCTCGAGTTTGCAACATTTCCATAACTTTGCTTAAGGTATTACCTGAGTCGATAATATCTTCAACTACCAACACATCTTTACCGCGAATTTCACCATCAAGATCTTTTAAGATTTTAACATCTCGACTTGAAGTTGTACCGCCGCCGTAGCTAGACACTGTCATAAAGTCGAGTTCATGCGGTTTGGTAATCGTGCGGCATAAGTCTGCCATGAAAATAACAGAACCACGCAGTAGCCCAATCAGGACCAACTCTTTGTCACTATTTGCATAGTGAGCGTTAATTTGCTCGCCGAGCTCTTTGACTTTTGCTTGAATTTCTTCGGTTGAAATCATGATGCTCATTGCAACAGTCATGTCAGATTCCTACAAGATATAAAAGAAAAAATAAAAAAGGTGTTGACCTGCAACACCTCTAAAATCTGAGTTAATGGTAAAATTTTAAAGCAAAATGACTTTTCATGCACCCTTTGATAAGTCAGAAATTTTATCATTTTGAGCAATATGTCGATCACGCTTTAATGCTAGTGCGCATATTCCAAATAATAACAAAAACTTAACAGCACGATTTTGTTTAGGCTGTTTCTTTTTGATAAGCACGTTTTCCATAAATATAAGTCGCCTCAATATTTCGGTCATCACCTAACGTGAATAATGCAAACAGGGAATCTTCAACAGATTTGGATTTAGACTGGCGCAGTTGCTGTAATGCTGTTGGCTTAAGATTCAAGACAACAAAATCTGCTTCTTTACCGATGTTGAAGTTTCCTAGTTGATCTTGCAGGTCAAGCGCTTTTGCTCCACCTAAAGTTGCATGATAGAGCGCTTCATAAGCTGAAAGTTTATCGCCTTGTAATTGCTGAACCTTATAGGCTTCGTTAACTGTTTGAAGCAAACTAAATGATGTACCTGCACCGATATCTGTACCTAAGCCAACTTTCACTTGTTTTTCCCATGTTTTTTTCAATGGAAATAAACCACTACCTAAGAACAGGTTTGAAGTTGGACAAAATGCGATAGCGGATTGTGTATCATGCATGCATTGCCATTCTTCGTCTTCTAGGTGAACGCAATGAGCAAACACGGAGCGCTTACCAGTAAGGCCATAATGTTGATAAACATCTAAATAACCAGTCTGTTCTGGAAATAAAGATTTCACCCAATCAATTTCATCTTTGTTTTCGCTTAAATGTGTATGTACATAAACATCAGGAAATTCTTGCTTTAACTGCCCTGCTCTTTCTAATTGCTCAGGTGTAGAGGTTGGTGCAAAACGTGGTGTAATCGCATAAAGTGCACGACCCTTGCCATGCCATTTTTCAATGAGTGCTTTTGTGTCGCTGTAAGCTGTTTCTGGTGTGTCACACAGTGCTTCAGGTGCATGACGGTCCATGAGAACCTTACCGGCAATTAAACGCATCTGAACGTGTTCTGCGGCTTCAAATAAAGCATCAACAGACTCAGGGTGAACTGTACAGAAAACGAGAGCGGTGGTTGTACCGTGTTTTAAGAGTTCTTGAACAAAGAACTGGGCAATTTCACTTGCATATGCTTTGTCCTGAAACTGGATTTCAGTTGGAAATGTATAGGTATTGAGCCAGCTTAAAAGTTGTTCGCCGTATGCTCCAACCATTTCGGTTTGCGGGAAGTGGATATGGGTATCAATAAAGCCGGGTACAATCAATTGTTCTGGGTAATGTTGAACTTCAACCCCAGCAGGAAGATGCTCTTGAGCTTCATCCCATGAACCAAACCATTTGATTTTTCCATGTTCACTAATCAATACACCATCTTCCAAATAACGTACTTGATTTGGAATATCAGTTGGCTCAGAGACAGTTTGCTGAATATCTAAAAAACGACCACGCACAACGGTGGTATTTGCGATCAATGACATGGAAAGCCTTTATATTTTCACTTTTTTCGGTTGATTGTACCCCAGTTAACCAAGATTTAAACGGTATAACGTTTACTTAGTCCCCATTCAGCCAAGATCCGACGATAAGTCGTTGATGAACGGTCAGCTTCAAAATGAGCTTCCATCATTAAATCTAGCGGGAGTTCTTCTGGTTTTTGTGATTCGACCATGTCTTGGTCTTCAGCAAAAATTTGGGCATTAAATGCATATACTTTTTCTAAATCACCTGTTTGATCAAAGTTACGGGTTAAGGGAACAAATAAACGAGTTTTATTACTTGAGATAGGACAACAGGCGTTCAAGATTTTTAAAACACCGCCTTCTGGAAAATCGACCGTAAGCACGGCTGAAAAAGGTGGATAAACATCAAAGGTGCGTTTCCACAAAAAGCCTTCTGGTTCGAGATGTTTTAATTCATGCGGATAGTTACTAACATTACTGATATAGACCGTTTTTAAGCCGTAGTTGGTACGTTCAGTATGATATTTAGGGACGATGGGATTATCGCGATTTGCAAAGGCATTGTGATGTACCCAAGCAAAATGAGCGACATCGATAAAACCTTCAAGTTGACGTCCGCTAGAACCGCCAATATCGACAAATGGTGGCAAAATTGTTTGATGCTCTGTCTGATTCCAAGTATCTAATACTGGAATATTGGCTTGTGCAACATCATGACCATGAATACTGGTCCAAATAAGGCCATAACGTTGAATAACTGGAAATTTGGTCAGAGAAAAACGATCAGAGATCTTGGTTAGTTCGGGTTGAGCTGGTATTTGGGTACATTTCCCTTCAGTGTTATAGCGTAGACCATGATAAGGACAAACAATTTCCTCACCGTCTACCCATCCTTTGGTTAAAGGCACACCACGATGGGGGCAAATATCTCGGACCAGATGAATTTCACCACTTTCTGTCTCATACAGGGCCATATTCACGTCTAATAGTGTCACTCGCTGGGGTGCAGTAGAGACGTCTTGAATACGAGCAACCGGATACCAGTGAGTAGATAAAATTTCCCAATCTTTTGCATCAAAACTGCTGTTACATGGCATAGCAAGTGGCGTTAAAGTTGGGATAGCATTCATGGCATTACTCCTTAAAAAAATTAGGGCTCTCACGAGCCCTTAAAATCTAGGCTTTTTTCTTTTTAGGAGATGCAAAGAGCTTGCCAATATGAGTTTTTAATATAAAAAATTGAATAAAATTTTTAAATTACATAAGGTTGAAAGACTATATTTTTGAATATTTGTTCTAATTTATCTTTAGAAGCTTGAATTGGTTTTTCAAGATGAACCTAAAACGCACTCTATGAGAGCAAATGAGGCACATTAAAAAAGCTCTATTTAAGAGCTCTTTTATATATGTTTAATGGGGGGTGATTACTCTACAAAGTAGTGCGCTGCAAAGTGAGCATCATTACCGATAATGTCGTAGCAATCTTCACGAATAGACATACCTGCGCATTGATGACCGACCATCCATAATCCAAGTGTAGGGAGTTGTCCTGAAAATAAAGGGGTATCTACCCATTTTTGTACGACATACCCATATTTGTCATAGTCATCAAAATAGAAACTACCAGAAGCTGCACCTTGGTCATGGCCATCTTGTAAAACCCGAATATTAGCCCCTTCCCTTGCCAAAATCGGTTTTTTCACCCATTTGCCAGCCAATGTTTGCTGTGGGTCATAAGTATGAGTTTCGACCAATAAAGGATGGTTGGGATAACGTTTCCAAAGCTCAACCAGAATTGCTTTATTTGAAAGTAGCATTTTCCAACAAGGTTCAATCCACTGGGTTTGTGGGTGGATATATTGAGAAAATGCTTCTTCCCAGATCCATTCCCATGGATAGAGCTTGAACAGGTTTTGAATGGTGCGATTATTAAGATCAACAAAATCTTGTCCATTCCAGCCAATATTTTCCATAGAGAGTTCAGAAACTTGTAGATGAGCTTGGTAGGCTGTATCCATCAAATACTCTAAATTGCCCCAGTCTTCCCGTCCAGCTTCCTGACAGGCAGCAAAATGCACATGACTACCGCGCGGTAAAATCGTCTTCCAGCGTTTAATCAGGTCTTCATGAATGCTATTGAACTGGTCTCGGTTCGCAATGCCTGAGACTTGTTCTATCCACAGCCACTGCGCTACAGATGCTTCTAGTAAGCCGGTAGGTGTATCGGCGTTGTATTCCAGCATTTTGATATTTCGCCCATCGTAGGCGAAATCAAAGCGACCATAGAGCATTGGTGCATTTTGTTTCCATGAGCTTTCAATATGGCTTAAGGCTACTTCGGGAATTTGAAAATAAGCAGGATAGTCACCCCGTTGAATGAGTTCTCCTACAACAGATAAACACATTTGATGCAGTTCATTTGCTGCATCTTCAAGTTGTTCAATCTGCTTAAGGGTAAACTCGTAAGCAACTCCTTCAGACCAGTAAATTGAGCCATCGAGAGAAGGTAAATTAAAGTAATCAAAACCAATATTTTGATGCTCCACTTGCCAGTCTGGGCGTGGAGTAAAGATTTTTCTTTTCATCTTATGTTAATGCCTGAATGACTTAGCCGCCGAAAGAAAAACCGCTACGGCCAAAACCACCTCGAATTGGCGATGAAAAAGACGAGCTTTTCGCCGTGGTTGAAATGATGGGGCGACCAGCACTCAAGTTGCTATAAGGGTGTAAGGTATTGCCGTGATAAGAAACTTCTCGGTTATTTCGATAATACGCAGGTCCTAAATAATGGCCTGAACCAGAACTATGTCCACTTGAGCTATTTTCTTCTTCACAAGTTTCAGTATTCCAGTCGCGAGCACAGTCATATTGGTTGTTATATACATCTTGTACTAAAGGACCATCATTATGACTACATGCCGTGAGCAATAAAGGCACCACGACAAGATTAATTTTTTTAGAACGCATGAGCCCCCACACATTTTAATAAGTATGTTCGACATACAATGTCGACTAGATATTGTCTATTATGTTTCTGATTAGGAAAGATAAATTTTAAGTTGGCATATAATATTAATCTGTTTTTTTAAAGTACAGCTTATTTTTAAAATTTAAAGCACAAGGCATCTCGCTTGTAGATGCCTTGTTTTGATGAATTAAGACTGTAACTGCTTTTTGTTGTGTCGTAAGGATAGATAAGCAGTAATTGCTAACACTATTACGATAAAGCTTAACGAGATCCAGATTGGCATGTGGAATACATCAAGCAACAACATTTTTGCACCAATGAACAATAAAATGATGCCTAAGCCGTATGGTAAGTAATGCAGTTTGGTTGCAGCGCCAGCAAGCAAGAAGAACATTGCGCGTAAACCTAAAATTGCCATTAAGTTCGCTGTTAAAACAATAAACGGATCGCTAGTTACCGCAAAAATAGCTGGAATAGAATCTACCGCGAAAATAACGTCAGAAGCTTCAACCAAAATCAAAACTAGAAATAACGGCGTTGCCCACAATAAACCATTTTGACGTACAAAGAATTTGTCACCTTCAAGCTGCGGAGTAATACGCATGTGCTTACGTAACCATTTTAAAACTTTGATATCTTCAATATTGGTTTCTTCTTCTTGACCTTTTAAGAACTTAAAGCCTGTGTATACCAAGAATGCACCGAAGATATAAAGCACCCAAGAGAATTCTTGAACAAACCATGCACCAATAAAGATAAAGAGAGTACGCAGTACGATTGCGCCTAATACGCCGTAGAGCAAAATTTTACGTTGTAGTGCAGCTGGGATAGCAAACGCTGCGAAAATCATTAACCAGACGAAAACGTTGTCAATTGCGAGCGACTTTTCAAGCAAGTAACCTGCAAAGTATTCCATTGTTTTTTGATTTGCTAAGGTCACACCAGCAGTTTGCTGTAGATGCAGCCATAAACCACCACCAAATAACGCTGCGACACTCACCCACGCCACGCTCCAGTAAGCAGCTTGCTTAATTGAAACATCCTGACCTTGCTTTTGCTTAAAGCCTAAAAAGTCAATCAGGAGCATGATAATGACAATGCCAAAGAATGCTACATACAGCCATAAATTGCCGATCGATTCCATAAAACCTCCACATCCGGCAATTGGGCATAAAAAAACCTTGACCCGTTGCCAGATGAATTAAACATCTGTGCCAACATGATCAAGGTCTTGCCTACATCATGAATTTCATGATGCTCAGATACCGACTTTTTAATAAAAGTGTATTGACGATATCTGACACATAACATTGCTGTTATGTTTGGAGGAGGCTACTCCCCTTGTCAAACTAAATTCTGTTTTGGATAAAACATATCCAACTACGTATAGAATGGCAGATTTTTTAGTATTACGCAACTGAACTTAATTTCGTGGTTTTTAACACTAAAAGGGTTCTAGGGGTTATTTAATTAAACCTCGATCTAAAAGCGGTTTACATATGATCTGGTAAAGGTGAATAAAGAATGCGGTTAAGCGCGTGCCGTAGGCATTCCAGAAGTAATATCCGGCTGTATTTACCAATAGCGCTACAATAAAAGCGCCCAACATATCTAAAGGGAAATGCACACCTAAATAAATACGTGACCATGCCACGACAAATGACAAGGATAGAAGAATTATTCCAATCAGTTTGCGCTGAGCAAATAAATAAGACAGGGCGATAGTGCTGAAAATCAGCATATGATTACTTGGAAAAGATGCCGTTGGTGCATGTTCAATAAAAGTAGTACCAACACCCATCACAAACGGTCTTGCGTGATGGTAAAACAGAGAAATAACATAGCCCACTAAAAGCGACACGCAGGTCAAAAAGACAGATTTAACAACCCTATTTTTTAAATCTTGGTCGCCATAGAACCATAAAAATGTAAGGATGAATAAAAGAATATATAGGAGATCATTAGCAAAAAAGATAGCAAGACGAATGATAAATTGACTCGCATCCTGAGCCCCATTAATAACATGGAATAAGCTAAGGTTGAGTGTTTCTAAAGACATTCATATTCCAAATGAGAACAAAAACGTGAGCTATGATAAAGAATTAAGCTTAATGTCTTGATAAAGAATTGTCACAAAAATGAAATATAGTTTGTTTGTGAGTAAAGATTAAACAGCTTAGAACGATAATTTTTAATGCGTGATCTGGGCGTTGATATTAAAGTGCTAACGTGTTGGCATTTTATTCGAGAACGTTATTTTATGACTACTCAAGAAAAACAGAAAAAATTAAGTTTGAGGCCTTTATCTCCAAGAGATCCAGAACAGCCGCATAGAGCAGCGACTCCCCTCGAATTATTGTTCGATTTAATTTTTGTGGTCGCGATTGCAACAGCAGGTCAGCAGTTACACCACGCCATTATTGAAAATCATCTATGGCATGCGTTACCAAGCTACTTGATGGTATTTTTTGCGCTGTGGTGGGCATGGATGAATTTTTCATGGTTTGCTTCAGCTTACGATAACGACGATGCGTTGTATCGATGCCTCACCTTTGTACAAATTGTGGGTTCATTGGTGATGGCAGCAGGCATTCCCGATGTATTTCATAGTCAGGATTTTGACGTAATGATCATCGGTTATGTCATCATGCGAATGGCACTCGTTACCCAGTGGTTGCGTGCAGCAAAATACGATCCTGCTCGACGTATTACGGCTTATCGTTATGCAATAGGGATTGTACTGGTACAGATTGGTTGGTTAGTTGCCAATTTTACCCATGTACTTTCGGCCCCTTTATTTTTATTTCTGGCTGCGATGGAGCTATTTGTTCCCTACTATGCAGAAAAATATTCACCTACGCCGTGGCATCCACATCATATTGTAGAGCGTTATGCCCTGCTTACGATTATTGTGTTGGGTGAGTCAATTATTGGTAGCTTTAATGCGATCCGCGATGCGCTGACTGCTCAATCTATTAATATTCCTGCCGTTTTCTTAATGATCGGTGGGTTAATGCTTATGTTCGCGATGTGGTGGGCTTATTTTGACCGTAGTGAACAGCATCACCATTTGAAAGGTGTGCGCCCGTTTGTATGGGGATATGGTCATTACTTTATTTTTGTGAGTATTGCTACGGTGGGTGCTGCGCTTGCTGCTGCTGTGGATGTCACAACCCATCATGCACATATTTCCGATTTATATATGGGAATAGTCGTTGCGGTGAGTGTAGTGCTCTATACCACCTGCATTTGGGTGCTATATGAATTTGAATGTTTAGAGGGAATCAGCAAATGGTTTTACCCTATTACGGCCCTCATCATTTTATGTATTCCGTTTATTTGTAATAACGTGGGATATAGCGTTTTTGCGATGGGTATTGTCTATAGTTTACGTTTAATGGTTTCTAATAAATTTATAGAAAATATAGAGCCAGAGAAGGTTTAAAACGGCTGAATAAAAAAACGGGTTTCAATTTGAAACCCGTTTTTTTATTGAATAATTAAAAGCAAAAGTTAAGCAGCTTTTGCTTTTAATGCATTCATTAATTTTTGATGTAATCCACCAAAGCCACCATTAGACATAATCACGACGGCATCGCCCTCACCTGCTTCATTGACAATACGTTCAATAATTTCATCAAGTGAACGGCTAACTTGAGCATGGTTAGACGCAGCTTCAATCACGGGTTGTAAATCCCAATCTAAACCTTCTGGTTGATACCAGATGACTTCGTCTGCTAAGCGTGCTGAGTGTGCTAAGCCATCTTTATGGCTCCCCATACGCATTGTGTTTGAACGTGGTTCGATAATGGCCCATAAACGGCGTTCACCTAAGCGTTTACGTGCACCATCTAAAGTCGTGTCAATTGCAGTTGGATGGTGAGCAAAGTCATCATAAACCTCAATATCATTGACTGTGCCAAGCAACTCCATACGACGTTTCACACCGCCAAAGTTAGACAAAGCTTCACAAGCTTGTTCAAGCGCCACACCCACATGCTGAGCGGCTGCAATCGTTGCCAAAGCATTAGCTACGCTATGTTGCCCTGTCATGCTCCATTTCACTTCGCCAACGATATTGCCATTTTCTAATACTTTAAAATGGCTGCCATCAATTGAAATGAGTTCGGCAGATAAGGCGGCTTTTTCATTTGCTTCTAGACTTGTACGAATGACTGGTGTCCAGCAGCCCATTTCAAGTACTTCATCAATATGAGTTTCAGTAATTGGCGCAATAATACGGCCTTCACTTGGAATGGTACGAACAAGATGATGGAACTGCTTTTGAATAGCTGCTAGGTCATCAAAAATATCGGCGTGGTCAAATTCAAGGTTGTTTAAAATCGCCGTTTTTGGGTGATAGTGAACAAACTTAGAGCGCTTATCAAAGAAAGCTGAGTCATATTCATCGGCTTCAACGCAGAAGTATTTGCCGCCACCTAAACGAGCGCTTTCACTAAAACCAAGTGGAACACCACCAATTAAAAAGCCTGGGTTTAAACCCGCCTGATCAAGTACCCAAGCCAGCATGGTTGTAGTCGTGGTTTTACCGTGAGTACCAGCTACACCAATTACATGTTTACCTTGTAAAACATGGTCAGCAAGGAACTGTGGACCAGAAATATATGGCAGACCTTCGTTAAGCATATATTCCACAGCATCAATACCACGTTTCATGGCATTTCCAACAATCACTAAATCTGGATGAGGCTGCAAATGACTACGGTCATAGCCTTGCATGAGGGTAATACCTGCATTTTCTAACTGGGTAGACATTGGCGGGTAAACGTTTAAGTCGGAACCGGTTACCTTATGCCCTAAATCACGAGCTAAAAGTGCTAAAGAGCCCATAAAAGTGCCACAAATACCCAAGATATGCAGATGCATTGCTCGCCTTCTCCACTGCTTCTATACACAGCACGTCAAGTGTCTGCGCGTTCATTATTGATAAATTTGGCAGCAACGATAGCAAGGCTAAACGGGAAAAGATAGTCAAAAATCGTTGTTGTTCTATGTGTTTGAGGCCCTTATAAAAGTACAGCTTTATTTTTTGTATTTAAGCTGAATTACAGTTTTATCTTTTATAATGTTTTGTATCTTTAATAATACTTAAATCATCGTGATGATGAGGGATGTGCCTTTGAGCCCAACGGTTTTAGCTTTTACGCTATTAATTATTTCTAACTGTTTTATGACACTTGCATGGTATGGGCACCTCAAATTTTTGCACCATGCCCCACTCTGGCAAGCGATCTTATTCGGTTGGATTATTGCCTTGCTTGAATACAGTTTTATGATTCCTGCTACTCGTATGCTGAGTGCTCAAGGCTGGTTACTCGGTGAAATGAAGATCACGCAGGAAGTGGTTACGCTGATTGTGTTTGTACCGTTTATGATTTTCTTGTTTAAACAACCATTTAAACTGGATTACTTGTGGGCGATGTTATGTCTATTTGGCTGTGTTTATTTCGTATTTAGAAGCCAATAATTTGCAATGGCTTGTATTGAATAATTGATTCTATACAAGCCATTATTTTCTAAATACCTGATTATCTTGCTGGGTGTTTACACGCTTTTTTTAGAATTTTAGAAAATTGTTGATCTCTTGGCGTTGGATCTTCATAGTCAAAAGCATAATTACTGTCTGTTGTGGTTGTACTCAAAGCGCCGTCCGGCTCAAAATTAGACATGGCATAACCATAGGTCTGATCGTCACAGTAAATTCGATATTCAGTAATTGAATATACATTTCCTGCCTCAGTTGCACCAAGATAATAACCAGTCATAAGAACTGGTTCTCTCTCATCAGTAGCAGATGTTCCCGTGACGATAAATTTCTCTTGGACTTTGCCAGTTAATGCTCCACTTTTGATTTCTCCGTTATAACCTTTTTCTTTATTTAAAGTTTTAATGGTTTTTTGAAATTCACCGATGTTTAAATTTACTAAGGCCGCGTAACTCGTTGTTGTGCAAAGTGTGAGTGTTACGACTCCAAGAAATTTTTTCATTATTAAGCTCTTATTGATTTCATTAAGCGCGTTATATTAATAAAATTTGAGAATGTGTCACTGTTAAACCATGACATTTTTTTATGAGATTAAAAATATTCGCAGAGCTGGTCAGTTAAATTTTCGTGAGATGAAAAATCAGTCTATAATAATGGGCTTCCGAACCATTTAAAACTTGGCTCTCGTCGAGATTTATCTTCTTTTACTTTTGTCTCTGGAACATTAGCAATGAATGCGGCCGCAGCACAAGACGCTCAACCTCTCGTTGGAATTATTATGGGTTCTCAATCTGATTGGGCAACTCTCGAAAACACAGCCAATATGCTTAAACAGCTTGGTGTCCCATTTGAAGCGGAAGTGGTATCTGCTCATCGTACTCCAGATCGTTTATTTGAATATGCAGAAACTGCGCGTGATCGTGGTATTCAAGTGATTATTGCTGGTGCTGGTGGTGCAGCGCATTTACCTGGAATGTGTGCCGCAAAAACTGATTTACCAGTTTTAGGTGTGCCAGTTAAATCATCAATTTTAAATGGCGTAGATTCTTTGCTTTCAATCGTACAAATGCCAGCTGGTATCGCAGTAGGTACTTTAGCGATTGGTCCAGCAGGTGCGACGAATGCAGCAATTATGGCGGCACAAATCTTAGGTTTAACTCGTCCTGAAATCGCAAAAAATGTTGCTGATTTCCGTGCTGCGCAAACTGATAAAGTTGCAAGCAAAAATATTCCGGGTCAGGTGTAAGAGGCTGAGATGGATAAAACTATCGGTATTTTTGGTGGTGGGCAACTGGGTCGAATGATGGCTCAAGCGGCGTTACCATTAAATATTCAGTGTACTTTTTTTGAAGCAAATACAGATTGTCCAGCAGGTGTTTTAGGCCAAGTCTTTTCTAGCCAAGATGAGCAAGGTTTAAAGCAGTTTATTGAAAGTGCTGATGTTTTTAGTCTTGAGTTTGAAAATACACCAGTTGAAGATGTTGATGTTTTAACACAAACCAAAGCATTGCACCCTCCCCGTGTTGCTTTAGCGACTGCGCAAAATCGCTTGTCAGAAAAAGCATTGTTTGATGAACTTACTATTCCTGTTGCGCCGTATCGTGCTGTAGATAGCTTAGAAAGTTTGAAAAAGGCTGTTGCTGAGCTTGGTTTGCCGATTGTGCTTAAGACTGCAACTGGTGGATATGATGGTAAAGGTCAGTTTGTACTTCGTTCAGAAGACCAGATTGACACCGCGTGGGCTGAACTTGGTCCTGCAAAAAGTCTAGTTGCCGAAAGCTTTGTTAAATTCTCTCGCGAAGTTTCAATTATTGCGGTGCGCGGCCAAAATGGTGAAGTAAAAACTTGGCCATTGGCTGAAAATCACCACCATAATGGCATTTTATCGCATTCAATTGTTCCAGCACCGAATAGTGAAGCTTTACAGCCTGTTGCTCAAGACTACATTACACGGTTGTTGAATCACCTCAACTATGTTGGTGTGTTGACTCTAGAGCTGTTTGTGACAGAACAAGGTTTGTGTGCAAATGAGATGGCACCACGTGTGCATAACTCAGGTCACTGGTCAATTGAAGGCGCTGTCTGTTCTCAGTTTGAAAACCATATTCGAGCTGTTACAGGTCTTCCATTAGGTTCAACAGACGTTGTTCGTCCAACGGTCATGATCAATATTATTGGTCAGCATCCTAAAACTGAAGATGTACTTGCCTTAAATGGTGCTCATCTACATCTTTATAACAAGTCAGAACGTGCTGGTCGTAAGTTAGGTCATATCACTTTAATGCCTGTGGATAGTAATGAATTGACGACGTTATGCCGTCAATTGGCGAAAATTTTGCCAGAACCACTCGCTCTAACAGCAGATATGACCCTCTAAATACTTTTGATTTTGCAAAAAAGCGATCTTCGGATCGCTTTTTTTATCTTTTAAATTTAAAAAATAATAAATCATAAGTATTTGGGGTTTGTGGATAACTTTTTACGTGAATTTTTGAATTTAAATATTGGTGGTGTTTTTAAATTTAAAAAAGTGAAAGCAAGTTTTTTACATTGTTTTGAATTTAAAGTTAGTTATCTACAAGAGAGTTTGATTTATAACAGATGGTTAGTGCTATATTTTTTGAATTCAAAACTAATGGTGTTTGTTGAAATGTTTTAAATTTAAAATAACGTGGCGAGTTTGAATTTAAAACATGGGCTGATTTTTGAATTTAAAAATACAGATTGTTCGGTTGATTGGATTTGCCGTGTCATAAAGAATGATGAAATATAGAGTAGAATCAATAAATAGTACTGTTTTTGCTTGGTTGTGGATAAGTTTATCCACAGAAATACCTGTTTTATAGTTTAAATTTAAAATAAGGTTTTTGAATTTAAACTATACGCTATTATTTTGAATTCAAAACTGGTGGTGCACACTGGTCGAAGTTTTAAATTCAAAATAAAGTGGAAAATTTGAATTTAAAACAATGGAAATGAATTTAAAGAAGAGATTATGAATTCAAATTTACGTTTTCTCTCTGAAATTTTAGACTCATAATGGTATGGTACTTAAAAATTTAAATTCAAAAATTGAAACTGGGATAATATGCGACGTTTTTCTTGTATTGTTGGCTCTGTATTTTTAGCAATGACTCAGGCTCAAGCAGAGCTCGTAATTAATGGTTCTACAATATCTAGCAGTGCCACTGTTCCGGCAGTGACTAACGAAAATTATACGCCTAATAATAATTTCCAAAGTTGTTTGGCAAATTTACGCTCTCAAGCGGTTGCTGCTGGAGTCTCTGGTACAACCTATGATCGTTATACTCAAAACTTAACTCCAGATTATTCGGTTATTGATAAATTAAATTATCAACCAGAATTTTCGACGCCTATTTGGGATTATCTTTCTGGCTTAGTCGATGAAGAGCGTGTTGAGCTTGGAAAACAAAAGTTGGCGCAATATCGCGATGTTTTAAATCGTGCTTCTCAAACCTACGGCGTACCACCAGAAACAATTGTGGCAGTGTGGGGTGTTGAAAGTAATTTTGGTGATATTTCTGGAAAATATCCTTTATTACAAGCACTCGGAACTTTAAGTTGTGAAGGTCGCCGACAAAGTTATTTCCGTACTGAATTTTTTGCCACCATGCGTATTTTACAGCGTGGTGACTTAACCGAAGATCAACTGAAAGGTTCATGGGCTGGTGCATTTGGTCATACCCAATTTATGCCATCGACCTATGAACGTTTAGCTGTTGATTTTGATGGAGATGGTCGTCGAGACTTAGTGTCTAGTACAGTTGATGCATTGGCTTCAACGGCTAATTTCTTAAATAAAGCAGGTTGGCAAGCAGGAATGCCATGGGGTTTCGAAGTAAAAGTTCCCCAAGGTATGTCAATTGATGGAGAAGGGCGACGCTCAAAGAAAGCTTTGAGTAGCTGGAGTGCGCGAGGTGTTACTCGAATTGATGGCTCTCCACTTGTTCAAGGAGCTTTATCTAGTAGTACTTCGGCAGGTTTAATGGCACCAGCAGGCGTAAATGGTCCAGTATTCTTAGTATTTAAGAATTTTGATGCTATCTATAGTTATAACGCTGCGGAAAGTTATGGTCTTGCAATTGCTCATCTATCTGATCGTTTAAAAGGCGCTCGTCCTTTTGCGACATCTTGGCCAACTGATGATCCAGGAACTTCACGAGCAGAACGTCGTGAAATCCAACAGTTTTTGATTAATCGCGGCTACGATATTGGTGCGGTTGATGGTCTTATTGGGGATAAAACCCGTGTGGCTATTCGTCAAGAGCAAACTCGTTTAGGTTTAAATCCAAGCGGACGAGCAGGGCAACAAATCTTACGCGCATTCCGTCAAGAACAAGCCCAAAAAATGATGCAATAAACTGAAAATAATAAAAAGGTCTGCGCATGCAGACCTTTTTTATAAGCACTTGTATAAGATTGCTAATCTAATTTAACTGCTTCCAATATATCAAAAATAACTGAAGTGACATCTTGGCTTAAATCTCGATCATTAAAGATTTCATACGCAGTGATCGTAACATCTGTATCACTTGGTAATTGCTTTTGTTCTTCTTCAATTAAATGTTCAATCGGTAGCAGAGTCTGTTTCACTTCAAGATGCAAAATATCTTTGTATTCAATATTTTCATCTTCAAGCTCGATTTCATGCTCATTGAAAAAGGGGATTAGAATAGAATGAAGATACGGTTTGATTTCAATAATATCAAACAGTTCAATATCGCGTGTTTGTTCAATTGTGCTGATATGATCATTTACTTCAATCAGGATATGATAGTAACTCATCTTGATCTCCATTCTATTTTCGTTAGCTCTTATGACCACAATAACATGACTTTGATATGAATTTCGATGTATCTATCTAGAAATAGATACATCATTTTATATCAAGTTATTAATTATTGAGGTAAAGCACTCAATAGATCACGATCAGCATCGGTAAGGCCAGTGATTTTTCTGTCACCATCTTTACGAACTGAGTACATCAATGCATTTGGCTGATCACTGTGTTTTAAACCAAGTGCATGTCCTAACTCATGAGCAATCGTCAAACGTAAATCATCAATAGACTTGAACTCATAAATCACAATTTGTTTGCCGTTGTAGATACCTTTTTTAAAGACATCTGCTTGAGCATTTTGCTTAAATTCGTTTAATGAATTATTAAACTCATTATTAATCTGATTAAAATGAGTAACTTTGACATTTAAATCTTTAGCTTGCTCATTATATGCAGCAATTTCTTTCTTTAAAGCAACAGTTTGCTTTTGCAAATCTTTCTGGGTTTTAGCCAAAGATTTAGCACTATATTCAGGTGCTAATTTGCCTTGGTTAAGTTGCATCATTTGCTGGTCAAGATTTTTCAATTTGCCATTCAAAATCTGCTTTTTATTTTCAAGGTCAGATTGAGTTTGACCAAGGGTTTGCTTCAATTGCTTAATTTGTTGCTGTTCATCAATTACACGTTGCTGTTCTTGCTGGAACTGAGCTGCAATTTTTTGACGCTGTTCAGAACGACTTTGACCATTATCGTAAACTAGACGAATTTCTAACTTTGCATTTGGATCATAAGTAAAATAATCCTGCCCAGTGCCTTGTTTCCAAATATCCGCAGCTTGTTGGCTAATCTGAATCAATTGATCTTGGCTCAAACCAAAACGTGGATCAATTTCAGCAATTTTATAAGTCAGGTGCTGACCCGCTTTTTGCTGAATTTGAGTATGAGCTGGAGTGGCAAGATTAGCATTAGCCTGAAAATTAGAAAAAGCAAAGGCTACGCCTAGTAACAAAGATGTTAAACGCATAATAGAAGAGGGGGAGATTTTAAAAAAAACGTATTATAAGAATATAAAGTGAAAAATCAATCAAAAAACATACAATTCAGATAAATAAATGCGACTTTAGTCTCATTAGTTTTTACCAAATGCAAAATTATTTTTTAGATAAAATTCAATATGTTTAGTTTTATTTAGTTTTTTTAATTATTTAACTTTAATGATTTTCCTTAATTGAACTATAAATTGAGCTTAATAACTCTAAATCTGAATTTGTTAATTTGAAATTATGAATATCTTGCTCTTTTAAACGGGGGTACATTAAAGATTTGGGATCAGTAGTATGTTTTAGTCCTAAAGCATGGCCAAACTCATGAGCAAGGGTCAAACGTAAATCATTTAAAGAAGCATAACCGTAAATTTGAATTTGGTTTTGACTGAATAAGCCTTTAAGAAAGGTCTGAATACTGGTTTTTTGTTCTAGCTTAAATTGTGTCATTAACGTTGTTAAATCGCTTTGCTCTTGATTTAGTTCTTTAATTTTTTTGTTAAGCATTTGAATTCTAAAATTTAAATTATTTGATTCATTTTGCAAATTTCCAGATATTTGCTGTAGTTGGTTTTGCCGCTCTTTTAATTCATCGGCAAGAGAGTATCGATGTTCCCCTTGGTTAAAGTGTGTTACGTCTCGTTGATAGTGTTCAAATTCAGCTTTTAGACTGATCTTTTTTTTGTTCAAATCAGATGATAGCTGATCAATTTCTTGTTTGTTTAAAATAATCTCTTCATTTTTAATGCGCCATTGTTCCTGCTTTTGTGAAAGAGCATTTAAATTTTCTTGCTGTTCACTTTTAATAATTTGATGATCATCATAAATTAAGTTAATTGTTAACTGCGCTTCTGAATCATAAGAAAAATAGGTTTTTCCCGTCTCTTTGTGCCAGATTTCAGCAGCTTGTTGGCTTACTTCAATAAGTTGTTCTTTAGTGAGCTGAAACCGTGGGTCAATAAAAGCAATTCGATACTTTAACGGTTGATTAGACGAAGCAATTGATAGATTACTTTGAGCAAAGCTCGTCGTTTGTAAGCCTATGCATAAACACAAGCTAAGTCCCCACCATAGAAATTTTTTCATGGCAAAATAAAAAATATAAATAAAATCTTATTGTTAGCTACTTAATTAATTTCGTCAAAATGATAAAAAATGCAGGAGAGTGGGAGAATTTGTGATCTGGCTATAAAAATTTAAAAAGATGTTTTTAGACTTGGCAATAATGGAATAATTAATGTAATAAGTAACAATGTCTTTTAGTTTATAAAATCTTTTTTATAATTAATAGATTAGTTTTTATCATTGATCTTTTTGACATTAAGATAATTAAAAATCTCCTTTAACAAGCTATTGTTATTTTTTGTAACCAATAAAAAACCGCGCCTAAGCGCGGTTTTTTATCAAAGAAACAAATTATTTTTTGTCATCTTTAACTTCAGTGAATTCAGCATCTTTTTTAAATAAAGGTTGGTAGAGGCTAGGTACAACTAAAATGCCCCAAATTAGTGTAGAGAGAATATTGCCTAGCTCATAAAAAATAGCACTTAGACCAGACATTAATGTCCAATAGTAACTCGGTAATAAATAAATGAGTAAAATTGGGAAAAAAGTATAAATATATAGTTTCCTCGCCCATTCTTTGAATAGAAGCAAACCAATGAATATGATCAAAAAAATAATTGAAAGAAGACAAGTAATGGCTAATTCCCAGTTTTGGGGATCTATTGATAACGTCTCATTGATTGAGATAAACGTTTCATCATAGGCATCAAATGTTGCACTAAAAATGGCGAAGAGTAGAGAAAAAATAAGCATTAATCTAAATTTGGTTTTTGTGATAATTGGTTCGATTTTCATTTTTTATAGCGTGATATTTTAATGTTTTAGATTATATATATAATATTGTATCTGTATCAAATTGATGTAGTCTGATTGGCTAAAGTTGAATGTACATAATCCTAGCAATTACTTGTCAACAATGTATACAGCTGCAGTAGTTAAGATACTGAAATAAAATGATTACCGATAAATAAAATGTGAAGGAAGTTACACGCCGAAAATACTTACTTGAAGCATCTCATTCAGCATGGAGTACAATTTCATCATCTGAGGCAAAATTTAAAAATCCAATACTTGAGAATAACAGGATTTATCTTAAAAAAAACCGCGCTTTCGCGCGGTCTTTTTTAAAGCGACAAATTATTTTTTGTCATCTTTTACTTCTGTGAATTCAGCATCTACAACGCCATCATCTGCTTTTTGTTGACCTGCATCGCCACCTTGGAATGCATTTGGATCAAAGCCTTCTGCACCACCAGCTTGCTGTGCTTGTTCATAAGCACGTTGAGTGATAGGCATTAAGATGTTTTGTAAAGCCTCAGTTTTAGCTTTGATATCTTCAACATCATTTTCTTTTGTTGCTGCTTCAAGTTCAGAAACCGCAGTACTTACAGCTGTTTTTTCATCTTCAGTAACTTTATCACCAAGATCTTTTACAGCTTTGTTCGAGCTTGAAATTAATGCATCAGCTTCGTTACGAGCTTTTGCAAGTTCTTCAAACTTACGATCTTCTTCAGCATTCGCTTCAGCATCTTTAATCATTGCTTCGATTTCAGCATCAGACAAACCTGAGTTTGCTTTAATCTGGATTGATTGCTCTTTACCAGTGCTCTTATCTTTAGCAGATACTTTCAAGATACCATCAGCATTGATGTCGAAAGATACTTCAATTTGTGGCACACCACGTGGAGCAGGTGGAATGTCGCCTAATTGGAAGTTACCCAACAATTTGTTTTGTTGAGCCATCTTACGTTCACCTTGGTAAACAGAAATGTCTACAGCAGGCTGGTTGTCAGCAGCAGTAGAGAACACTTGTGATTTCTTCGCAGGAATCGTCGTGTTTTTCTCAATGATTGGTGTTAATACACCACCCATTGTTTCAATACCTAAAGTTAATGGTGTTACGTCTAATAAAAGAACGTCAGTTTTGTCACCAGACAATACCGCACCTTGAATCGCAGCACCAATTGCAACTGCTTCATCAGGGTTCACGTCTTTACGTGGCTCTTTACCAAAGAATTCTTGTACTTTTTGTTGTACAAGTGGCATACGAGACTGACCACCAACCAAGATCACGTCAGAGATGTCAGAAGTCGAAAGACCAGCATCTTTAAGCGCGATACGGCAAGGCTCAATTGTACGAGCAACTAAATCAGCAACTAAACCTTCAAGTTTTGCACGTGTTACATTGATCACTAAGTGTTTAGGACCAGTTGCATCAGCAGTGATGTATGGAAGGTTGATTTCAGTTGCATTTGATGAAGAAAGCTCGATTTTTGCTTTTTCAGCAGCTTCTTTCAAACGTTGTAACGCAAGTGGGTCATTTTTCAAGTTCACACTTTGTTCTTTCTTAAATTCTTCAACCAAGAATTCAATTAACGCGTTATCAAAGTCTTCACCACCAAGGAAAGTATCACCATTTGTTGATAACACTTCGATTTGTTGGTCGCCATCAAGGTCTGCGATTTCAATGATTGATACGTCAAAAGTACCACCACCTAAGTCGTAAACAGCAATTTTACGATCGCCTTCTTTTTTGTCCATACCGAACGCAAGTGCAGCAGCAGTTGGTTCGTTAATGATACGTTTAACGTCTAAACCAGCGATTTTACCCGCATCTTTAGTTGCTTGACGTTGAGCATCGTTAAAGTAAGCAGGAACAGTAATAACTGCTTCTGTAACTGTTTCACCTAAATAGTCTTCTGCAGTTTTCTTCATCTTTTTCAAGATTTCAGCAGAGATCTGTTGAGGTGCTAATTTTTTATCGTTTACTTCTACCCAAGCATCACCATTGTCAGCTTTGATGATTTTATAAGGTACAAGGCCGATGTCTTTTTGTACCGCTTGATCTTCATAACGACGACCAATTAAACGCTTAATAGCGAATAATGTATTTTTCGGGTTAGTTACTGCCTGACGCTTAGCACTTTGACCCACTAAGATCTCGCCATCTTTATAAGCAATGATCGATGGAGTTGTACGTGTGCCTTCAGCGTTTTCGATTACTTTTACTTTATCGCCTTCAAGTACAGCAACGCATGAGTTGGTAGTACCTAAGTCAATACCAATAATTTTTGCCATGTGACGTTTTCCTCAAAAATTCTTTTGCAATGTTTTTGCTTGTTATCCGATATGAGAGTGAATCTATTTTTTTCAAGCGTTTTAGCGAAAAAAAATCTAAAAACTCTCAATTTTTTATTTATTGACCAACCATAACCATAGCAGGGCGCAATAAGCGACCATTTAAGGTATAGCCTTTTTGTAAAACGGTACCGATTTCATTCGCTTTAGCGTCTGGGGCAATGCCCACTGCTTGATGTAAATCTGCGTTGAAACCATTTTGAGTGTCAGCTTCTACAACACCAAATTTTTCCAGTGTAGTTAATAGTGACTTCAAGGTTAACTTAATACCCTCAAGTACAGGAGTTTCTTCATCACCCGCTGCTTGAATTGCACGCTCTAGATTGTCTACAGAATCCAGCAATTCTTTTGCAAATTTTTCAAGCACAGTTTCCTTATGCTTCTCAGACTCACGTTGAATACGCTCTACACTTTTTTGTGCTTCGTAAACAGCATTCGCTGTACGTGCTTTTTCAAGTTTAAGGCTTTCTTCTAATTTAGTGATTTGCGCTTGTAAAGATTCAACGGTAACGTCGTTTGCTTGCTCTCCACCTTCAGCCTGAGTTTGCTCATTAGATTGCTCTGCTTGCTCGTGTTGAATGTCTTGAGCTTGCTCGTTTTGCTCATTAGCCATTGATGATCTCCGTTTAAATGGGTTTTTAAACATGTACAGTCCTTTTTGGCATCAGTATTTACTGTGTAAAATCTGAACTGCCATGCATATGCTGTAATTCATTAATAGGTATGAAGTATGGGCACTGCCTAAAAATTCAAGCGTACACGACAATTTAAAGCTTTTAATTTTGCGGTTTTAAGTAAAAATCTAAATTTTCGATCATAAAAGCAATAAATTCCTGAGTTATTTTGGGTAAATGCTGCCTAGATGCATATACCACTGACAGACTTAATTCCGGAGCTGAAAAGTTTTTAAATAAAGGAACTAGTCGTTTTTCTTTTAAATCTTTTTTAACTAATAGTGAAGGCAACATAGCTACACCCTGAGCATGTAGACACATATCATAAACAGCATTTACATCATTACTTTTAAAGGTAACGTTTAAAGGATAATTCTGTGGTTGTTGCTCTTCATCAAAAAGAGTCCAGTATTGATGCTGGCTATGGTGAGCTAAACATTCGTATTGAATAAGTTGTCTTGGGTGAGAGAGAGGGCTGTGCTGTTTTAAATAGTCTGGATGAGCACAAAATACCGATTCGATCTGACAAACTGGCCTTGCAATTAATCCATCTGCAACTTTTTGGGTTATACGCAAAGCTAAATCGACTTGTGCATCAATCAAGTCAATTGTATTTTCAGTAAGATATACATCAAATTGAATATGTGGATGTTGCTTTTTAAATTGACGAATACATTCGCCAACACCTAATTGAAATAAAAATAAACCACAAGTAAAACGAATCGTACCGTTATGTTGTTCGGGTGCTGCTAGCTCTTGTAAAAGTTGTTGTTGTTGTAAAATATTTTCGCAGTAGAGTAGAGCTTTTTCACCTGCTGGAGTGAGAGATATTTTTCGGGTATTCCGCTGAAATAGTCGAGTTGAGAATGTATGCTCTAGGTGTTCAAGATAGCGAGAAACCATGGCACGGGAATAATTAAGATGTTCTGCTGCTTTGGTTAAATTGCCATGCTGAGCAATAGAAACAAAGACTTGTATGGCTTTTAATGTGTCCATATGCTTTATCATTATTACAATTTATGCAACAGTTTATCTTAGTTTAGTGCATTTACCTTACAGAAATTGCAATTTAAAGTATTCCTTATGAAATTGGAGAATACATAATGAAATTTTTTAAATTAACTGCTTCGGCTCTAGCAACTGCTACAGCTTTGACGATGGCTTCCTCAACTTTTGCACAAGATCTAAAAATCCAAAGTTTTCTGGCTAAACCAGAACATTTTGGGGTGACTTCTACTTTAATTGAAGGTGATAAAGAAGTTCTATTGGTTAATGCGCAATTCTCAAAATCTGAAGCATTACGTATTGCTGCCGATATTCTCGATAGCGGTAAAACGCTAAAGACAATTTTCGTAAGTTATGGTGATCCGGACTATTACTTTGGTTTAGATGTATTTAAACAGTACTTCCCAAATGTACAAATCATCGCAACGCCGGAAACTGTTAAACATATTCAAGATACTCAAGCCCTTAAAGTGAAGTATTGGGGTCCACAAATGGGTGCAAATGCTCCTAGCCAAATTATTTTGCCTCAAGCTTATACTGCTAAAACTTTAAAGTTAGAGAATGAGTCAATCGAAATTAAAGGTAAGAAAGAACTCACTTATTTATGGATTCCTTCTTCAAAAGCAGTAGTAGGTGGTATTCCTGTATCTTCAGGTATTCATTTATGGATGGCAGATACACCAAAAGTTAAAGATCGCAATGAAGTAATTCAAACTTTAGAAAGCATTAAAGCACTACAGCCTCAAACAGTTGTTCCAGCACATATGGTTGAGGGAGCTCCACAAGGTTTGGATGCGGTTAACTTTTCGATCGACTATCTCAAGAGCTATGAGAAAGCGGCTAAAGTAAGTAAAAATGCTAGCGAATTGAGTCAGCTCATGCAAAAACAATATCCAACATTAAAAAGTGTGGATAGCCTAGAGCTAGGTGCAAAAGTTGTAAAAGGCGAGATGCAATGGCCGTAATTTAAATCGGAATATAATAATTTTTTAGAGAAGCCGTGGTCTATACCCGGCTTTTTTAATGCGAAAAGGAATTTTTAATCAAAAAAACCTCTGTAACATTCTACGCACCTTATATAGTGTTTCTATAAAGAGAATTTTTTTGAGTAGAGCAAAAGGCTCAGATAAAAATTAAAAATTGATAAAATTAAACAAAAGCTTAAGTTGCTACTTTTATATAAAAGATAGAGATGAAGCTAAGGAAGAGAATTTAATAAAAAATTGCACAATTTGTACTTCTATTACTACAAAAGACAACCAATGATACGCACGCCAGAAAAAAAAATTGTGAATTATAGGCAGCGCGAAGATGAACTTTGCATTTAAGTGTTTGTCGTAATGAAAGGAAAGCGATTATGAAAAAATTAGGTCTTATCTCTGTAGTACTTGCTGGTGTTGCTTTTACAGCTGTTGGTTGTGCATCTGAAGCTGGTTTAAACGCATCAGGTTCTGCTCAAACAAGTGCTAGCCCATCTGGCGTACAAGCAGGTGTAGGTGTAGATGCTGGCGTTTCTGGTCAAGCACAACCAGGTCAAGTTGATGCTGGTGCTTCTGGTTCTGTTTCAGGTTCTGCAACAGCTCAGTAATTCTTAGCGATAAGAACAGTTAAAAGGTTATAGAGTCATATATTTAAGATGCCGATTTATGTATGAAGTGAGCTGCTACTCATTACTCTATAATTAAGAGAGTTTAGAATTCTCAAAAAAGCCCCAAAAGACGTAGCTTATTGGGGCTTTTTATATAGTAATGAATTTAGTCATCATGACGAGAATCTCGACGATTATGATCACGATCTTCTACCCGTTTTTTATCCCACTCGTGGCGTCTTTTATCGTCATCACGGTGTTTTTTATCCTCGTCATGGCGTCTTTTATCCCATTCATGACGGTTTCGATCTTGTTCGCGAGCAACTCTTCGTTGTTGTTCATATATTCTTTGACGTTCTTCCCAGCGTTTTCGTTCCCAATCATTATATCGACGTCCATCATTGCGATCATAGCGATTAGTATCTGGGTAACCATACCCACCACGATAAGAAGGGTCATCCGTATAAGCAACACAGCCTACAGTTAAGAGACTGGTTGCTAATAAAGTAACAACTAGTTTTGTTGACATAATCTTACCTCTTTTTGTCTGTTAACAATAATTGGCAAAAAACTCCTGCTTGAAACGACAGATTTGTTAATGACATTTGCTTTAAATCAGATTAGCGTAATTTAGTTTTTACCTTTGTATCTTGATTACATGAGTTGTATGCGAATATAGTCAAACAGCAACAGAATTCTGTAGAAAATATGAAGGATAAGAGGAATTCATGGAGATAGGCATGACAGCATTTAATCAAAAAATTCAAACATTGCTAGATAAGGGCCAAGGGCCCGCTGCTCGAGCTCTTGATAAGTTACCTCGATTAGCTCAAGAATCACTTGCCAAAATTCTTGGGTATTCTTACCAATATCCTGACTTGGACTCATTTACTAAATGTCTGATGGCTGTACAAATTAAGCAGGGGCGTATCGGTTTTATTGGTCCAGATCCAATTGAATCCAGAAGGCAGTTTGATACGCAAATGTTGGCTATACGCCAGAAATCAACAGAGATTGATTCAGTAGAAGATATTCGTTTACCTCTTCAAAGTGGAACCGTTTTCGCGAGACACTATCATCCCGCATCTAATAAAAAATTACCTCTTCTTGTTTTTTATCACGGAGGGGGATTTGTTGTGGGTGGATTAGATACTCATGATGAGGCGTGTCGTATATTGGCAAAATATGCAAAAGTACAAGTACTCAGTATTGATTATCCTCTTGCGCCTGAGGTTTCTCCTCAACATTTAATCCAGTCTTGTGAAGATGCTTTGGCTTGGGTATATCAAAATCGTAGACAATTAAAAATATTAAAAGGTCGAATTGCGGTAGCGGGTGATAGTGCAGGTGGAAACATTAGTACAGTCGTGGCTCAAAGATCAGTAAATAAGCCTTATGCTCCACAGGCCCAACTTCTTATTTACCCTGCAGTCGATTTCAAGAGTCGACATCCATCCTTCTATGCCTATAACGAAGGATTGGTTTTGACAGATAAAGATATCAATAATGTCACTCAATATTATGCAACCCAGCATAACGTAGAATTAGATGATCCTATTATTTCTCCAACCTATGGAAACTTGAAGAAGAATCCACCGGCTTTTGTGATTACTGCTGGGCATGACGTATTACATGATGAAGGGAAAATCTATAGCTATAAGCTACGCCAAAATGGCGTCAAAATGCATTATGAAGAATATTCAGATCAAACGCATGGTTTTATAAATTTGACGCCTATTTCTAAAAAGGCCAAACGTAACACCATTGAGTTCAGTAAAAACTTTAGAAAATTTTGGGATAAAAATAGCTAAATAAAAGTTTGGTCCATGTTTCACGTGGAACGTGGACTCATACTCAAATCTAAAATATAAGGCTTTAAATAAAAGATAATAGATACTCACTAGAATTCTTTTATATAGACGATTAAATTTAACCTTTATTAAGTTTTGCATTTTACTGTAGGAAGATATGAAAAAATTATTAATGCTATGTTGCTTGGGTTTAAGCAGTCATTCAGTCTGGGCTGACACTTTAGTTGAAATGCAAACAAATTTAGGCAACATAGAAATACAACTTTATGATGAGAAAGCCCCAATCAGCGTCAAGAATTTTAAAAGCTATATAAAGTCGAACTTTTATAAAGATACGATATTCCATCGCGTAATTCCTGGTTTCATGGTACAGGGTGGTGGGCTTACTGCAAATATGCAGGAAAAGACCACTCGAGCACCAATCAAAAATGAAGCTGGAAATGGGATTGCTAACACACGCGGAACCTTAGCGATGGCTCGTACCGCAAATCCTGACTCTGCTACTAACCAGTTCTTTATTAATGTCGCAGATAATAGTTTTCTAAATCGCTCTGCTGGTAATGCTGGTTATGCAGTTTTCGGAAAAGTGATTAAAGGGATGGATGTGGTTGACCGTATTGTAAAAGTACCGACAATCACTGATGGAATGCATCAGAACGTTCCTAAACAACCTATTAAGATAATAGAAATGAAAATCAAAAAAGAATGAAAATAAAAGATTTTAATATTTATTGTTTATTATCAATAGTTTGATGTGATTTTCTTTCTTTTTTTGATTTTGGTTGGGTGAAAAAGAATCGATCAAACACATATATTTGGAAAAGTGCTTGCGTACCAATTTTTTTCCCCTATAATGCACTCATCCCGACGCGATACATGAGAATATCTTAGCTTACAGGGTTGAGATGAAAAGCTTAGTATTGCGTTGAATTCTGTCTCTGACGAAGAGCAGAAAGATCATTAAGAGATTATGAAGAACAACTTGTGTGGATTTTTACTGATTGATTGATCGAAATATTATCATTGATTGATTGGTTTAAATTACTCGAAGT
>NZ_JBKEZV010000016.1:0-71802 GCF_053345265.1 Acinetobacter sp. M5A5_2a | reverse complement strand
TGGGGTTTCCCATGTGAGAGTAAGTCATCGCCAGCTCATTATTCTAAACACCCTCAACTTAACAGTTGAGGGTGTTTTTTTATGACTGGAAAATCTAAAGAGGAATAAAGAATTTAGAAATAGTAAGCCTACGTAAGTATCAATTAATTAACAAAAAATCTAATCGATAAATAAGGTTATTCTGTAGCAAGACTTTTTAATAAAAAATCCACTTTTTCTTCTGAAAATTTTAAACTGACATGTATGATAAATAGAAACTATATGTTATAAATATTGAATAGGCATGATTTTTGCTTGTTTTATGGAATTTAAAATATATGAAATTATCTGTTGGGTTGAAAGTTGCGAATTCTCTATCGTTAACACCTCAATTGCAGCAGGCAATTCGTTTGTTACAACTCTCTAGTTTAGAGCTTGAACAAGAAATTCAGATCCAACTAGATAGTAATCCTTTACTTGAAAAAATAGAAGAAGAGTCATTAACAGAAAGTCTGTCTACATTAGAAAGCAAAGACTCAGATGACTTAACAACTGAATTAAATGCAAACCATTTACCTGATGATTTACCAGTCGATACAGAGTGGGATGATATTTATACTCATCAATCGACGGCTTTGGCTACTCCGGAATTTGAAGAGCGAGAGGATAATCGCCAAGTTCAATTATCTTTAAAAGAACATATTCTAGAACAAGTTAATCTTCTGCACTTTTCTAAAATAGATCAATTAATTGCTTACTGTATTGTTGATGCATTAGATGATAAAGGATTCTTGGATGCTGAATTAGAGGAAATCATTTTAGCATCACAGCAATTATTGAATGAAATGGATATCGAGGAAGAGATAGAGGAAGATGAAGTTTTAGTTGTTTTAAAACATATTCAAAGACTTGATCCATTAGGAATTGGTTCGCGTAATTTAGCAGAATGTTTAAAGATACAACTCGAATTTTTATCGAAAGACGTTGAATATTTAAACGAGGCAAAAAGCCTATTGCAATATTATGAACTTTTAATAGCAAATGATCTAAATAAATTACTCAAGCAGACAGGCCTAACGAAAGATCAATTGAAGTTTGCAATCAATCTTTTAAAAACATTAAAACCCTATCCCGGTATGGATTTTGATAAAGAAGAATCAGACTATCAAATTCCAGATGTGGTGGTTTCTAAAAAAGATTTACACTGGCAGGTTCAACTAAATCCAGATGTGCTGCCTAAATTAAGAATTAATAGTTTTTACTCTAGTATGATTCGTAGAGCAGATCAAAGTGAAGACAATTTATATTTACGTAATCAGATGCTTGAGGCAAAAAACTTTATTAAAAGCATTGATGAAAGACATAAGACGCTATTAAAAGTAGCATCTTGTATTGTGGAGCATCAAAAATCTTTTTTGGAGATAGGTGCTGAAGCAATGAAACCGTTGGTTCTTCGAGATGTTGCTGAAGAAGTGGAATTGCATGAATCTACAGTTTCTCGTGTAACAACAAATAAGTATATGCTTACTCCACGCGGTCTTTTTGAGTTGAAATATTTTTTCTCTAGCCATGTAGGAACTACCGCCGGAGGGGAGGCTTCTTCTACTGCAATTCGTGCAATGATTAAAAAACTTGTAGCAAATGAAAACCCACGTAAACCCTTGTCAGATAATGTGATTGCTACATTATTAAAAGATGAAGGGATTGAAGTAGCGCGACGTACTGTCGCAAAATATCGAGAATCGTTACATATTCCTTCATCGTCTGAAAGAAAAGTCTTGATCTGAATTTTGAAGTATGGCTATTCTAGAGACTCATTATGACGAAATAATGAAATTTCAATTTCACCAAGAGGAGTAGCTAAAATGGTTTAATTGTCCCAATTTATCTTTTTGATAACATTAAATCGTTTTAGTTCTTCTTTAGATAACCTAAAAAAGGTGAGGGATAGAATTATGCAAATAACGATTCGTGGTCATCATTTAGCAATTACACCAGCTATAGAAGAAAATATTAAATCAAAATTTAATCAATTAACGAAACACCTAGATCAGGTGAACAGTATGCAGATTAAATTAACAAAAGATCATCAAATTGATAAGCGCTCTCATAAGGGCAGTTCAAATCATGTTGCAGAGGCTATTGTAAGATTGCCGGGGATTGAGTTGTTTGCTCAGGCAACTGCTGATGATATGTATACTTCAATTAAAAAATTGACTGAAAAATTAAAAAGACAATTATTAAGATATCGAAAAATGCAATGTACTTATTCGCAAGTTACTGTTTCTGTTTAATAAGTTTTTTGAAGTTAAGAGAGGCTTGAAAGATAGCCTCTTTTTTATTGATAAAATATAAACACGTACTGAATTCTTGGAAAAAGTTATAGTAAAATACTCCGTTTTACCCCTTAGGTTGTGTCAGAGGTCTTTGCAATGAATAGTGAACAGCTCACTCAAATTTTAAAAGAAGCTTTCCCTGTAGCGGAAGTGGCGGTGAGCGGACAGGCCGGAAAATTTGACCTCCGTATAGTGGATGATCAATTTGAAGGTAAGCGTACAGTGGCTCGTCAACAGTTAGTTTATGCACCATTAAATACTTATATTGCAAGTGGGGAAGTTCACGCGGTAACAATTCGTGCAATGACCAAAGATGAATGGCGTAAAGCAAGCCTTTTCGGAGCTTAAATATTAATGGATAAATTTTTAATCACGGGTGGTGTTAAGCTCGAAGGTGAAGTGCGCATTTCTGGTGCTAAAAATGCGGCTTTACCCTTACTTGCTGCAACTATTCTTGCAGACTCTCCAATTACAATAACCAATGTTCCAAATCTTAAAGATGTTAATACTTTGGTAAAGCTAATTGGTGGATTAGGGGTAACGATTGGCTATGAAAATGACACAGTAAAAGCAGATACCTCTACTTTAGATAATCAGTTTGCACCTTATGAACTAGTAAAAACAATGCGTGCCTCAATTTTGGTTTTAGGACCATTATTAGCACGTTATGGTAATGCTAAAGTTTCTTTACCAGGTGGTTGTGCGATTGGTTCAAGACCTGTGGACCAGCATTTAAAAGCTTTAGAAGCTTTGGGTGCACATATTGAAGTTGAAAATGGTTATGTCCATGCTTCTGTTGATGGTCGCTTAAAAGGTGGTGAAGTTGTTTTTGATATGGTGACTGTTGGCGGTACCGAAAACATCTTAATGGCAGCAGCATTGGCAGACGGTGTTACAACTATTCGTAATGCAGCACGTGAACCTGAGATTACTGACCTTGCTCAAATGTTAATTAAAATGGGCGCAAAGATTGAAGGTCTTGATACAGATACTCTTGTTGTAACTGGCGTAGAAAGTTTACATGGCTGTGAATATGCCGTTGTTGCTGATCGTATTGAAACAGGTTCTTATTTAGCTGCTGCTGCAATTACGGGTGGACGTATAAAAACAACTCATACGGATCCGGCATTGCTTGAGTCTGTTCTAGATAAGTTTGAAGAAATGGGTGCTGAAGTCACTCGTGGGGATGACTGGATTGAACTTGATATGATGGGTAAACGTCCTAAAGCTGTAAGTTTTAGAACTTTGCCACATCCAGAATTCCCAACTGATATGCAAGCACAATTGATGGCAGTAAATGTTATTGGCCGTGGATTCGCGACAATCTCTGAAACGATCTTTGAAAATCGTTTTATGCATGTTCCTGAGTTGTCACGAATGGGCGCTAATATTCAGGTGGAAGGTCACGATGCTGTCGTAACAGGAGTTGAAACCTTACAGGCAGCGCCTGTTATGGCAACAGATTTACGTGCTTCATTCTCTTTAGTTCTAGCTGCTTTAGTTGCAGAGGGAGATACATTAATTGATCGTATCTACCATATTGACCGTGGTTATGAACATGTCGAAGAGAAGCTTCAAGGTTTAGGTGCCAAAATTAAGCGAGTAAGTTAATGAATGATGTAAGAAACGATGATCCTAATTTCGATGTAATGGGTAATTTTGATCATGGTTTGACCTTGGCATTAAGTAAAGGGCGTATTTTAAAAGAGACGTTACCTTTATTGGCTACAGCGGGTATTAATTTGCTCGAAGATCCGGAAAAGTCTCGTAAGCTCATTTTTCCTACTACGCATAAGCAAGTACGTATTTTAATTTTACGTGCATCTGATGTACCGACCTATGTAGAAAATGGTGCAGCAGATATAGGTGTAGCAGGTAAAGATGTGTTGATGGAACATGGTGCTCAGCATGTCTATGAGTTACTTGACTTGCAAATTGCTAAATGTAAGTTAATGACTGCTGGTAAAGTAGGCATGGAGCATCCAAAGGGTCGTTTAAAAATTGCCACGAAATATGTCAATCTTACACGTCAATATTATGCAAGCTTAGGTGAGCAGGTTGATGTTATTAAGCTCTATGGTTCTATGGAGCTGGCACCTTTGGTTGGTTTAGGTGATTACATTGTAGATGTGGTCGATACGGGCAATACTTTAAGAGCGAATGGTCTTGAGCCATTAGAAGAGATTTGTAAAGTATCTTCTCGATTAATTGTAAATAAAGCCAGTTTTAAACGTAAACAAACTTTGTTAAATCCAATCATTTCACAGCTTGAACAAGCTGTTCAATCGCGTTAAAAGCAATTTCCCATCATGCTTTTGCAATAGTTAAGCCAGATGATGCCCACAAGCGCTTAGAAAAAGAGTAAACTTACTTTTTCTTTTTCGCCTTGTGGGTAAATTGATGCGACGTTTATCGACTCAAGATCAGAACTTCAAACAGGTTTTTGCTGAGCTTTTAGCATTTGAAACCGTGAATGATCTTAATTTAGTGCAAACAGTAGATCAAATTATTGCTGATGTTCGTCAGCATGGTGATGATCATGTTTTAAAGCTTACTCAACAGTTCGATCGACATCCTGCGCATCAATTTTCAGATTTAGAATTATCTCAAGAACAACTTAAAACTGCTTTTGATAATTTAAGCCCAGAAATTCGTGATGCTCTAGAGTTAGCAGCAAAGCGTATTCGTACATTTCATGAAGCTCAGAAACAAGATAGCTGGACTTATATAGATGACTTGGGCAATACACTAGGACAAAAAGTTACGCCTTTAGACCGTGTCGGTATTTATGTTCCTGGTGGACTGGCATCTTATCCATCTTCAGTTCTAATGAATGCTGTACCAGCTCATGTTGCGGGTGTACCTGAAATTATTATGGTTGTTCCAGCACCGAATGGTGAATTAAATCCATTAGTTCTGGCAGCAGCTTATCTTGCGGGAGTCAGCCGAGTGTTTACCATTGGTGGTGCGCAGGCTGTAGCAGCTTTGGCTTATGGGACACAGACAATTCCATCAGTAGATAAAATTACTGGTCCAGGGAATCGTTTTGTAGCAGCTGCTAAACGTGCTGTATTTGGTCAAGTTGGTATCGATATGATTGCTGGACCTTCTGAAATTTTAGTATATGCAGAAGGTGAGAATAATGCAGATTGGTTAGCTATGGATGTTTTATCTCAGGCTGAACATGACACAGTTGCTCAAGCTATTTTTATAACTCCAGATGAAGCTTTACTTAATGCAGTAGAGTTGGCAATTGAAAAGCATTTAAATGAATTGCCAAAGGCAGACATTGCGCGAACTTCAATTGAAAACCGTGGTGCTTTGGTATTAGTGAAGAATCGTGCAGAAGCAATTGAGTTGATTAATCAGGTTGCACCTGAGCATTTGGAGCTGTGCCTAGATGATGCAGAAGCCATGAGCGAAGATATTCGTCATGCAGGAGCAATTTTCATAGGGCGTTATACGCCTGAAGCAATCGGTGATTATTGTGCGGGCCCAAACCATGTATTGCCAACATCTGGAACTGCTCGTTTTTCTTCTCCATTAGGCGTTTATGATTTTCAAAAACGCTCCAGCCTGATTATGTGCTCGAAAGATGGCGTTAAAACGTTAGCTAAAACAGCCGACATATTAGCTGTCCAAGAGAACTTAGATGCCCATGCACGCTCAGCACGCTATCGTTATCAATAAGCTTATAAACCTAGTAGTTTTTTAATTATTACTCAGGGCTGATTTTCAGCCCTTTTTGAGATAAGACCATGACTTTATCTACAGCACAAATGCGCTTTTGGAGTCCAGAAGTTCGTGAATTAGAGCCTTATGTTCCTGGTGAACAACCTAAAATTCAGAATTTATTGAAGCTTAATACGAATGAAAATCCATATCCGCCATCACCAAAAGTAGTTGAAGCAGTTCAAGCTGTTTTAACTCAGCAAGCTGATGCATTGCGTTTATATCCAGACCCAGATGCTACAGCTTTAAAGCAAGCAATTGCTAAGCAACAGAATATTGAGATTTCTCAAGTTTTTGTTGGTAATGGCTCGGACGAAGTACTTGCTCATATTTTTAAAGCATTTTTCCTTCAAGACGAACCTATTCTTTATCCGGATATTACTTATAGTTTTTATCCAGTTTATAGTCAGTTCTTTGGAACAAAAATTAAAGAAATTCCACTTAATGAGAATTTCGAGATAGAAGCTAAGGACTATATACAACCAAATGGCGGGATTGTTATTACAAACCCTAATGCACCAACCAGTATTGCAATGGGTTTGCCTGATATCGAGCAAATCTTAAAAGCAAATCCAGATCGGGTGGTGGTGATCGATGAGGCTTATGTTGATTTTGGAGCAGAATCCGCAGTTGGTCTTGTAAATCGCTATGAGAATTTAGTTGTTTGTCAAACAACTTCGAAGTCTCGTTCATTAGCTGGTTTGCGCGTTGGTTTTGCAATCGCTCAGCCACATTTAATTGCAGCGCTTGAAGCTGTCAAAAATAGTTTTAACTCATATCCTATTGACCGTTTTGCAATTGCAGCCGCGGTAGCTTCTTTTGAAGATCAGGCTTATTTTGAAGAGCAACTTCAGAGAGTTATTTCTAGTCGTGAAAAGCTGGTAGATGACTTAACTGCTTTGGGCTTTAAAGTTTTACCTTCTAAAGCGAACTTTATTTTTGCTTCACACTCAGTCCATGATGCGGGTCAACTCGCACAGCAATTACGTGAACAAGGTATTATTGTGCGTTATTTCAATAAGCCTCGTATTAATCAATTTTTGCGTATTACAGTGGGTACGGATGAGCAGAATATGCGTTTAGTGCAAACGTTAAAACAAGATATTCTTTAAGTTTTAATCTGCTGTGCTGTTCATCAAGTTCAGCATAGCAGAGATTTTATCAAGGCTTTCTTGATATTCTGCTTCTGCATTTGAGGCAATCGTAATACCACCACCCGCCCATAAAGAGAGCTGATTCTGATATTGTTGAAAGCTGCGGATAAGAATATTCCAGCGACCGGTTCCATCAAAATTGAAGTAACCTAATGTCCCGCAATATGCACCTCTTGCTTCTTCTTCTAATTCTTCAATAATTTGCATTGCCCGAATTTTTGGAGCCCCTGTAATTGATCCTCCCGGTAAAGCAGAGAGCAACATTTGCATAGGGTTGATATCATCTTTAAGAGTCGCAACAATCTCACTGACCATATGATGGACTTGATTAAAACTTTCAATCTCGAATAATTGTGTTGTTTTTACAGAGCCTGTATTGGCATAAATGCTCAAATCATTACGTAATAAATCAACAATCATGACATTCTCTGCCTGATCTTTTTGCGAGTTTTTCAAAGTTTGTTTAGAAATAAAATCTTTTTCGATATTCTCATATCGAGGCATAGTTCCCTTAATCGGTCTGGTCTTGATTTGTTTATTTTGATTGAACTCAATGAAAAGCTCAGGGGAACAACTTAATAACTCAAATTGATCTAATTTTAAATAACCTGCATATGGTGCATTAGTAAGATTCCATAAATCTTCTGCTTTATTTAATAACGACCCTATAAAATTAGCTTTAAATTCTTGGGTTAAATTAATTTGATAACAATCGCCAGCTTTAATATATTCTTGTATTTTATGAAAGGCTTCAAAATATTGTTCTTTAGACCATCTTGGTTGAATAGTATTCTTTAATTTAAATGTATTTTTAGAATTATTGATAATAGTAGTCTCTAATTCTTTTTTAATATATGTGAAGAGATCAAGAGCATTTTCTTCATCGCTAAAAAAATACCAGTCATTATCTATATATTTTAAAAAAGAACGATATTGGCCTAAGAATAAAGATGGCTGTATATGATTCTGACCGTTAATAAATTGATGTGCAGCAAAATCATAACTAATAAAACCAATATAGCCACCGTTAAAACTTGTTATCGATTCGCTATCTTTATTTTCTTTTAAATTATTTTCTTTAAGTTGAATAAAATCTAATAACTGATTTGATTTTGATATATTTTTATATTCATTAAAATTTTGACGCTGAAAAACTAAATCATTTTTATTTTGAATAAGAATGTATTGTTGAGGAAGAAAGCCAATAATAGGATTGTTATTGTCATTTAAATAAATGAGCCCAGTTAATCCTTGTAAATTTTTTAAAATCTCGGTAGCATTTTTACCATTTAATGAGATTTTTTTCTTTAACTGAGACATTTTTGAATAAGAGAATAGTTAATGAGGGAAATATTAGTTTACTACAACTTGTGGATCGTCAGGGAGAAGACTTATAGGGGAGGTGCTTTTCGCTGATAAAATAGTCGAATTTGATTGTGGGATTGGGGGGATATTTGGAAGTTAAAAGTGGAATAAATTGAGCGTACCGTTTGTCGGGTAGTTGGCAAAAAATGCACAACACTAGTTGAACAAAAAGTAACGTAGATGTAATTTAGTAATTGCTAAGCAAAACTACTCAAGGATTGGAAGTTTCGGTTGCTATATAAAGAAAAATGCAACTTGAGACAATGAGAGTGGTTAAAGTCAAAAAATAAATGCTCTTGGGAGAGTGCTCAATGAAAATGTTCACTAAACTTGCTTTAGTTTCTTCTTTAGCTATCAGCGCAAATGCAATGGCAATGCAGTCAATGGACGATGCTGCGCTTAGTGCTGCTACAGGTCAAGATGGTATTAACATCGGTATCGCTTTAGGTTCTGGCGGTATCTCTGTCGATAAATTAATTGTTCATGATAATGATGGTTTAAACCCTACTACAGGTATTACGGGTGCTGCAGCGACTGCGGGTGCGATTGTAATCAGCGGAGTAAGTGTTACACAAGTAGATCCAACTGCTAATTTGCTAGATCTTAAAATTGATAGCGTTGGTGCTTCAGGTACAAACGGCGCGTTTTTAAACGTCGCGGCAAATGTAGGCGCTGTTAATGTAAGTGTTGGCTCTATTGGTGTTGGTACTTCAGGCACATTAAATACAACGACTGCTGTACGTGGAATTACTGAAACTGCTCCAACTGAAATTATCTCTGGTTTAGACTTGTCTTTAGGTGCGATTTCAGCAAACGTACAATTAGGTTCTACTCCACAAGGTGCGATGATTAAAGTGAACTCTGCTTTACAAGGTGGTTTAACACTATCTAACTTCGGTATTAAAGATGCTGCAGGTGGTGGTGAGATCTTCTTAGATAAAGTTATGGTTCGTGGTGCGGGTAACACAACTGGTAACTTAGATGTTGATGCTAATATTTCAGTTGTACCAACTGGCTTGAAAATCCAAAATAATAGTGCGCAAGGCATGAATGTTTATGTACAAGGTGTACATTTAGGTGCTGCTGCTAATGCTTCAATTGGTGACGTTGAAATTCAAGGTTTAAATGTAGGTACTTCTACAATTACAATTTCTGGTCACTAATTTAAAAGTTTAAAATTAAAAAAAGCGCGTTTTATACGCGCTTTTTTTATTGAATGAGAATTGAAATAATTTTATATAGTTATTTAATATAAATTATTATATGAATAATTTATATATTAGAAAGACCAATGTTCAAAAATGAGAGTTAATTAACAGTTTAGTTGGAGTAGAACTATACATTCATCAAAAAAATTAAAAAAAAGCTGTTTTTTACAAAAAAAAAAGGTATCTTCAAAACACAGGGATGTAGAGCTATTGCTCTAAGAATAAAATGAATAAGGCCGGTTAGGCCACCATTTAGACCAAGTGCTTATGTTAGAGATAGTTTTAGGCTCAGCATTGATGTATTACTTTGCGACAGAAGCCTTCGAAATAGAAAAAAAACCACCAGGAACTGTTTATTACACAGAGACTGCCGATTCACGTAATTTATCTTTTCGCCGTAATCATATTGAACCAGTTAGGATTAAACCTGCTGTAGAAGACCAGTTTCGTGGAATTGTTAGGCAGGCATATGACTATAGCTGTGGTTCAGCCGCTCTTACTACACTTCTAAATGGTTATGTGGGCACCAGCTTGACTGAGCAGCAAACCATGAGCGGCTTGCTACAGTATGGTGAATATCAGCGGATTATTGAACGCCGAAGTTTCTCACTACTTGATATGAAGCGCTTTGTAACTGCTATTGGTTTGGATAGTGGGGGATATCGTGGCGAGTTTTCAGATTTAGTCAATCTTGGACAGCCTGCGATTGTTCCAATTTCTTATGCTGGTTTTAAGCATTTTGTCGTATATAAAGCTTATAAAGATGGACGAGTCTATGTTGCTGACCCTGCATTAGGGAATATCAGCTTTGATGAAAATCGCTTTAAAGAGGTTTGGGATAATAATACATTATTTGTTGTTTCTGTCCCTGAAGCTCAACGTAAAGACTTATTGGCCCTAAAAGATTCAGATATGCGCCATGTGGAAGATGCAACTGTTAACCGTTATGCCTTTGTGGATGTGCAATATCCAACATTTAATTATGACCGTTTAGCAAATAAAGCTTCCACTATGAGACGGGTGCTAGATAAAGACCCAAATTCTGCAACCTATAATCAGCCAATAGAAACCTATATGCGTCTTTACTATAAGCGTAAATAATCAAATATGAACTAAGTAAAATAAATACATTGGGTGGGAAGAAATATGAATAATCGATGGATGAATATGAGTGTGTTGGCATTAAGTATGAGCGCCATTACAAGTACACTCTATGCAGCTGATCAAGTTGCACAAACAGAAGCACAAAATACTGCAGTTATTTCTGAAGCGAGTACAACAGCAGAGGTAACACCAGCGATAGGTTCAGCTCAAGAAACGAGTTCGGCGCCGACTATCGAAGTTGCAACTCCAGAATCTGCTACTGCACCTGCAAATACTGGAGCTGATCAAGCCGCGACTGCCTTACAGAAAAAAGAAGGTGATGCGACCCAAGAAACAAATTTGCAAGAAGTGTTTACTTCAAATGAGCGCCAGTATTCCTTAATTAAACAAGGTGTGATTTCTGCATATTATGATCTTGATTATACCTATTATCGTGATACCAGAATTGATTTAGCTTTAGCAGATAATTCATCTCAATTAAATCGTTTACGTATTGAAGAAGATGCAAACCATACTTTAACGAATAGTTTTACTTTTCAATACGGTGTATTAGATAACTTAACATTATCTGCAACTGTTCCTTTCGTTGCAAAGTCTGAAATTGTTAGAGATACAACCGCAGCTGGTTTAGGTGATATTTCTTTAGGAGCTCGCTGGGAGCCTTTCCCGTTAAAGCAAGGTCGTTTGCCATTAGTATTATTCGGTAACCTTTCATCAAAAACTGGAGATAGTCCTTACGAAATCGGTTTGGATGAGCTTTCAACAGGTAAAGGTTATTACTCTGCTGGAATCGGGGCAAGTACTCGTAAATATATCGATCCTGTGGTTTTATTTGCTTCAGCCTCTGCCAATTATGGTTTTAAAGAAACAGGTTTAAATCAGGCGCGTGGTAGTGGAGCTAAAGGACCTCGTTATCTAGAGAGCTTTGATCCGGGTATTAGTGGTGGTTTCTCGTTCGGGTTTGCGTATTCATTTAACTATGATGTGTCTTTAACTATGTCATATCAACAAAGTTTTAACATGGATGCCGAGTTCCAGTTTGATAACGGTGAATCATATAAATCGCCAGACCAAAGTAGTGCGATGTTGTCTTTTGCTTTAGGTGTACGTGTTTCTCCTGAAACAATTGTCAATGGTACTGTGGGTATTGGTTTAACAGAAGATGCACCAGATGTTTCACTTGGTCTATCTTTCCCGCTGGATTTTATAGGTTTTGGCAAAAAAACCAAATAAGGAGATATGCAGGTGAAATATCCTAAATTATGTCCTTTAACGGCGGCAATTGTTATCTCCGGTTTTTCTAGCTTTGCCAATGCTCAATTAGGACAAAACTTAGCTGTTGATATTCGTTCACTATCGATGGGGAATGCTGTAACTGCAGATCCACCTGGTATTAGTGCAGTTCACTTTAACCCTGCAGCTTTAGCTAAGATTGATGGGTTGCAAACTGATGTGCAAGGAATTTTAGCTAATTTCGATATTCAGCGTGAGTATTCAGCACCTCCTGGTTATAACGTGTTTGGCTATTCAGATGATCCTCTTGTTTGTAATGATGGTCCTGAAGTTACTGCCAATATTTGTACCGATTTTAAGGGTCCTGTACGAGGGGATGTTGAATATGCCAGCTTATATATACCGATTCTTAAGAAAATGGTTGATCTGGGTGCTGGTTATCCACTCGTTGCACCTACCGCGGGGATTGCCTACAAACCTCCAGGTTCAAAGCTGACCTATGCTACTGCAATTTATGCACCTTTAATTGCAGGTTTTGGTGCTGAAAATGGTAATGCTGGCAACTATATGGGGCAACAGGTGGCTGTGGAGCGTATTACTTATTTGTCTCCATCTTTTGGCTATCAAGTAAATGACCATTTATCTGTTGGTGCATCTATTGGCATGTCATATAACGCCCTTGCTATGAAAACAGATTTGCGATTTCCCAACGAAATGATTGGGGTATTGCGTATGGTTGATGACGTAGTATGTGGACCGTTTAAAGACAATAACGATATGATTACCAATCTATTGTTATTTGGTCTATGTAATACCCAAGAAGGTATGAATCCCTTTAATAAAATGGGATCACTTCAAGTCTCAATGGAGCAATCTTTAAGTCCTAGTTATAACTTAGGATTGCTTTGGGAGCCAACGGATGATTTTGGCCTTGGTATGGTCTATCAAAGTGCTGCCAAAATGCGTATGAAAGGGAAATATCTGATTAATAATGCCAGAGCTCCTCAAGAGTTGATTAAGGGGTTAAACTCATCAGCTACAGGTCAGGTTCTAGCAGCTATTCTTGGGCTACCAGGGAACGTGCCAAATTCTGAGTCTGGGTTGGTCGCAATGGATCTTGAATATCCAGCACATTTTCAGGCAGGTATTAAATATAAAGTATTACCCGATTTACAAGTTAACTTTGATGTAGGTTGGACTGACTATGCTGCGTGGGATAAGTTTAAATTTGAATTTGATAGGCAGATTACTTTATTAAAAGTTGCCAAACTTTTATCGAATGATGTGTCGGATGCTTCTTTGGCTTTACCTTTGAAGTTTACTTCCCCATGGAGCTGGGGCATTGGTTTAGAATATTCAGCAACGGATCGTTTAAAATTGCGCGCTGGTTATGAGCCTCGTGCTAGCGCTATTCCCAACGATAAACGTAATACAATGATTCCAATTAATAATGCGCAATTATTTGGCTTAGGTGTTGGATACCGATTTGATGCAGATACAGATCTGGATCTTTCGATTGGTTTTTTACGGAGTCGAGATAATATTCCCGCCTGTACGAGTAGCCTATCGAACAAATGTGGTGTTGATAATATCCTGTTAAATCCTTATGCAGGCTTAGACGTTAAAACCAATACCAAAGTTACAGTGCTCGGTTTAAATTATAGAACAAAATGGTAAAATTACATTGCGAACGGATGTCTCGGTCTAGACTTGCTATTGCGACTTTTTTTGTTGCAATAGCAGTTAACTCTGCTGTTTATGCAGATGGTTTTTATACGATTATTGGTCCAGATGGTCGCCCAATGATTGTGCCGAGCAAAAGGGTAGAGCAGGTGGTGGACTCACCGTCTAAAGTATTAGCTCGTCCAGATGTAAAGGTAAATCATTCAGAAGAAATGGTTTTACCTGAAGCAACTCAAAAATTAACACCATTGCCTAACACAGTATCAAAATTGTCTAATACTGCATCAACTGCATCAACTGCATCAACTGCATCAACTGCATCAACTGCATCAACTGCATCAACTGCATCAACTGCATCAACTGCATCAACTAACACTAAATCTGCGGTTTCAACACAGACAAAAAAAGGTACAGAAAAGCCTGAAGCCATTGAGAAAAAGTTTGGTTTGGGTAGTAGTAAAGAAAAAATAATAATCAAGGATTCTGCTCTCAAACAAGCAGCTGAAGACAAAGTAAAGTCAAATCCAGTTCCATCCTCGACTAAGGATATAGTTACTCCATCAGGACTAACACAAAAAAAGGATGAGAAGAATTACATTACAATTAATGGTGTTGAATACGTTAATAATGAATACCTAGAGAAACAAGAGTTTAACCTTGAAGGTAAAAAACGTTTTTATATTATGCCAGATGGCTTAGGTCGTACGGAGTCTATTGAACGTAAAAAAGGTGTTAGTCAGTCTATTCTTGATAATGTATTAAATCGGTCACGAGAAGATCAAGTCTCTTCTGTTGTGCTGGCTCCTACTTATGTACGTCTTTCACACCAAGAGTTAGCAAGCACTTTTGAAAATGATATGTGCTTTATTAAAGATGATAATAAGTCAATTAAAAAATTAAGCCGGAATAAAGAAGTTGGTTTATGGCCAAGAAAACCGCTCAAAGAGAAGTTTGAATACGAAGTTGTAAAAATAGATTCACCTATTAAGAATGTACAGGTAGCATCTTATGCTACATCCAATGAAAAGCCAGTATATTATTGGCCACTCGCAGTCTTTTTAGATGAAAAGGGTTGTGTTTTAGAAGGAGCCAGTGGTTTTAAGAGTAAGGCATATCCTGCGACAATTTTACAACATGCATCGATTTCAGGTGTTTTACAAGTACCTGATCGGTCTTATTATATAATGTTGACGCCTTTATCTTCTGCTGTGGACATGCCGGATCAAGAGCTATCGAATCAGGGACAAATTAAAATTTCAGTATTACGTTAAAAATAAATTAGGAATTATGATGAGTAACAAAATTTTATTACCTTTTGCATTATCCACACTGGCAATCTTCTTAAATGGTTGTGGTGGTGGCGGTTCAACAATTAACGAAGATCCTACACAAGGAGGGGGTGGTATTCCAACCACCAATTTAGCTTGTAAAGCAGCTAATATTTCAGATGAATCTTGTTTAAACTTTGAACTGGATTATCCAATTGCTGGCCTAAATTTTGATTGTAGTTTATCTCCTAATCAGCATTACATTACAAAACTAGACCGTAACTCGGTTGGAGGCGCTTGTAGTATTAGTAGTGGTAGGTCAGATGAAACGATATCACTTTATTTGCAAGGAAGTAATGCGCGTAAGATCTCTTTAGGAACGATAAAGCTTGATTCACTTGGTAAGTATGGGACTGTACATTTAACTGTATTAGATATGGCTACAGCATTAACTGGTCAGACTCCAACTTCCATGAGCAATACTGATCCAACGATTAAAGTTGCAATGGCTTTAATTAAGTTATTTCAGAGTATTGGTATTGAACGTGGCGATAACGTGATTGGTGATTTACAGCCAACTCAATTTACTCAAGATAAGAAAGACTTACTGAGCAGTTTGACACAAGATGTGACAGTAGCTGAATGGAAAAGTGGTCAATATGCAACCATCTTAAAACCTTGGTTAGATGTAAGCAAAGTTTCTGATGACCAAGCTTACGAGTTGCTGGTTCAATCAACAAATATCGCTAATGCTGCATTATATCAAGCAAATGAAGCAATATATGCTGGGATTAATAATCTACCAGCACCTCTTCCACTGGGTTTTTATGGTTGCAATCAGACATCTTTAACTAATTGCTTTAGCACCTCTTCAAGTAATTTACGTCACATGATGGGCAATATGTTCTTGCTTACAGACCGTCAAGGCTATGGGTTTGGTTACGGTTTACAATGGCGAGGGGATGCCACTCTTTCCAAAGATGATAAAGGTAATGTTTTAGGTGTGTTGCCTGCCATTATTTTATTGACCAAAGCAAAACCTGTACAGATGGTTGCTTCAGGACAAAGAGGATGGTTGAGTCCAATTACCAAAGAAATTCAGTCTAGTCAGCCACTACGTTTAAGTATAGACAGTAACGCGAATAATGATTTACAAATTTATCAAGGTAAACTCGTTAATGAATATGCTGTAGCTGGGAACGAAGGTTTTTATAAACAGTTAACACGTACAACTACTGCTGGAAATGCACAACATTATGGTTTGTGGCGTCAAGCTGTAGGTACGGAAAGTTATAATGGTTCTTTAGATATTTTAAAAGCAAATCCAGTAAGTTATTTAGGAAAATCTATTTTTAAAACATCGAAAAATGTGAGCTCTGGCCAGCGTTATGTATTCCCATTGTATGCAACTTTAACTTTTAAGTTTAATACAGCAGGACTTGCTCCAATTGATTTGGGCATTGTGGTTGATCAGTATGGTGATATTCGTACAGATATTAAGCCAAATGCAACTGATACCGACAAATCAGGCCAATGTGCGACAGTAGCAGATAGTAGTCTGATTGATAGTAATGGTATTCAACAATATCGGATCGGGACTACAGGCGGTACACAATCTTCAGATAATGATAGTTCGATTACAGTTCGTATGATTTTATCAAATCCTCAGTTAGGTAACCTTAATGGGATTATGATGGGACTTAATTCTATAGTGAAACAGGATTCTGATATAGAAGATAATATAGATGATTCGATTTCAGTGAGTGGTGCTAAGATTAATATTTTCAATCTATTAGCCGGTCAAAATACGGGTAATAGTATTAATTTGAGTACATTTGAAAATACGACAGTGAATTGGATTAACTTACACGCTTATTATCAGGCTGTTTATAATAATATTAAGGATATTAGTCCGGCACCAACCGATGCTGAAAAAGCTTTGGCTCAACGCATGATTGGTACCGTAACGATTAAACTGGCGGATCAATCTATTTCAGCTTGTAATGCGATTAAAACTAAATCTTAAAATATTAAACAAATAAAAAAGACCGCTATGCGGTCTTTTTTATTTGTTTAATTGATTAACCGGTATGGTCTAAACGAGTGCCCAAAGTTTCAAGATGGGTTGGGAAAACTTGTTGTTTACGGTCTTCAAAATAATGTCTTAGTGTATGTTCAACGCTAGGAAAGGCAAGTTCGCCCCATGGAATTTCATGCTCTTCAAACAGACGACTCTCAATGCTTTCTTCACCTGCACCAAAAATTCCATCTTTCAGCTGTGCTTTGAAAAGTACATAAATTTGACCAATACGCGGAATATTGTACATACAATACAGTTGTTCTATTTCTATCTCGGCTTCTGCTTCTTCGCGAGTTTCGCGTGCTGCACCTTGTTCCATGGTCTCGAACAATTCCATATAACCAGCAGGTAAAGTCCATAAACCATAACGAGGTTCAATCGCACGACGACAGAGTAATACTTTGTCTTCCCATAACGCTAAGGCACCGCAGATTACTTTGGGATTTTCATAATGAATATTGCCACAATGAGTACAAACACGGCGTACTTTATGATCACCTAAAGGAATTTTTTGTTCGGTTTTATGCCCACACGCTACACAGAAACTCATAATTATCATCGAGTATAGAGATGCCTCAGCATAACTGAATTTTTAGACTTACGCATCAACTCTATTCCCTAAGTTTATTTTTCAGATATGATGCAAAGAGAGACAGAATAATAGGTGAATGGTATGGAAGAGCACTTGCTAACACAAAAGTTACAGCAAAGATTGCGCTTTTCCACCCGCATACAAGAAGCACAAGCAGCAGTACTGATTGCTATTACAAATGAAAATGATCCTAAGGTATTGCTTACACGCCGTTCAATACATATGAACAACCATGCGGGGGAAGTTTCTTTTCCGGGTGGAAAGCGTGACCCCAGTGATACCAGTAATATCGTTGTAGCTCTAAGAGAAGCTCAGGAAGAGACCGCTTTAAATCCTTTTGATGTGCAGTTGTTAGGTGATTTGCCAATGCAACGTGCAAGAAGCGGATTATCTGTAAAACCCATTGTTGGGCTTATTCCTCCAGAGGTTAACTTAATACCTCAGCCTACCGAAATTGATCGAATTTTTTTTGTGCCTTTGCAAGAATTAATTGATACAAGACCCATGCCTTACGAAGTACGTTATGCCCATCAATCTTTATACTTTCCGAGTTTACAGATTGATAATGAAATTATTTGGGGTTTAACTGCTCGTATGTTAGTTGCTCTGTTTAAATATGGATTGGGTTATCAGAAAGAGTGGCCATTTTTACTCAACTCACCAACATTTGGTATGCCAAAATTTTCTCATAAGAATAAGTGATCAGGATTGATAAATTATGATGTATAGCTATCAAGGACAGCATCCAAAAGCATTATATGAACCATGGGATGGTTGGGTTGCTCCAACTGCAACACTTATTGGGCAGGTGGAACTAGGCCGTCAGGTCAGTATTTGGTTTGGTGCAGTAGTTCGTGCTGATAACTGTGTAGTGCGAATTGGTGATTTTTCTAATATTCAAGAAAATTCTGTCTTACATACCGATGCTGGACTTGAGCTAAATATTGGTGAATATGTCACCGTTGGGCATAAAGTCATGCTGCATGGTTGTACGATTGGTGATAATAGTTTGATTGGTATGAACGCCGTAATTTTAAATCGGGCTCTAATCGGTAAAAATTGTATTATCGGAGCCAATGCCTTAATTCCTGAAGGGAAAGTCATTCCAGATAATTCAGTGGTTATGGGGTCGCCCGGCAAAATTGTTAAGACTTTAGATGAAGACGGTGCTGCAAAAATACGGTTGAGTGCATTGCATTATGCTGAACATTTTAAAAGTTATAGTGATTTAAAAGAATTTCACTTTTAACTCTTTTTTAGCAATATATTTTTTATGCCAAGTTAAATCTTGGCATTTTTATTTAGACAGAGAACAACTCGCCTATCAGAGCCGAGTGGGGTATCATAACCCTCGTTTTTAATCTGATTTAATACTAAGGTTGTGCATGAAATTGCTGGCGTTGGAAACTGCAAATGAGCAGTGTTCTATCTCATTAGTCGATGAAACCCAAGAACTGTTTTTTCAACTCGATACGCGGGCGAAAGCACAAACCCAAACCATTTTGCCGATGATTGAGCAGGGGTTACAACAAACAGGTCTTGAGGTTGCTGGTCTGGATGCAATTGCCTTTAGCCGTGGGCCGGGTTCTTTTAGTGGCGTCCGAATTAATGCAGCTGTGACTCAGGCGTTGGCATGGTCACAAGATTTACCCGTTATTCCCGTTTCGAGTTTGCAAGCTTTAGCACAAGCAGCATACCGACTTGAAGGTTTGGAACAGGTGACTGCGGTTCTCGATGCTCGTATGAATGAAGTTTATATTGCAAGTTTTGTTCTAGATGAGCATGGAATTATGCAATGTATTGATGAAGAAAAATTAATGGGCTATGAGCAAGCGGCTGCTTATGCAAAACATTGCTTAATTGGTTCGGGTGCGAAGCTCCTTCAAGCTGATGCAGAGCATCAAACAATCACTGCAACAGCACAAGACATCGCTTCTATTGCACGTGTTTATGCAGCACAAAAGCAGTGGGTTGATGCTGAACATGCTTTACCAGTTTATTTACGTGATGATGCATGGAAAAAAATAGCAGATCAGGGTAAAGCAAAATAAAGGCACTACTCATGCACATATATTTTGAAGTAGATTTTCAAGAGCAAGCACAGCACTACCAAGCTGTGCTTTGTTCTAGAGGTGTGACTGTAGAATTGCAGCCAGTTGAAAAGCTCAATGCACGTTTTTTGCGTTTAAATCCTGAATTGGCGCTTTGCGTAGATGAAAACGGGCTATGGTTATCAGCAAATGGCATGAAAATGCAGCCAGACTGGAAAGCCGAAATTTCCCGTTTAAAACGTGCGAGTCTTAAATCAGAAATGATTGCTCGGGCTTGTCAGTTAGGTGAAAAACCTGTCTTAATCGATGCTACGGCTGGTTTAGGCCATGATAGTTTGCTCATGGCTTATCTTGGCGCACAACTACAATTGGTTGAGCGCCATCCAATTTTATTTACCTTACTTGAAGATGCAAAAGCTCAAGCTAAACAAGATGGCTTTTTAAGTCAGTTTATGGATCGGATTCAACTGATCTTTGCTGACTCTGCAAGTTATTTACAACAGTTACAGCAAACAGCTCAAATGGTTGATGTGGTTTATCTAGACCCTATGTTTCCGCAGCGTGACCAGAATCATCAAGCAATCAAAAAACAAGCTCAAGTTAAAAAACAGATGCAGCTTTTACATCTACTTTTACCCGAAGATGGTGAAATGGATTTGGGGGATAATTTGCTGGTTTTGGCACAGAAAGTTGCTAAACGTGTAGTGGTTAAACGCCCACGTCATGCTATTTTCTTGGCAAATCAGGAGCCAGCTCATCAATGGCAAGGAGATGCTTGTCGTTTTGATGCGTATTTTCAGTAGGCTTATGTAAGGTTAGGTTTTATTGCTTGAATAATGCACAAATATATGTGATATAGTTCAAAAGCATGATTGCTAAAATTCTTAGCAGGCATACACTTAAGATGCCTGACAAAAACGAAATTTTTGAAAACCTTTTATGATTGATCTTAAACCCTCCATTAACTTTTGGCATGATTTTAAAAGCAACCAAATTGCCGGAATGTGGCTGTTTTTGGGATCAAGACGTTCTTTACAAATTGTACATCCATCAATTCTTCAGCTCATTGTCTGGGGAATTTTAGGGGGATGTACTAACTCTCTTTATAGCTGGCTTGTGGCTGGTCAAATCGGTGATTTCAATTCACAAGGTTTAATTGGTTACGCACTTTGGCCGTTTATTGCCTTAATTGTTGGTATTTTTTTATCACAGCGCACCAACCAACCTCGCTTAATGCTAGTACCTGCTTTACTTTGGTTGGTTCTAGATACAAATATCTTATTAATTCAATGTTTAATTCAGTATTTGGGTTCTAACGGTTATCTCAATTTTATTCCCGATGCTATTTATAACGGAATTTTACCAAGCCTATTTGTGGCTTTGTTCGTATGGCAAAGTTTAGCGGTGATTTGGGTTTTCTCACGCGAGCTCAAGTGGCCTTGGTGGGAACGTGCACTCGTCATGGTTGCGACTATTGCGACGATGGTGGTCTGGCAACTTTCTGTAAAAGATCAACCGATTTGGAAGGTCGAAGATTCAGCTCCAACATTTGCTGAAGATGCTTTTTATGCACAAAGTAAGCTACTGAATGACTCGTTAGAGCAAGTCCAATATGGTGAGCAGGCAAAAAGTCATTGGTATTTTTTAGGCGTGGCAGGTGATAGCTATCAAGATGTTTTCAAGTCGGAAGTAGTCCGTATTAAAGAACAGTTTGATACACGCTTTGGTACTGTGGGTCGTTCGATGATGTTGGTCAATAATCCAGATACCCGTACTGAAATCCCGATTGCCTCTAAAACCAGTATCGAGTTAGCCCTACGCCGTATGGGGCAGCAAATGAACCGTGATAGTGATGTGCTATTTCTATATATGACTTCACACGGTGAACAGAATCACTTCGAAATTGAAAATGCGCCATTAGATCTAGGGCAAGTAGACCCTAAATGGTTGCGTGAAACACTTGATAAATCCGGCATTCGCTGGCGTGTGATTGTCATCTCTGCCTGTTATTCAGGAAGCTTTATTCCTGCCTTACAGTCTCCTGATACTTTAATTATTACTGCCTCTGCTGCTGATAAAACTTCTTTTGGATGTAATAACGAAGCTGACTATACTTATTTTGGTCGAGCTTTGTTTGATTTGGCTATGCGAGAGCAATCTTCGATGAAAGATTCGTTTAACACAGCTAAGCAAACTGTAACCAAATGGGAAGTGGCCCAAGGTGTAGAACCTTCAGAGCCTCAGTGGATGATTGGTAAAAATATGGAACTTATGCTACCTCAATTGGAAAAGTATCTATTTCCTCAGCAAAATACCGGTAGTGTAGATATTGCTCAAACAAAAACAGAGGCCAAAAACGATGCAACTCCTGCAAACAAACCGCTGCTTTGAAGGTGAGCAACGTGTTTACCAATTTGAATCTCAGTTATTAAAAGGGCCAGCTAAGTTTGGTGTGTATTTGCCACCAGCCGCTTTAGAAGGTAAGCCTTGTTCAACTTTGTTTTATCTCGCTGGGTTAACGTGTACTGAAGAAACCTTTGCCATAAAAGCGCACGCACAACATATGGCGGCACAATTAAGTCTAATACTGATTACACCCGACACTTCTCCTCGTGGAGAACAAGTTGCAGCAGGGGATAATTGGGATTTAGGTCAAGGCGCAGGTTTCTATATTAATGCAACGCAAACACCTTGGTCTGAGCATTATCAAATGGAAAGCTATTTGATTGATGAGTTATATCCACTCATTTTGAAAAGCTTTCCTGTAAACGCTCAACAAGTTGGTATCTTTGGGCACTCAATGGGTGGCCATGGCGCATTAACTTTGGCTTTTAAATATCCTGAGAAGTTCAAGTCTGTATCTGCTTTTGCACCGATCTGTGCACCAACTGAATGTGCATGGGGTGAAAAAGCCTTTAGTCATTATTTAGGTACAGATCGCGAAAGTTGGCTTGCTCATGATGCCACAGCTTTAGTCTTGAAAAATGGTACAGTGTTTGATGAAATTTTGGTTGATCAGGGATTGGATGACCAATTTTATGAACAACTTCACCCTGAAAAATTTAAGCAAGCATGTTTAAAAGCAGGACAACCTTTAACTTTAAGACAACATGCTGGCTATGATCATGGCTATTACTTTATTCAAACCTTTATGGATGAGCATTTACAGTTTCATGCAATCCAGTTAGAAAAGGTAAATGGCTAATTAATGCTGCCATTCCACCTGAAATTCTTGTTGAGCCATGCGGTTTAGATGATCAAGCACGACTTTTTCTAAGTGGTCATGGTCATCTAGCTGACTATCAATAGCAACGTTTAACTGCTCTGTTTCAGGTGCAAGAGTAATAGTTGCTGTAGGCATTAAGATTTTGAAATCTTGTTCAGTCTCTTGTACTTCAAATTTGTGTTTCCAATGATTAACCAAACGCTTTGCAATACGTTTACCATCATTTGTTAATAGATGAGTTGCGCTTTTCATTATCAATCCTCACATTACTTTAATGTACCTTAACAAATTCATTTAGCGCTTAGCATTCTAATGTTGCAACGTTACGTTGCAAGTTTGAAATGTTGCGATTTGAGCAAGGAAGAGCAGGCCAAGTAGACGGTTTTTTGTTATAATTTTAAGCCTCTCCTTAAACTCTTAGCCAGGTCATCCACTTATGTCCAAGCCTTATTTGATTGCTCCTTCTATTTTATCTGCCGATTTTGCTCGTTTAGGCGAAGATGTAGACAAAGTGTTAGCCGCAGGTGCAGATGTAGTGCATTTTGATGTAATGGATAACCACTATGTTCCAAATTTAACTTTTGGTGCTGGCATTTGTAAGGCTTTAAAAAATTATGGAATTAAAGCGCCTGTTGATGTACATTTAATGGTATCTCCGGTTGACCGCATTATTGGAGATTTTTTGGAAGCTGGTGCTGATATTATTACGTTTCACCCAGAAGCCTCTCATCACATTGACCGTTCATTACAGCTGATTAAATCTGGTGGTGCAAAAGCTGGTTTAGTATTTAACCCTGCAACGCCATTACACTATTTAGATTATGTACTTGATAAAGTTGACCAAATTTTAATCATGAGTGTGAACCCTGGTTTTGGTGGGCAAAAGTTCATTCCAATGACCTTAGAAAAATTGCGTGAAGCTCGTAAAATTATTGATGCGAGTGGTCGTGATATTCGTTTAGAAGTGGACGGTGGTGTTGGCCCTGCAAATATTCGTGAAATTGCAGAAGCTGGTGCAGATATGTTTGTTGCTGGTTCAGCCATTTTTGGTCAACCAGATTATAAAGTTGTAATTGATCAAATGCGTGCAGAGCTTGCGAAAGTAGGTAGTGTCGACGCTTAAAAAAGTATGCTTAATCAAGGATAGGCTTGTGGATAACTTTGTTTATAACTGTGTTGATAACCATATGGATAAGATGTTGGTAAAATAAACAAAATTAGATCAACTGCTTATTCTCTAGGCTGAATGTGTAAAAAAAGAACGTTTTGGCGTTCTTTTTTTATGCGAGTTGGATACTTTATTACCTGATTTTTTATTAAGCTTTACTAAAAAATAACCAGTGCAAAAAACGATAATATCGTGTGTACGTCTTTTAATAGATATATAGATGTAAAACTGTAAAAGTGTCATGAAAAATAAAGCTAAATTTGGTTTAATAAGTTTTTAGTAAGAGATCTAGATAATTAATGACGATAAAAATTTTAGCGGTAGATATGGATGGGACTTTTCTTAATTCTAAGAAGCAGTACAACAAAGCACGTTTTTTAAAACAGTACGAACAACTCAAACAAAATAATATTCATTTTGTGGTTGCCAGTGGTAACCAACTCGCAAAGCTTGTTACCTACTTTCCAGAAATTAGTCATGAAATTGCTTTTATTGCAGAAAATGGCGCACATGTTGTAGATGCAGGGCAAGAAATAGCTTTTGCTCATTTAAGTCAGCAACAATTTATTGAGACATTAAAAGCAATTGATTCAACCTATACATCTAAAATGGTGATCTGCGGAAAGCAGAGCGCTTATGTGCACAAGTCTATGCAAGCCGATGACTATGCTAAGGTCGCTCGATACTTTGAAAAGCTAATAGTTGTAGAGGATTTTTATGCATTAAAAGATTTAGTGTGCAAAATTACTTTTATTGCTCAGAAAAACGAAAGTTTTGCTATTTTTCAAGATCTTCAGCAGCAAAGTTTTGTTGCAGATCAATTATTAGTTCCCGTTTCAAGTGGTTTTGACTTTATCGATCTTATTCTTCCTGACCAGCATAAAGCACATGGTTTGAAGCTTCTATTAGAAAAATGGAAGGTTGAACCTGATCAAGTCGTTGCGATTGGCGACAATAATAATGATATCCAGATGATTAAAGCAGTGGGTTATGGGTTTGCGGTTGAAAATGCAGTAGAAGCTTTAAAAGCAGTAGCGCCTTATGCGGCTGCGAGTAATGAGCAAGAAGGGGCATTGCAAGTGATTGATTTGGTGCTTCAGCATCAATCACCATTTGTTTAATTAATTTAAAACAAACAGTTAAGATGGAAAAATTGTATCTCTTTTAAAACTTAGTTATGCTAATGCACCTAAGATATATAAATTGCATAAGGCAATAAACGACAATGGCCCTACAACACTTACGCAAGTATGCTTGGTTTGTGTTCCTAATGACTTTGGTCATTGGGTGGAGTGGTGTGTCTATTGCTCAGACGCCTATGCAGCATGATCTTCACACGATGCCGTGTCATAGTGAAAAAATGACTCATCACTCTGTACATGTTCAAGCAGATGATCAGACTGTATGTCATCAAACCATGACGCAGTCTCTTCATTCGCACGGTGAGCATTGTAAGGACTGTAACCCCGTACATTGTCAAATCGTGAATCTGGCATTGCAGCAAGCTGTACCAGACCTTGAATCACAATTTGTTCCCATATCGTCTCAATTTAGCAGTATTTATCAGGCTCAGCATTTAGCCGGATACTGGCAAGAAATTTTACGTCCTCCTAAAGCTTAATCCTTTCTTACTTATTTTTTAATTAAAAAGGATTACAGCAATGTCTCATAAAACAATTAGCAGCTTAGTCGCTGTATTTGGGCTATTGGTTTCACCATGGTCCCTCGCGGCAATTAAGGAATATCACCTTAATATTAATGAACAACAGGTAAATGTTACTGGTCAACCGCTAAAACGAATTACAGTAAATGGAAAATTTACAGCACCACTCCTTGAGTTTGAGGAAGGAGATGAGGCTGTTATTCATGTGCATAACCAATTAAAGAATCAGGATACGTCTTTGCACTGGCATGGTTTGTTATTGCCAGGGTTAATGGATGGCGTACCGGGTTTCAATGGTTTTAAAGGAATCGCTCCAAACGGAGATTTTGTTTACCGCTTTAAGGTGAAACAAAACGGCACTTATTGGTATCACGCCCATAGTAAAGGCCAAGAGCAAGATGGTTTATATGGCCCGCTCGTGATTTACCCGAAAGGGAAAATACCCGTAGCTGCACATGAAAAAACTGATCGTGATTATGTGGTGATGCTTTCAGATTTTCATAATTCTTCTAGCGATAGCATTATGAAGAATTTGAAAAAATCTGCTGAGTATTATCAAAATCGCCGTGAAACTGTATCTGATGTCTGGAAGCAGGTTAAAGCACAAGGCTTAAAAGCAACTTGGCAAGATCGTTCGATGTGGAACCAGATGCGGATGTTAAAAACCGATATGTCTGATGTGACGGGTTATACCTTCTTAGTAAACGGTAAGACACCGCAGCAAAACTGGATAGGTGATTTTAAGGCGGGAGATAAAGTCCGACTACGTTTCATTAATGCCTCTGCAATGTCATTTTTTGATGTCAGAATTCCAAACTTAAAAATGACAGTCGTGAGTGCAGATGGGCAGCCAGTCAAGCCTGTGGCAATTGATGAGTTTCGTATTGGCACAGCCGAAACCTACGATGTGATTGTTGAACCTAAACAGGCAAATTATCAGATTGAGGCTGAGTCAATTGACCGTAGCGGCTTTGCTATCGGTACTTTGCATGATGAAAATACTCAGGCGGTTGGTCCAATTCAAATGCCACAGCCACGTCCGCGATCTTTATTGACTATGGATGATATGGGCATGAGTCATGGTGATGGAGCGAGTGATGAACATGCTGGCCATCAAATGAACATGCAACATGATATGTCGGCGATGCCTGAGATGAAAAATCAGGGTGCTGATGCAATGAAAATGGACCATGACATGAAAAATATGTCATCTGACAAAAATGATCATTCCATGATGCACATGAAGCACGACATGTCAGCGATGCCTGAAATGAAACATGATATTCAGGTAAAGCCATCTAGCGAGCATGATCACGCTATGATGAATATGAATCATGAAATGCCAGCTCAATATGAAAGTACGACTAAAAAAGATGAGCCAGTTTATGGCTGGGCAAATGCTTCAACACCAGCGGGAATGAAAGCACTGCAATATAGTGATTTGCAAGCTTTAACACCTCAACCAGACACCCGTGCGCCGGAACGCGAATTAGTTATTCGTTTAGGCGGAAACATGGAGCGTTATATCTGGACCATTAATGGCAAGAAATTTAGCGAAGCTGAGCCATTACAAGTTAAATATGGCGAACGTATTCGCTTGAAGTTCGTGAATGACAGCATGATGGCCCATCCAATGCATTTACATGGCATGTTTATGCAATTGGAAAATGGTCAACAAGCTGAAAACTTGCCAAATAAACATACCGTTATTGTTCCATCAGGAAAGACAGTTACTGCGTTATTGACAGCCGATGCATTAGGAGAATGGGCGATTCATTGTCATTTGCTCTATCACATGAGTGCAGGGATGATGAATAAGTTGATTGTGGCTCAAGTGAATGATGGGGCAAAACCAGCATCTGAAGCACCTGTTCAATCTGAAAATGAGAAAGGAGCTAGTCATGCGCATCACTAAGTTATTTTCTCAAATGATATGTTGCAGTGCTTTCTCGAGCGTATCTGTATTTAGTTTTGCTCAAGAACCTTTAACACATGATCATTTACGCGAACATGGTGGTCAGGTTTATCAGGCGACTACGATTGATACGGGCTGGACTCAAAATGAAGAGGGAGAAGGTAGTTTTTCTTCTGAATTAGAAAGTTGGGTGGGAACTGATGAAAACAAACTATTTATCAAAGCTCATGTTGAAAAGGCCGAGTCAGAAGATACTAATTACGGTGGCTCATTACTTTACAGTCGAAATGTAGCTGATTATTGGGATGTACAGGCTGGGGTGAACTATGAACGTTTACAGCGGGAAGACCAAAAGCAAGATCGCTGGGCTGGTGTAGTTGGTTTACATGGCATGGCACCTTACTTTTTTGAAACCGATGCCTATCTCTATGCCGGTGAAGATCAGTTGTGGAAGCTAAGCTTAGAAACTGAAAGAGACTTACTCTTTACCCAAAAGTTAATTGGTAAACCTTATTTAAAAGCAGATGTTGTTTTGCAAGATGAATCTCGCTATGCCAGTAAAACAGGTCTATCGAGTTTACAAGCAGGCTTTCAAACCCGTTATGAAATCAATAAAAAGGTCATGCCTTTTGTTGATGTCGGTTATGGCTATGAAAAAGGCTTAAAACAAACTGCTTGGCAAACTGGAACCGACTCTGAACATGGTTGGTATTATGGAGCAGGGTTAACACTTAAATTCTAATTGCAGAACAAAAAGTAAGCTTAACGACATGCCATTGGTTTATACTAATGGCATTGTTTTTTGTGTCAGTTATGGTGCACAGATGGCTTTAGAAAAACAAGAGAATCAAATACATTTAAGTAAAAGTGGCTCTAGTTGCGGGTGCTCAAGCATGCCTTCTCAGGAGTATTCTACGCCTAGTGAACCTGTGGCTAAGAAGAGCCAATGGGTGAGTTATTATCATATTCCTCACATGGATTGTGCAGCCGAAGAGCAAATGGTACGGATGGCTTTAGCCTCTTACGCTGACGATATTCAGGAACTTAATTTTGACTTACCGACACGCCATTTGGCGATTTATCACAGTGCTCAAGCTGAAATGATTACCCAAAGCCTACAACGTTTAGGATTAGGAGCCGAGTTACAACAAACGCAGCCACATTATGAACCTGTTGAAAAACCTAAAAAGGTTAGAGCCAGTTCTTCAATGAATGCAGCACAAAAGCAAGTTTTACAATGGTTGTTACTGATTAATGGGGTCATGTTTGTCATTGAGTTTATGGCAGGCATCATTGCATCATCGACAGGGTTAATCGCCGATTCACTCGATATGTTCGCAGATGCTGCAATCTATGGTATTGCCTTATTTGTGGTAGGTAAAAATCTTAATGCTCAATTAAAGGCTGCACATCTTTCTGGTTGGTTGCAGTTCGGCTTAGCCATAATTGTGTTAATTGATGTCCTGCGCCGCTTTATATATGGCAGTGAACCTGTTTCAATTTTAATGATTTTAATTGGTGGATTAGCCCTTGCGGCGAATATTACTTGTCTTTATTTAATGAGTGACCATAAAGAGAGCGGGGCACATATGAAGGCGAGTTATATCTTTTCTGCAAATGATGTCATTGTAAACTTAGGTGTTATTGTTGCGGGAATATTGGTCGCAATGACAGGTTCTCCTTATCCTGATTTAATTATTGGACTGATTATTGTTTTATTTGTTTTAAATAGTGCCCGAAAAATTTTACAGTTAAAAAACCAATAAGATTTTCTAAGACAGGCTAGCTTTAGATAGGGTTTGCCTTCATTTTTTATTTTAAAGTAAACTGAGTCCTCACATAAAGGAGGAACGACCTCCCCCATAATGGGTCATCATGTCAGGACGACCTGACAATATAAAAATTAGTGAATGTTATGGCTTGGGCTATTTTAATTTTAGCAGGTGTATTTGAAATCATTTGGGCATATTCTATGAAAATGTCCGAAGGTTTTACACGCTTAACCCCTAGTATTATTACCGTAGTTTTTATGATTTTGAGTGTAGTTCTACTTTCAATTTCAATGAAAACTTTACCTCTTGGCACTGCCTATACGGTTTGGACAGGAATTGGTGCAATTGGGTCATTTTTAGTTGGTATATTTTTTCTCAATGAACCCATTGGAGCTATGCGAATGATTGCCGCTGTATTGATTGTGTCAGGTTTGGTTTTAATGAAAGTTTCGTCGCCGTCCTAAGAGAATAAACTATGTTGCTGTCTTATAAGTATATCAATTCGCCTGTTGGGCAATTAAAGCTGGTTGCGAATGAAAATGCTTTAGTGGCAGTACTCTGGGAAAATGAAAATCCAAAACGTGTTCGGCTGGCTGAGCTGGTCGAACAAGTTGAACATCCAGTTTTATTAAAAACTGAGCAACAATTAGAAGAATATTTTGAAGGCAAGCGATGTGAGTTTTCTTTGCCACTAGATTTCGAAGGAACCGCATTTCAAAAACAGGTATGGGCTGCGTTACTTACCATCCCTTATGGGGAAACAAGAAGTTATAAAGAGATTGCACTTCAAATTGGTAATGAAAAAGCTGTACGAGCAGTGGGCGCTGCAAATGGGAAAAACCCGATTTCGATTATTGCGCCTTGTCACCGAGTAATTGGTGCAGGGGGGGCATTAGTTGGTTTTGCTGGTGGTATTGATAAGAAAGATATTTTATTAAAGCTAGAGCAACAATGAGCCGTTTTGCGCTCGATTTTTTTAGACTTTTCTACTAAGCTGTTAACACTGATATTTCATGAAGAAGGTGCTTCATGGCATCGCTTTTTTGAAATATTAATCTTATTCATAACAAACTCTGGATGTTCTAAAAATGGCTGTCGGTGACGTAACAATGCCACAAATGCATGTGGTAAAAGGTGTAAAAATTGGCTCAACAGAAGCATATGTACGTTACCCAAACCGACGAGATTTAGTCATTTTTGAGTTTGCAGAAGGTTCAAATGTTGCAGGTGTATTTACCCAAAATGCATTTTGTGCTGCACCTGTTCATGTCTCTAAAGCCCATCTTACCCAAGATAATCCTCGCTATTTAGTGATTAATACGGGTAATGCCAATGCAGGTACTGGACCTACAGGCTTGAAAAATGCTCAAGATACTTGCGCAAAATTAGCTGAGATTGCTGGGGTAAATAGCTCAGAAATTTTACCGTTTTCTACAGGTGTGATTGGCGAACAGCTTCCAATGGAGCGTTTACTCGCTGGACTTCGACCTGCATTAAATACTTTGCAAGACGCTGCTTGGTATGATGCAGCATCTGGCATTATGACCACAGATACAGTACCAAAAGGCGCATCTGAACAATTTGAGCTTGATGGCATTACTTACACCATGACAGGTATTAGTAAAGGCGCTGGCATGATTCGTCCAAACATGGCAACCATGCTGAGCTTTGTAGCTACAGATGCACCTATTAGCCGTGATTTAGTACAAAGCTTATTAAAGACAACAGTTGAGCATTCTTTTAACCGTATTACGATTGATGGCGATACCTCAACCAATGACTCTTGTATTTTTGTGGCAACAGGTCAGGCCGGTGGAGCTGAAATTACTTCAATTAACGATGCACGATATGCTCAAGTGTTAGAAGTACTGGCTCGTGTTATGAATCGTTTAGCACAGTTAATTGTACGTGACGGCGAAGGTGCAACGAAGTTTATTACTGTTGCTGTAGAAGGCGGTGGCAACACTCAAGAATGTTGTGATATTGCTTATAGTATTGCTCATTCACCACTCGTCAAAACTGCACTTTTTGCATCTGACCCGAACTGGGGCCGTATTTTGGCAGCAATTGGCTATGCTGGAGTGAAAGACTTAGACGTATCTAAAATTCAGGTATGGCTAGATGATGTACAAATCTGTAAAGACGGTGGAGCTGCCGAGGACTATACCGAAGAGGCGGGTGCGCGTGTTATGGCACAAACAGAAATTACCATTCGAGTTGATTTAGGACGCGGTCAGGCCAAAGACACGGTATATACCTGTGACTTATCTTACGACTATGTCAAAATTAATGCTGATTACCGTTCTTAAATATCAGTTATAATCAAGCCTCGACAAAGAGGCTTTTTTATTAGCCCCATCTTTTGATATTAAATGATTCAAGTTAGTAAATCATTTAAGCAGTAACGTTATATGCGAGCAGGTATGCCAGCATGAAGGATAGAGAAGACGTTTTATGAGTGATGCGACTTTAATTGCCAACGATGCAAAAAACATTGTACAAGCGCATTTAGACCGTTTAGGTGAGCCAAAAGACAACCGCTTAAGTGAAGAAGCAAAACAACAAAAGTTTGCTCAGATCGAAGCAGAGCTCAAAAAACGTGATGCTGTCCTTGTTGCTCATTACTATTGCGACCCTGAAGTACAGGAACTTGCCGAAAAAACAGGCGGGTGTGTTTCTGACTCTTTAGAAATGGCCCGTTTCGGACGAGATCATGCTGCCTCTACACTAGTTGTGGCAGGTGTTAAATTTATGGGAGAAACAGCAAAAATTCTGTCTCCTGAAAAAACAATTTTAATGCCGACACTCGAAGCGACTTGTTCACTCGATTTAGGTTGTCCGGTTGATGAGTTCACTGCCTTTTGTGATCAGCACCCTGACTACACCGTAGTTGTTTATGCCAACACATCGGCTGCTGTTAAAGCACGAGCAGATTGGGTGGTGACTTCAAGCTGTGCAGTCGAAATTGTTGAGCACCTAGATAGCTTAGGTGAAAAAATTATTTGGGCACCAGATCAGCACTTAGGTCGTTATATTCAAAAGAAAACTGGTGCTGATATGTTGCTTTGGGATGGCGCATGTATTGTGCATGAAGAATTCCGTGCACGTGGCATTGCCAACATGAAAGCACTGTACCCAGATGCGGCTGTATTGGTACATCCAGAGTCACCAGAGTCAGTTGTAGACATTGCAGATGCTGTAGGTAGTACTTCTCAGTTGATTAAAGCTGCGCAGACTTTGCCAAATGAAAGACTTATTGTGGCAACTGACCGTGGTATTTTCTACAAAATGCAGCAAGCTGTACCAAATAAGATTTTAGTTGAGGCGCCAACAGCAGGTGAGGGCGCAACTTGTCGTTCATGTGCTCACTGTCCGTGGATGGCAATGAATGAACTCGATGGAATTTTAGAAGTTTTACAAAAAGGTGATCAGGAAATACACGTAGATCCAGCACTTGCTGAACGTGCCAAAATGCCTTTAGATCGAATGTTAGCCTTTAGTGCATCGTTAAAGCGTTAAAAATCCTCAAAATGCTTGTTAAATATACATTTGATAAGGATTTTTAACTTTTTTTGACAATAGGTGTTGACGTCTGAGGGCGTCGCGCCTAGAATGCACACCGTACCGCACGATGTGCGATACAGCAAAAGCTGAGATAGATCGGAGCATAGCACAGCCTGGTAGTGCACCTGGTTTGGGACCAGGGGGTCGTAGGTTCGAATCCTACTGCTCCGACCACTTAAAATAATATTTTAAGATCGGCGAAGTATCGCATGATAAGCATCATCGGTTAAGCGCCTGTAGCTCAGTTGGATAGAGCATCCGCCTTCTAAGCGGATGGTCACAGGTTCGAATCCTGTCAGGCGCGCCACTCGGTAGCTTGGTACATAGAACTATTTGATGGTGGATGTAGCTCAGTTGGTAGAGCCCTGGATTGTGATTCCAGTTGTCGCGGGTTCGAATCCCGTCATTCACCCCAATTTCGGAGCATAGCACAGCCTGGTAGTGCACCTGGTTTGGGACCAGGGGGTCGTAGGTTCGAATCCTACTGCTCCGACCATATTTTAAAAGCGTTCAAGCTTTAAAAAAATATCCCAAATATTAAAAAGAATTTCTTCTTGTCTTAACGATAGAAGGAATTTTTTTGTTTTTATATATTTAAATTTTAATTCATACACACTCCAATATTTGAACTTATTTATATAAGCTCTGTTCTCTGTTCTCTGTTCTCTGTTCTCTGTTCTCTGTTCTCTGTTCTCTGTTCTCTGTTCTCTGTTCTCTGTTCTCTGTTCTCTGTTCTCTGTTCTCTGTTATTGATATTTCTGTCTTAACTCATCCTTTTCTTGATCTGATAAAAATGCGATTTTAAGTCCATTTTCTTGAGCTGTATAAATTTGCTCAGGGCTTAATCCTACTAAAGGGGCAGCAGTTAAATATTCATGTTGTATCTCAATACCTTCTACCGCAGGGTCATCTGTATTAATAGTGGCAAGCACACCATGTTCTAAAAATGTCTTTAATGGATGTTGTGCTAGTGAGGGTACTGTGTTGGTTTGAATATTTGAGGTGAGGCAAGATTCAATACCAATCTTATGTTTAGCTAAATAATCTAAAAGTTTTAAATCTTGAACTGCTTTAACACCATGTCCAATTCGTTCAGCACCTAATTCTTCAATAGCTTGCCAAATACTTTCTGGACCGGCAGCCTCGCCTGCATGTACCGTAATGTGCCAACTTGCATCACGTGCTTTTTTAAAGTGATTGATAAATAAGTTGCCCGGAAAGCCAAGCTCATCTCCAGCGAGATCCAACGCTTTAATATCATTTTTATGGGCAAGTAGGGCATTTAATTCTTTTTCGCAGGCTTCTTGACCAAAAGTACGACTCATAATGCCAATTAAATTCGCTTTCACCCCGTAAGTTTGACTGCCTTCTTTTACACCCGCAATGACTGCTTCAACAACGCCTTCAAGCGGTAGTTGATGCGTCATTCCCATATAACCTGGTGAGAAACGAAGTTCTACATAGTCTAGGCCTTGTTGTGCAGCATCTTGCATATTTTCAAATGCAATTCGTTTACAGGCATCTAAACTCGCTAATACTTTTACCCCCCAATCCAACTTCGATAAAAAACTTAATAAGTCAGGTTGGTTGTCAATCACTTGTACGTGTGGGCGTAAAGATTCAATGTCGTAGGCAGGCAAATCTAAATGGTATTGTTGCCCTAACTCTAAAATAGTTTGAATACGGATATTGCCATCAAGGTGGCGATGAATATCTGTAAGCGGAAGTGTTTTTGTAATCATAGGTTTCTTCTTATCTGTTCGTATCAATTCATCATGCCTGTTTAGGGTCACTGATAAAAGTTTGGATTTGCTATGTTTTTGTGAAAAGGGATTTAGTTGAGTTTTTTGAACTTAAGATATTCGTTTAAGTTTTAATTTTGATGACATTGTTCTGGCCTAAGAAGATAACGCAGTCTGTGTAAGATACAAGCACTAAGATTTTTATTGTTTTTAATCTCGCTGAGCCTGTCTACTGTTGACTCTTTAACAATGGATTGGCTAAAGAATGGTCATTGGTATTTCGTCTGTTACTTGTAAAGATGAGCAAAGGCTTGCTAAAGACCAAACTGATAAGGCGATTAATTTATCTGTAGAAATCTATTTCTGGCAAGTAAATGAAAAGAAGAAATAGGAAGCGTTCAAATGAAGTCGGTACTTTGTCATCAAGCAAAATTACAAGTGGTGGACCAACCGAAATTAACTCCTACAAAAGGACAGGTGTTATTAGAGGTGGTGCGATGTGGAATTTGTGGCTCTGATTTACATATGCAACACCACTGCGACCACATGCATGATTTGGCTGCACGTGTCGGGTTTAATGGTTTAGCCAAGTCTACAGATCCGTTTGTATTGGGACATGAGTTTTGTGGCAAAGTTTTGGATTATGGCCCAAAAACACGTCACAAATTTAAAGCCGATACACTCGTTTGCACAATGCCACTTTTAAATGTAGATCAGCATGGTTATTTATCTACAGGGCTTTCTCCAAATGCATCTGGTGGCTATGCAGAGCAAGTATTGGCTCAGTCGAGCTTGATGTTTGAAGTACCCAACGGTCTAGATGTAGATAGTGCTGCCATGACTGAACCTATGGCGGTTGCATTGCATGCTGTTCGCCGTAGCCGTGTGAAAACCAGTGAGCCTGCTATTGTGATTGGCTGTGGTCCTGTCGGATTAGGTGTCATATTAATGCTTAAAGCTGCTGGGGTTAAAACTGTGGTTGCCAGCGACTTTTCACCAAACCGCCGTAAGCTTGCCGAGCAATGTGGTGCCGATATTGTGGTAGATCCGAAAGAGACATCACCATTTGCCAACTGGAAAGAGTTTGGTTTGTTGGGCAATGTTTCTGATGCAATTAACATGGGCATGGGGCTGTTTGATAAGTTGCAAGCGACTCGCTTACCTTGGTGGCATGGATGGCGCATGATTGATAAGTTGGGTGCTCTGCCAAAACGTCCCGTTATTTTTGAGTGTGTGGGCGTACCGGGTGTTTTACAGCAAATTATTGAAGGTGCACCTTTGTTTTCCCGAATTGTCGGGGTGGGTGTATGCATGCAAAGTGACAAAATAGAACCAGCACTTGCAATTAATAAAGAGTTAGAAATTCAATTTGTGTTGGGCTATACACCGCTTGAGTTTCGAGATGCCCTGCATATGATTGCAGAAGGTAAAGTGAACTGCTCACCACTGATTACGGGTGTTGTTGGTTTAGAGGGTGTTACGAGTGCATTTGAAGCGTTACGCGATCCTGAACAGCATGCCAAAATTTTGATTGACCCGAAACGTAGTGGTTCAGATATTCAATTGATGAGTCATTAATTCAAAGTCATTTTCGCTTAACTAAAAAGGTTGTGATCTCATTAATCACAATCTTTTTTTATGAGTATTGATTGCAATATTGGGCATAAATAAAAACTGCTGAGCTAATTTGTATTGCTCTTTAGTTGTTCTAGTTCTTGGTAAATCCAGTCGACAAATTTCTGAATGGTCGGTGTGATGTCTTGGCTCGAGTGAATCAGGTAGTACTTTCGGCTGCCTTTTAGTTTCTTATTGGAAACAATCACCAGTTCTTTTTTTTGTAGTTCAGATTCAATCAACATTTGTGGAATTAGAGCCATTCCCATGTCATGACTGGCGGCAACCGCAAGCATTGAAAATAACTCATGGCGTTGTCCATCAAAGGGCTTTGGATGTTGCATGTGATGAGTCAGAAACCATTCTTGCCAAATGCTAGGCCGAGTGGTTTGTTGAAGTAAGGGAATTTTTAGTAAATCTTCGGAGCTTAAATCATAGGTATTTTCATTGATCATCACTGCATCTGGAAAATACTTTTCGATCAGCCTTGGTGAGCACACAGGTACAATTTCTTCATCCATTAAATAATGTGCTTGTATGCCGGGCCAGTGGTCAATTTGCTGCTGCGTACCTGCAAAAATAGCAGCGTCAAAAATATTGTCATTAAATAAAAAAGGCTTGGTACTGGTCTCTAAGTGAACCGTAATTTCAGGGTGCTTCTGATTTAACAGATGGAGCTTGGGTAACAGCCAGCGTGTTGCAAAGGTAGGCACCACACCTAACTTTAATGTTCCACCTAAACCTTTATGAGAAATCACATCGGCTGTACATTTCTCTAAACCTAATAAATAGGGTTTAATACTTTTAAAATACTGCTGACCAGCAATGGTCAGCTCAACGCCGTGCCGAGTACGTATAAATAATTCAACTCCCAAGAAATCTTCTAACTGCTGAATTTGGCGAGAGACTGCACTTTGGGTAATACATAACTCTTGCGCAGCATAGGTATAACTTAAATGTTTTGCTGCACTTTCAAAGCAAATCAGGCCCTGAATTGACGGGATACTTCTTCGCATAAATAAAATCCTTTTATTTGTCGTCATATTTCAAAACAGCATATGACCTAAATGCAGATATCGGAGTTTAGTATAAAAATAAGCCATTTTTAATGAAATACAACCAATTAAATATCTAAATTTAACGCGACTCATTTTAAATATGCGTAAGTCGCATATCTGCATGAAGATTTATCGTTTGATTACTGCATTTTTCACGCATAACATCGAGTTAAATAAAGAAGATCAAATCAAGCAGAGGATGCGATGAATCACATGGTGACAACAAAAAAAGCAAAAGTTCAATTTAACTGGCAAGACCCATTTTTAATTGAGCAACAGCTTACCGAAGATGAACGCATGATTCGTGATGCGGCTCATGCTTATTGCCAAGAACGCCTGCAACCACGTGTACTTGAACAATTCCGTCATGAAACTACAGATCCATCTATTTTCCGTGAAATGGGAGAGCTCGGCTTATTGGGTCCAACCATTCCTGAGCAATATGGCGGCGCGGGTTTGAACTATGTGAGTTATGGTTTGGTTGCGCGTGAAATTGAATATGTCGACTCGGGCTACCGCTCTATGGCGAGCGTGCAAAGCTCATTGGTGATGGTTCCAATTCATGAATTTGGTACTGAAGAGCAAAAGCAAAAGTACTTACCTAAACTAGCTACGGGTGAATACATTGGCTGTTTTGGTTTGACCGAACCTGACCATGGCTCAGACCCAGGCAGTATGATTACCCGTGCTAAAAAAGTTGACGGTGGTTACCGTTTAAGTGGCGCAAAAATGTGGATTACCAATAGCCCAATTGCCGATGTGTTTGTAGTGTGGGCCAAAGAAGTTTCTGCTGAAGGCAATGTTGGTGATATTCGCGGCTTCATTTTAGAAAAGGGCTGGGAAGGTCTATCTGCACCTGCCATTCATGGCAAGGTCGGTTTACGTGCATCGATTACGGGTGAAATTGTGATGGATAACGTTTTTGTACCTGAAGAAAATGCATTCCCTGAAGTTCGAGGATTACGTGGTCCGTTCACTTGCCTAAATAGTGCCCGCTATGGCATTGCATGGGGCGCAATGGGCGCTGCCGAGTTCTGTTGGCATACTGCGCATCGATATACAATGGACCGAAAACAGTTTGGCCGTCCGTTGGCTGCAAATCAGTTGATTCAAAAGAAACTGGCAGATATGCAAACTGAAATTGCATTAGGTTTGCAAATAGCTTTACGTTTTGGCCGTATGAAAGATGAAGGTATTGCGTCAGTTGAAGGCACATCTTTAATTAAGCGTAACAACTGTGGAAAGGCGCTTGATATTGCTCGCATGGCACGTGACATGATGGGTGGAAACGGTATTAGCGATGAGTTTGGCGTGGCACGTCATTTAGTTAATCTTGAAGTCGTAAATACCTATGAAGGCACACATGATGTTCACGCCTTGATTTTAGGCCGTGCGCAAACAGGCATCGCAGCATTTAGTAACTAACTCGTTAATTTTTAAAAGATAGAGGTGTTCTTTCGAGAGCACCTTTAGGGATTTTTACGCAAAAATTTATGGATAATGACAAGATTCATCGTAAGGATACTCATGTGAAGATGTACCTCTGTGTACTTAAAATTGAATATAAGATGATGAAAAGTATAGAAGATTAAGTCATACAGAAAACATAAGTAGGCTGTCGATGACTCATTTGGGAAAATGAGGAACTAAAGATGAACAATGACGTTCAAGTAATATCGAAAGAGTTAAGAAATACATTTCCAAGTAATCTTGGAACATATGAAAAGATTGGACCACATACATGGAAATGGGCGTTGCTATTTGCCTATTTTGCGATGGTGGTCGATGGCATTGATATTATGCTGCTGTCTTATAGCTTGACCAGCTTAAAGGCGGAGTTTGGTTTAAGTACCTTTCAAGCAGGTGCATTGGGTAGTGCTTCCTTGGCAGGTATGGGCGTTGGCGGTATTTTGGGTGGCTGGGCATGTGACAAGTTTGGTCGTGTACGGACCATTGCCAACTCAGTGACCTTCTTTTCAGTAGCAACCTGTTTATTGGGTTTTACGCAAAGCTTCGAGCAATTTATGGCTTTACGTTTTATTGGTGCTTTAGGAATCGGAGCACTCTATATGGCTTGTAATACCTTAATGGCTGAATATGTGCCGACAACTTACCGCACAACGGTATTGGGCACGTTACAGACTGGCCAAACAGTGGGTTATATTGCTGCGACGCTGTTAGCTGGTGCAATTATTCCTGATCATGGCTGGCGTGTTTTGTTCTTTCTGACCGTGGTGCCTGCTTTTGTTAATATTTTCCTACAACGATTTGTGCCAGAGCCAAAATCTTGGCAGCTCACCAAAATTGAAAGTTTACAAGGCAATAGACAGCCTAAAGAAATTGTAGCGACTGAGAAACCCAAAAGTGGCAGTATCTATAAGCAAATTTTTAATAACTTTAAGCACCGTAAAATGTTTCTGTTGTGGATGACTACAGCATTCTTCTTACAGTTTGGTTATTACGGCATTAACAACTGGATGCCAAGTTATTTAGAAACAGAAGTGCATATGAACTTTAAAAACTTAACCAGTTATATGGTGGGTTCATATACTGCAATGATTTTAGGCAAAATTTTAGCGGGTTATCTTGCTGACAAATTTAACCGCCGTGCTGTTTTTGTGTTTGGAACAATTGCCAGTGCCGTGTTCTTACCAATCATTATTTTCTTTAATACGCCTGACAACATTTTGTATCTATTGATCACCTTTGGCTTCCTATATGGCATTCCATACGGTGTGAACGCGACTTATATGGCCGAAAGTTTTTCAACCGATGTACGCGGAACAGCGATTGGCGGTGCTTATAACATTGGTCGTGTCGGGGCTGCAATTGCACCAGCCACCATTGGTTTCTTGGCATCGGGCGGTACGTTTACCATGGCCTTTATTGTGATGGGCGCTGCGTATTTTGTTGCGGGTGTATTGCCAGGCTTATTTATTAAAGATCGTCAGTACGATCCGCAAAAACAATCATAAACAATGACAAGAAGGTGCGTTGAGTACCTTCTAAAAAGATAAGGGTATCGTTATGGGTGCATTACAAGGAATTCGGGTTTTAGATTTAAGTCGTGTGCTTGCGGGACCGTGGTGTGGACAAATCTTGGCAGACCTTGGCGCAGAAGTGATTAAAATTGAACGTCCTCGAGTCGGTGATGACACCCGCATGTGGGGACCACCATGGATGCCCGATCAAGATGGAAACATGACCCGTGAATCTGGCTATTTTCAGTGTACCAACCGCAATAAATATTCTGTTGCGGTAGACATTACCACACCTGAAGGTCAGGCCTTAATTTATGAAATTGCCAAGACTGCCGATGTTGTAATTGAAAACTATAAAACAGGGTCTTTGGCTAAATACGGTTTGGACTACGCGTCATTAAGTGAGCTCAACCCAAATATTGTTTATTGCTCGATTACTGGTTTTGGGCAAGATGGCCCACGTGCAGAAGAACCCGGCTATGATTTTATTATTCAGGGTATGTCAGGCTTAATGAGCATTACTGGCGAGCCTGATGATGTGGCAGGCGGTGGTGCACAAAAGGTTGGTGTGGCTGTGGTAGATATTCAAACTGGATTGTATTCCACCATTGCCATTCAAGCTGCTTTGATTGCACGCTCGCACACAGGGCGTGGTCAATATATTGATATGTCATTGCTGGATGTGCAGGTCGCGGCATTGGCAAATCAGGGAATGAACTATTTAGCTTCGGGTAAAGCACCGCAGCGCATGGGTAATCAGCATCCAAGTATTGTGCCGTATCAAACCTTTAAGGCTAAAGATAAAGAATTTATTATTGCTTGCGGTAACGACAAACAGTTTAAAGATTTATGTATTGCGATTGGTTACCCAGAGCTGCTCGAAAATGAAAAGTTTGTGCGTAATCAGGACCGCGTCAAATATCGAGATGAACTGATTCCTTTATTTTCGGAGCACTTTTTGCAGAAAACTGCCAAAGAATGGGTTGAGATGATTCATGCTTTAAAAGTACCAGTAGGTGTCATCAACTCTATTGAAGATGCCTTGGCTGAACCACAAATTGTGCATCGCAACTTGGTGGTGAATATTCCTCATCGTTTAAATGAAAACTTCCAAACCATTGGTTCACCAATAAAGTTGTCTGATACTCCGGTTGAATACCATCATGCACCGCCAGAGTTAGGTGAACATACTGCTCAAATCTTATCGAGATTTAAAACAGCAGAAGAGCTGGCTACGTTAAAAGAGAAAGGCATTATTGATGGAAAAATTGCTTAAGCTATTGCCATTTTTAATGTGATTCAATTTAAAAAAAACTGTGATTTGAAATGAATCACAGTTTTTTTATTAGAAAACAAGAGCCTTAATATTTAAAAATAAGTGGCAGCTCTGGTCTGAAATCATGAATCATTCCTTGAGGTTCATGATCAAAACTGATTTCCATTAAATGCTCTGATCCATCTGTCACTTCAAAATGATCGAGCGTGTTGAACAGTAACGAAGTAGGGTGCTGTTCAATGTTTGGAATAGAAACTTTGATAGAAGTTATTTCTGATAAATCTTTGCTATGTGCAAGAGGTTGTTGTTTTTCTTTAGAGGCGAGGTCTGGTCGTGAAGCAAATGAAAGGAAGAACCACATCGGTTCAGATACAACAGAATCTTTAGCAACATTTACTTCTAAGCTGGCTGGTAAATAGCTTGGCTTGTAAACCCAATGAGGAAATTTTGCACCGTTATCATCTTTATTTTTAGGTCGAAAACAAATACCAAAAGGGGACGCGATATTATTTTGAGTACTTAGTCGCTCAAAAAGCAGAGTAGGTTTTGTGAGATCACTTGAGGCTTCTTCTGGGTTATTTAAAAAGATTAATTCGATAAAGCTATTTTTAAAGAAAAAGCGTCTGTTTTCTGTACCTTGACCTGGGTGCTTATTGGATGAACCTTCTGTTAGACCGAATTTTTTTAAAGTTTCAGCTTCGGGAGCGCCTGATTGTACACAAATAAAAATATGGTCCACTTCCATTTTAAGTTCTCATGTTTTGTTGATGAATATTAAATAATTGATTAATAGAATTTTTCATGTTTATCGCAAGTGTTTCATCGAAACCATCGACTAAAAAGCGGCTAATTAAGCCTTCAATCACCGTATAGATCAGCTCAGATAAAGCTTCACCATTGGGTACATTGCAGTTCTGTGCAATCAGTACTTTAATCCATTGTTTATGGGCTTTAGAAATAGAAATAATGTCTTGATCATCTTGGTTAGATTCAGCGACCGCTCTTACAAATAAACAGCCTTTAAAAAAATCTTGCCTAAACCAATTGGTATGCCAATCAAGAATTTTATTGATGGCCTCTAACCCCGTTGCATCTCCCACATAGCCTAAAAGACTTTGCTTAAACCGTTCATCACGAGCAATCAGTACAGACTGAACCAGTTGATTTTTATTTTTATAGTACGTGTACATTGTGGTTTTGGAACAACCAGATTCATCGCGAATCAGGTCGACGCCAACCCCGACAAAACTATTTTCATTAAATAACTTCTCGGCTGTATCTAATATTTTTAAGGCAGATTTTGACATAAAACTTTTCCAAAAAATAAAATAGTACAGATCTGTACTATTTTTAATTTTATCTATATGCTTTTTAAAAAGCAACTTTTTGTTTGAGGAATAAAACCATGTTCTCGATCTTTTATGGCAAAGAAAAACTGGCTCCATCGCCCAATAAAATTGATATTTTAAGAAGCCTTATTGGGGGGACAGTCAGTATTTTTCTACTTCTGTGGTTGAGTAAGCTCACACACAATATTTTTATCATGGCGCCGTTTGGTGCGACCTGTGTATTGCTCTATACCGTGTCGCAGTCTCCTTTAGCACAGCCGAGAAATATCATATTTGGGCATCTTATCTCGGCTTTTGTGGGTTTGTTTTTTCTAAAATTTGTGGGTGTTTCTATTTTTACAATTGCTTTTTCAGTGGGCTGTGCAATTGCACTCATGCAGATTTTTAAATGCGTTCATCCACCTGCTGGGGCCAATCCTTTGGTTATTTTGCTTACTGCGAGCAGCATACATTACGAGAGGAGCTTCTTAATTTTCCCTGTTTTGGTCGGCGCAGTGTCGTTAGTTTTGGTGGCGATACTGATTAATAATATTAAAGCGAGCACCAAGTGGCCGATGTATGGCTTGGGAATTTTAAATAGTAAAAAGTAGGGAAGGCATGAAGTGTTTTGAGCTGAAAAATAATAAAAGTATTCACTATGCCAAGATAGTGAATACTTTTGAATGAAATTATGACTTCTTTGAAATACGCTCTTCGATGGCAAATTTGAGTAAAGAAGCACTGCGGTAAAAACCATGTGCGAACTTTCCAAATGGCATGGTAATAAAGAATGTCATGACTGTGGCTAAATGGAAAATCAGTAAAAGTGTCATGTAAGGGGTATTACGAAATGCCATGAGTGCTAACCCTGAAGCGCTAACGATAAGTAGAAGGAAGATAAAGCCTCGATCTACAGGTTTTTGCTCACGGTCACCATGTAACGGATGGCGTTTAAGATTTAAATAGAGCAAGCCAGATGGCCCGATAACTAAGCCAAGTCCACCCAAAGTACCCAGAATAACAGGTAAGCTAAAGATAGGGTAAGGCGCATGCAGGTCAAGAAAATAGTGGTATAAAGTCGCTACACCTGTGGCTGCAAAGCAGAGCATAAAGCCATAAAAAGTCATGTGATGGAACACACGGCGGATTTGCGTGTAACGGTCATCTTGCTCATTACAACCTTTGCCATGACCACCATCTAAATATTTAAGCGTTAATACATTTTGGGTGGCTTGAACCAGGTCTGGTTTCTCAACTTTGCCATGAATGACTTTAGATGTTTGTCGCCAGAACTTACTAATTCCAATGCCGAGCAGCACAATGGCAACTGTAAAGGTCGCTCCAAAAAGTAGAGCTAAAAAGTTATGCGGGAAAATCGCATAGAAATTACCTTGGTAGCCTGCAAACAGGTCAGTGCCTTTGTACCACACCACAGCTAACATGCATAAAAAGAAAATAAGTGTTAATGCCGAGACAAAAGGAATCCCGACAGACTTATAAAGTCGGCCTAAAGGCTGAGGGGTCGCAAACTCTTGGTAAGTTTCCAAACGTACTTGCGCCATCGCTTTTGGAATGTTTACACCAAACTCATGTGGCGGGGCATATTGGCAAGCATGTAAACACGCACCACAGTTATGGCATAGGTTTGCGAGGTAATGAATATCGGCTTGATTAAACTCAAGGCGCTTAGTCATGGCAGCAAATACAGCACAAAACGACTCACAGTAACGACAAGCATTACAAATCTGTAGCGCTCTTTGAACTTCTTGTTCGTGATCAGAGAGCTGAACAACTGGAATTAGGGCTTTAGTACTAGCATTCATGTTCAACTCCTTGTGAAAGTGCATAGTGGGCTGCATTTTTTCCGGCAATGCGTCCAAAGGTCGTGCCAATCGACATGCCGACTCCTGCGGTATAACCCTGACCGAGTACGTTACCTGCCATCATTTCACCTGCGACAAACAGGTTGCGGCTGGCTTTATTGTTAAAACGCACAGCAGCATCGTCTTCGACTTTTAAACCTAAATAGGTAAAGGTAATGCCGGGCTTAAGCGCATAGGCATAGAAGGGTGGTTTATCAAGCGGAACGGCCCAATGGGTTTTGTTGGGAACAATATTTTTGGTGGTGCAGTCATCTAAAACCGTATGGTTAAAGGTACCTTGCACACAGGCTTGGTTAAATTCTTCTACCGTGTGACAGAAGGTTTTTGCATCTAGCCCGATTTTTTCGGCCAGTTCTTGAATGCTGTGTGCTTTTACACCCGCAAACACAGGTGGCATAAAGCGCCCAATGGCTTTTGAGTCGATAATGGAATAGGCAATTTGCTGTGGTTGTTTGGCAACAAGACGGCCCCAAATCGCATAACGTTTTGGCCAGAAGTCTTCGCCCTCATCGTAAAAACGTTCGGCTTTGTTATTGACCACAATTCCCAGTGAAACGCAGTCAATACGGGTGCAGATACCGCCGTCATATAGCGGTGCTCGTGCATCTACAGCGACGCAATGAGATTGTGATGGGTCACCAATAATATCGGCGCCTTGATCTATCATAAATTTGAGTAAGTTGCCTTGATTAAAGCGAGTACCACGAATAATGAAATTATCGGCAGGCCATTCGCCATTTTCATTTTGTCCCCATGCTTCTCTTAGCCACTCCAAATTTGACTCAAAACCACCTGCGGCCAATACACAGCTTTTTGCTTTAAACACACGACCATCTTCAGCAATTGCGGCTTCAAAATGTCCTTGGTTTAACTTTAAATCTTTAATTTTTGTGTTGTATAAAATTTCAATGCCAAGTGCTTGAGCACTACGGTAATACGCATTAATGAGAGCTTTACCACCACCCATAAAAAAGGCATTGGTACGTGCAACATGCAAAGCACCCGATAGTGGGGGCTGAAAATTCACACCATGTTTACGCATCCAGTCACGGCAGGTCGCCGTGCTACGAATCACCAGACGAGCTAAGTGTTCATTGGTTTTTCCGGCAGTTACTTTAAGTAGGTCTTGCCAATATTCTTCTTCGGGGTAGGCATCCACCAATACATCTTGAGGAGCATCATGCATGCAGCGAAGGTTACGAGTGTGTTGTGAGTTACCACCACGCCATTCTTTAGGTGCTGCTTCTATGACAAGCACAGACGCGCCACTTTCTTTTGCCGTGAGCGCGGCACACAGTGCGGCATTCCCACCACCAATTACAATCACATCATGCATGGATTTCTCCCTTTCTCAGCTCGGGCTAATGTAGCTTTAAAAGAGAGGGTGGAGTGAGAGGCTGGGCTTGAATGGGTGTTTAGTAAAAATAAACACTAATGGCTTAAGTGTTTATTATCTCCGCACCCGGCCAGCGTTTTTCATTAATCAGGTTGGTGACACAGGCACGAATCACCACTTTCGTGGCTAAGGTGGCAGGCGAGAGCTCTTCTTCAGACAGACTAATTAAATAGTTAATGCGTTCAATGGCAGGTTCTACAACGCGTAGCAAACATAGGTCTTGCCGTGAGTTTAATGATGCACCCGCAGGTTGGATGGTTGCCATTTCCAGTTGGCTAATGCTTTCCATTAGCAAATGTAGCCCATCAATTTCATAGGCCACTTTAAGCTGATGAATTTTTTGTTCGAGCAACAAACGCAGCCCATGTCGTTGACTCGGTAAAATCAGGGGCAGTTCTTTAAGCTGTGAATGAGTAATGGTTTGAGTGTCTATACAGCTTTCAAGGTGGTACTGACTCAGCACTTCTTTAGGTGAGATTAAAAACATTTGTTCTTTGACTAAAGGCTGTATCGCCCATTGTGGGTCTACATCGTCACTAAAGATGATTGCAACATCGAGCTGTCTTGCATTAACTAAGGCTTTGAGATCACCAGATAAGCCTTCAATTAAACGTACTTTAATGTCGGGGTAACGATTTCTCATGAGTTTTAAAAAGTGCGTGCCAATAACCGCTGCAACACTCGGCGAAAATCCAACGGTGACATGTCCACTTAAACGTGAAGAATGAGCAGAATCTACGGCATGGTCTAGGTGTCTAAGTGCCAGTTGAACCTGTTGAAAAAAAGCTAAACCCGCAGGGGTGGGAACTGTACCCAAAGCAGTACGTTGTAAAAGGCGAATAGAAAGTTCGCTTTCTAATTTTGAGATTTGCTGACTTAATGCAGACGTTCCAATATCGAGATTTTTTGCAGCTTTACCCAAGCTTCCTGACTCGATCACTGCAATAAAATACTTTAATTGTTTGAGTTCCACGGCAAATACTACATTGACCTTTATTGATTATTCTACACTGGTTTATTGCTATACATTTTGTTCTATTACGCTGAGTAAACCACCAACAGAGTAAAGGCAACATCACCTCAAGATGTTGCCTTTTAGAGCTTTTATTGTTTAACCTGCTCAAGACCCTGTTCTTCAATAATTTGTGTTGCTTGAGGCGATTTCACAAACTTGATTAACTCTTTTGCAACTTTTTCATGTTCAGAGTTTTTACCAATGCCAGCCGCAAACACGGTGACTTTCTGATAAGGCGCAGGAATTGGACCCACTAAATCAACCTGACCATATTGACCAGTAAAAGGTTTGATTTCACTGATTTGCTGGAAACCAATATCAAACTGACCTTCAGCAATACGCTTTGCAACGCGGTCACCTACCACTTTTTCTGCTTTACCAGAAATCACTTTGTATTCGACAGGTGGGAAGCTTGGGAAAACATCTTTTTCAAGATGCGTACCGCTCGCACTTGCTGAATAGCCAATGTGCTTAGCATTTAATAAAACTTTTTCGAATTTTGCAGCAGAACTAATGTCTGGTTTTGGCGCACCTTTAGGTACAGCCATGCCAATGCTTGAATTAACCAAAGCACTTTGCGAATTTGGATCTACATAACCCTTTTCTGCGAGTTTATTGAGTTCAGGAGCAGCCAACACTACGACATCAAAATGTTCACCACGATCGAGTCGGTTTGGAATTGCCGTTGACGATGCACCCATGGATGAACCAGATGAGAGATGAACGTTATGGCCAGTTTGCTTTTCAAATATTGGAATGAGTTTTTCCATAGATGAATAAAAACCGCCTGAGCTAATCACTTCGAGTGTATCTGCGTTAGCAAGGGTCGAGCCTAAGCCTGCACCAGCTAAGCAAATGGTCATGAAGATAGGGGACTTTTTCATAGTATCTCGCTTTAATGATAGGAGAGCACAGTACGGCTGCAAATGCGCCGTACTGTTCATTAAAATTTCAGGTTAAGTTGTTGTTTTAAGCGCTAACCTTCACAGGTTCAGCAATTGCGTCACTATTTTTCTGTTGAGAACCACGGCATAGATATAAGCTTGAGATCAGGCTACATACCGCAGCTAACATCAGCCAGAATGCTGGTGTACTTGCGTTACCTGTGTGTTCAACTAGATATGTACATGCAATTGGAGTCATGCCACCAAAAATAGCTGCTGCAAGACTAAAAGCTAAAGAGAAGCCGACTGTACGTACACGCTTTGGCATCACTTCGGCGAGTGTTGCTACCATGGTGCCGTTGTACAGACCAAAGAAGAACGAGAAGTAAGCAAGCGTAATAATCAGATTGGTGAAACTAATATCACTCACTAACCAGCTTAAAACTGGATAAGTTGTAAAGATGGCAAGTGTCGTAATGCCGACTAAAACAGGACGACGACCAATTTTGTCTGAAAGTAAGCCACCCATTGGTAACCAGAAGAAATTCGATAAACCAACAAACACAGTCGCTAAAAGACTATCTGTTACCGACATTTCTAAAGTACGTTTTGCATACACTGTGGTGTAAACCGTAATGAAATAGAAAGTGGTTGTGGTCATCGCACTCATCATCATGCCCGCAAGTACGATGCGCCAGTTGCTTGCAAGTGTGCTGAAAATTTCTTTGGTTGATGGATGAGTTTTTTGAGCTTTAAAGTCTTCAGTTTCCTCTAATGTACGGCGGAACAAGAAGATTAAAGGAATAATCAAACAACCAATTAAGAACGGAATACGCCAGCCCCATTCACCCACTTGAGCATGAGTTAAAATGGTGTTGAGCCAGTAGCCAAGTAATGCTGCAAACACAACCGCAATTTGTTGGCTGCCAGACTGCCAGCTTGTGATAAATCCACGGTTTTTATCTGTTGCAATTTCAGCTAGATAAATCGATACACCGCCAGATTCAACACCTGCCGAGAAGCCTTGTAATAGACGTCCAATCACCACCAAAATTGGCGCAATAATACCAATGGTTTCATAACCCGGTACAAAGGTAATTAAGATGGTTCCGATTGCCATAAGGCTCAAGGTAACAATAAGACCTTTACGTCGACCAACTCTGTCGACATAAGCGCCCAAGAAAATAGCGCCGAGAGGACGCATAAGAAAGCCCGCGGCAAACACGGTAAATGTCATCATTAAAGAGACATATTCATTTTCAGAGTGGAAAAATTTTGCTGCGATATAAGTGGCATAGAAACCAAAAAGAAAAAAATCGTACTGTTCTAAAAAGTTGCCACTCGTTACATTTAATATTTTTTTAAAAGTAGCCCTACGGTTATTCACGACATCCATTGGAGACCTCCTTGGCCTGACAAAATGGAAACATTCACGATCTTCAATAGAGGGCCTTAAATAGACTCATTCAATAAACCTAAATAGCAAATGGGTTAGAGATGAGATTTAAAGGTGTCCTTCGTAGAAAATGTGATGCCTTGTTTCCAGTTCAAACTACACATCTATAATTCGATAAACAGAAATTCACTTATCATTCAGATGAAAATGTAATCTCAAACAGCAGGAGGGAGTGAGAGGGCAAAATTAATTAGGTATTTAATAAAATTAATGACCCTTTATAAAATAATTTCAGAACATGGCCAAATTTGGTTTTGAATCAACTCTTTCACACAGGCTTTAATTGCCGATTTTGCAGCGAGTGCAGCAGGTGATAATTCTTCTTCGGCAAGGCTGACTAAGTAATTGATTCGCTCAACTTCAGGATCAATCAATTTAAGTAGTTGAAGCTTATGTTTGTACTCTTGTAGACAAGCACTTCCGGGGCGGACGCTGGCAAGGTCGAGGTGAATCAGGCTATCCATCAGCAAGTGCAGGCCATCAATTTCATAGACGACATTGAGTTGTCCAATCTTGTGCTCAAGCAGTTTTCTTAAGCTATGACGCTGCCGTGGCAACACTAAAGGAATATCACCAATTTGTTGAGACCGAATAATGCCGCTTTTGATGCACTCCGCAAGACCGTATTTTTCGAGCACTTCTTTTCGTGCCATTAAATACATTTGCTCGCGTACCAGCGGTTGTATTGACCATTGCTTGTCAATTTCATTGGTAAAAATAATGGCAATATCAAGCTGACGTGAATTAATCGACTGAATCAGGTTACCTGACAGTGTTTCCACAATTTCTAGGCGAATGTCTGGATAGCGTTCAGACATTAATTTCATTAAAGGGATGCCAATTAAAGCGGTAATGGTGGGTGGAAAACCAAGGCTCACATGGCCTGAAAGCCGTGCCGAATGAGCAGCATCCACAGCAAAGTTAATCTGACGTAAAATGAGTTGAGAATGTTTTAAAAAGGCGAGGCCTGCGGGAGTTGGGGTCACACCAAAAGCATTACGCTGTAATAGGCGAATGCTTAGCTCTTGCTCTAGCTTGCTAATTTGTTGACTGATTGCTGACGCACCGACATCGAGTTTTTGAGCAGCTTTACCAATACTGCCTGCTTCAACTACCGTCAAAAAATATTTTATTTGCTTGATTTCCATAATAAATATATTCGCTCATCATCCTTGATTTATAGAGATATGAAGGATTGGGAAATCTATCATGTGCTTTAATATTAACAGCAATAAATACAAAAGTTTCTTAAAAAATTATCTGAAAGTTTTAAATCTTTGTCGTCTTTAGTCTTGAGTTCAATGGAACTTATCTCATTTCAGAGAGACAATCTTATAATTTTTAAATATGGCATCCACAGTCAAATCATTGGCGTTTGGGGCTAAGCACACCACTCAAAATCTAAATAAAGTGAACAATCAAAATAAAAAAATCCAGGATGGATCCATGATTTTTGTAGTAAGAAATAGAACATTAGTATTGGGAATAGCTTCAATTTGTACAAGTGCATTACAAGCTGCTGCATTTGATAAAACAGGCCAATCCGTATCAGCATTTTTACAACCGGGAAATTACTTTGAAGCAAGTCTTGGTGTGACAGATACTGATTTAAAAGGAGTGGAATCTGGTACTAACCCTTCCCATCAGTCAATTTCCGATATCGCTAATACAGATTATCGGCCGACTGCGGCTTTAAAGTTTCAGCTTGCACCACAGTATTCATTTGGGTTGCTTTACGATCAGCCTTTTGGTGCTGACACCGAATATTCAGGACTAAATGGCTTTGTCGCAACGCCGAAAGACACAGTTATGCTTCCTGGTATTACGACTACAAGCCTTGCAAATGCTACTTCTGGTCAAGTTCCTACAGGAAATGCAAAATCAGAATTTGATATTCAAAGTTTTAGCTTCATTGCTGGATATCAACCTAATAAAAACTGGAATATTTTTGCAGGGCCGGTTTATCAAACTTTCAAAAGTCAGGTCAATTTAAGAGGCAATGTATTTAGTCTTTATAATGGTTATGACTTTCAAACTAAAACTGTGGGTGATTGGGGCTGGTTAGCTGGACTGGCTTATCAAATTCCTGAAAAGGCCGTTAAAGTTTCGCTTACCTATCGTTCTGCCATTACCCACAAAGTAAACGCAACTGAAAATGCGCCGTTAATTGATATGTTAACGACTCAGCAAGGACGCGATTTAGTTAGCCAACATCTCGACTATATGATTTCTATCGGGCAGATGACCGAGCAAAAGAAAAACTATTTAAATCATATTATTTCAGAGTTACCCAATAGCGAAGGCTCTGGTCCAACCAAATTTAAATCTCCAAACTCAGTGAATTTAGAGTTTCAAACAGGTTTACGTCAAGGAACTTTATTGTTTGGGAGCTTGCGCTGGGTAAATTGGAGTGATTTGGCGCTACAACCTTACCGTTTTGGTGAAATTTCAAAAGTTATTGGGGGATTATCAACACCGAGCCGTCCAGAAGGATTTAATTTGGTTCGTTATGATGATGACCAGTGGGCTTTAAATTTAGGACTAGGGCAACGTTTTTCATCTAAATGGTTAGGCTCTGTGTCAGTGGGTTGGGACTCTGGTGCAGGTGATAAAGTCTCAACGGGTGGCCCAACCAAGGGATATTACAATTTAGGAATCGGTGCTCAATATAGCCCAACATCCCAATACTTTATTTCTGGGGGTGTGAAATATTACTGGTTAGGCGATGCAAAAGCTCAGCTTGGCGCACAGGCAGGCAGTGACTATTATGTGGGTGAGTTTAAGGATAATCACTCTATAAGCTATGGCTTAAAAATAGGATATAAATTTTAAAATTAAATCATTCATTTATAAGGTTTTAATTACATGAATAAAATCATCAAAAACGGCATACTTTTAGGGTTATCGACTTTGATTGCAGGTTATGGAACTGTCCTCCATGCCGAAGTAAACCCATCTAATTTACCTACTGTCTCACAAAAAGCGTTAACGATTATTGATGGACAAACAGAATGGTTAAGTAAGGTTTATAAAGATATTCATGAGCACCCTGAACTTGGGTTTATGGAAACGCGTACCTCTGCCATTGTTGCCAAAGAGCTTAAGTCATTAGGGTTTGATGTTAAAACTGGCATAGCCAAGACAGGTGTGGTTGGAATTTTAAAAAACGGTAATGGGCCAACGGTCATGTACCGTGCCGACATGGATGCCAACACAGTTCAAGAAGCCACGGGTTTACCTTATGCAAGTAAAGTACGGGTAAAACTTGACGATGGAACCGAAACGCCTGTTGCACACATGTGTGGTCATGATGCGCATGTGACATGGATGCTCAGTATGGCAAAAACCTTAGTGGCTTTGAAAAAGGAATGGAGCGGAACTATTATTTTAGTCGCACAACCTGCTGAAGAGCCTATAACGGGTGCTAAAGCCATGGTGACTGATGGTTTATGGACCAAATATAATTTACCAAAACCTGATTATTTCTTTGCAGTTCATACCACACCTGCGCCTGTTGGGGTGGTTATTAATGCACCGGGGCCACGCATGGCGGGAACCGACCAACTTGATGTTTTATTTAAAGGGGTAGGTGGGCATGGCTCATTACCAATGCTAACCAAAAATCCAATTAGTATGGCGGCAAATGCAGTAACTCAATATCAAACTATTATGGGTAACGCAGTCGACCCTCAACAAGCGGCAGTTTTATCGATTGGATCGATCCAAGCTGGAAATTCAAATAATGTGATTCCTTCTACTGCATTGGTCAAAATGAACTTGCGCTGGTTTGATCCAAAAGTACGCGAAACCATGTTAAATAACATAAAGCTTATGAGCGAAGGTGCTGCGCAAATGCAAGGCATGGGTAAAGACCAATTTCCTACTTTTACCTTTAAAGGTTCAAGTACGCCTGTAGTCAATAATAAAGAATTCTCTGCGCGTTTAAATGGACCACTAAAAGTTTTGCTAGGTGACAAACATGTTCTAACTGAATATCCCGCCGTTATGGGTTCTGAAGATGTTCACCATTTGTTAGGTGACCAAAAAGACATTCCATTTAACTTTATGTTCATTGGCGTGGCAGATCCGGTTGTGTTTGCCAATTCAGTCAAGCAAGGCAAACCTGTGCCTTATATTCCACATAGTCCAAACTATGTTGTAGATTTAAAAGCCTTGCCAGTCGGGGCTAAAGTCACCACAGTGTCTATGCTTGAACTGTTAAATAAAAAATAAGATGATCATAAAAAAAGATGCACATAGAGGCATCTTTTTTTATTTAAAATTTTGAGAAACTTAAGAACAAGACAGATGTTTTTCCCGATAGTGCAGCGGTGATAAATCTGTCCAGCGTCGAAAAGCGCGGGTAAAACTACTCACATCGGTAAAGCCAAGAATATAGGCAATTTCTGTAATATTGTGGCTTGAATTTTTGATATACGACAACGCGAGTTCGTGCCGTGTATTATCGAGTAGCTCGCTATAAGAAGTATTTTCTGCCGAAAGCTTGCGTTGCAGACTACGTATACTTAAGCCTAAACTTTTCGCAACGTCTTGCTGTTGAAAGTCACCTGTAGATAATTTTTCAATGAGTTTTACTTTCACACGAGCCAATATATTTTCTTTATCAAACCGAGCGAGATAACGATTAATAATCTCATCATATTCTTGGGTGAGGTGTGGATTCCCACCATCTAAAGGCTGTTCTATGGATGCCGTGTCAAACACAATCATGTCTTTGGGCGCATTAAACACAATCGGGGCTTTTAAAATGCTCTGAAAAGTTTGCAGATCTTCTGGCTCTGAACGTCTCAGTTCAATGCGTAAGGGCGAAAAAACAGAACCCTGTAACGCACGACTTGAACGAATAAAAACAGAGATAAAAGCATCGATAGATTCGGGTTGAACTTCGTCGGGAACATGAATAACGAAATAATGATTTTTTCCCTCGCCATAAAACTCGAGTTCAGGAATGTCGGTCACTATGCGGAAGTAACGAATAATTCTTAAAAACATTTCTTTTAGGGTGGTGCTGGTAATGAGTGAATGGCCCAACACATGAAATGTATTTTGGTTGACTTGGCTAGCAACTTTAAGGCCAAAGCTCGAGTCTTGAGTCGCTTGAACGGCTAATTTCCATAAATTTGCTGTGTTTTTTAATGAATAGCGCGCATCTGGATCGTTTAGGGCCTGAACATCTAAACCTGCTTGTTTTAATAAAGGTTGGCTATCCACACCTGCTTTCTCAAGCGCTTTTTGAATCGCTTTAACCCAGCTAGCCAGTGCCGTTGCTGTCTGTGGCATGTTATGTCCTATAACTTGTGACTCATATTCCTGTTAACAGTATAAAAGATTCAAAACTAAAAAAACTTTTGTTTGTTTTGAATATTTTTATTTTTGGCATCCATAGCCAATAGATTGGCGTTTCGAGCTAAGCGTACAAACATAGATATAAATAAAGTAGGGGCATGAGAAAACTGAGGAATAACGGATGACCTACATATATAAAAATCCTGCTGGAATGACCGATAGCGAAAAAACGGAACACATTAAAAAAGTGGTCACAGCGGAAGGCGTGGCTTTACGCAAGCGCCATCCCATTTTGAACCATCAAAATGCAATAGGGGCGATGATTCTATTTGTTTCCCTTGTTGGAATGATTGCTACAGCCGTACTCTATATCAATCATCAGCTTTCAGCTTGGTTCGCAATTCCAATTATTGCGTTTTTTGCATCTCTTACCCATGAGTTAGAACACGACCTTATTCACTGGATGTATTTTAGAAAAAAACCATGGGCACATCATTTAATGATGGGCTTAGTGTGGTTAGCTCGCCCAAGTACCATTAACCCGTGGAAACGCCGTGAGCTGCATTTTAACCATCATAAAAACTCAGGCACTGAAGTTGATTTAGAAGAAAGAGCGCTAACCAATGGAGAGCAATGGAGCATTCGCCGACTCGTCGCCATCGGTGACAATGGTTTTGCAGTTTTGCTACGGATTATTGCGGCAAACAATTGGACGGTTAGAAAAGTTATTTTTAAACGTGCGTTCTTAGCCTATTTTCCACTTGGAATTATTCACTGGTCACTTTGGTATATCTTCTTAGGGTTCCACGCAGTTGATATGGTTTCAAGCTTGGTAAATGCACCGATCGCATGGTCAGCTACAACCCTAAATGTTATGCATGTGATTAATATTCTGACTGTGGTGTGGATTGCGCCAAATGTGCTGCGTACCTTCTGCCTGCACTTTGTGACAAGCAATATGCATTACTACGGTGATGTTGAATTGGGCAATGTGATTCAACAAACGCAAGTGTTAACACCGTGGTGGATGATGCCGTTCCAACTCTTTTGCTTTAACTTTGGTTCGACACATGCCATTCACCACTTTGTCGTGAAAGAACCATTCTACATTCGACAAATGACTGCGCCTGTTGCCCATAAAGTCATGCGTGATATGGGCGTACGGTTCAACGATGTCGGTACTTTTAAAAGAGCAAATCGTTGGAACGTAAATAATTTATCTGAATCGAATACTTAACAAATAGATTCTTAGCTCGCTTGAATGGACTGAGTTCTGTATCTAGGGCTCAGTCCCACTCTACAATTTCTTAAAAAATAACCAGCCCTACTGAAACTGAGTAAAAAGCAGAATCACACCTAATGCACATAAAATTGAACCAATCACCTTATTAATTTGCACTTGCTTGGCTAACATTTTTTGTCTCAACAGCATTGATGAAAACAGCACAGCTACAAGTGAGAACCACACGAAATGGGCAAATGACATAAAAAAGCCATAGGCCAAAAGAACGGTTTTAGGCGTGGTTAAACTTACAATTTGGGTATAAGTACTGATCACGAATAGCGTGGTTTTCGGGTTTAATGCATTGGTAAAGAAGCCGTATTTTATGGCTTGAAAAGTACCTATAGAAGTTAAAGCAGCAGTGTCTAAAACAGGTTTTTGCGTAAAAGTTTTATAGCCAATATAGATCAAATAAAGCGCACCAATATACTTAACAATATTCAAAATTTGCGGCGTATAAGTCATCACAAAAGCAACAGCCACAAGGGTATAGGTCACATGTACCAATACACCGAGTGATATTCCGAGTGAAGTTAAAACCCCTATTTTTCTGCCGTACAAGTAACTATTTTTCGTGACAATCGCAAAGTCAGCTCCGGGGCTTACCACTGCCAAAATCGTAATCAGAATAACTGCGATAAACTCTGCCATTACCTTGTACCATCACTGAAAACGAGGGGATTGGTCTGTACTTTTTGGAATATATTGGAGAGAGCAGATCTTTTGCTTAAAGCAGCTATTCTTTCAGAATAAGAAGTTGTATCTATAAGGCTATGAAGATAGATATCGATATTCAATATGTTTTTCATCATCTAAAATGGGTTTTAATAAAGATGATTTTTATTTTGAACAGAAACCTAGAAATAAAAATCGATAAAAACGACTAACTACCTATGAGTTTTTGGAATGATCGAAAGAATATCGCTGAATTCACTAAAATTTTTCTATTTTGTGGCGAAGTATGGCAGTGTCACTTTAGCTGCAAAGAAATTGTTTGTGACGCAAAGTGCGGTCAGTAAACAGATTTATAATTTAGAAGAAGCTTTAAATACGGCTTTGTTCGATCGAAAAAATAAAACACTTGTGATGACTGAGCAGGGTGAAATTTTATTGAGTTGTTGCCATCAGGTTTTTGGTCAACTCGATGAATGTTTAATACAACTAAGCCAGCCTAAAACTCATAACAAACAACTGGTCTTGTCCTGTGAACCGACGCTTTCGATGAAATGGCTCATACCGCGGTTATCAAAATTTAAAAAGCTCGGTCATGGTTTTGAGGTTGTGCTACTCACAGCAGGCGGAGTAGTCGACTTTGAAAAAGATAATATTGATATCGCAATTCGTAGAAATGACTTTGATTGGGGAGAGCATATCTTTAGTGAGAAAATTGCAGATGAATATATCGCAATGATTCAAGCAACCAAGTCATCGGAAACCGAAGATGTACTCATCTCAACTTCTAGACCGAATTTTTTCAAAAATATCAGCCGCATTTCTGAGTTAAAGCAGAGTTTAAAAGGGTACACCAAAGTTGAGCTTGAACATTTTTATCTATGTTTAGAAGGCTGCTTAGCTGGACTCGGCGCAACAGTCATCTCAATTTATATGATTGAAAAAGAGCTAGAGTGGAATGTACTGCAAAAAATTTCACCAGTTGTACAAGACGGTTCAGCCTATTTTTTACTTTCTCATAGCGCTTTTGAAGAAGACCCGCGAAAGATTATATTTTTAGAATGGCTAAAAGCAGAGATGAGCGAGAGTCAGCACACCTTACTTTAGGTCTAGCCATTCTCCCTAAGTTTTTATTGATTAAGATATTGAAAATAATAATAAATATTTAAAATAATTAAGGCGGTTTGCTAGCGCCGTATATTGAGTTTCTGCTGTTTAAAATTCCCTAAGATGAAAAATATTTAACTTCATACTTCTTTATTAAATCTTAAACATGAATTTCACTCAGTTTTGAATGAGACTAAATCATTTTTATTCATGTTGTGATTGCGGTATAAATCTATTCACGCTCTGAAGCGTTCCAGTAATTCACTTTTGATAAGACCATAAGGCACAAATCTGACAAGGCTGGAAAGTTTAAAAAGAGCTCGAAATATTTTTAGGTTTATCTCAGAAATTAGGGTACTGATCAAAATGAGTAAAGAATTTACATTTACGATTAAGAGTATTTGTTTCGATGAAAACTATCGTCCAGCAGACAATACGCGTATTACAACCAACTTTGCTAACTTAGCGAGAGGGATGAGCCGTCAAGAGAATCTGCGCAACACATTACAGATGATCGACAATCGTTTTAATACTTTAGCTCATTGGGATAACCCTAAAGGCGATCGCTATGCGGTTGAACTTGAAATTATTTCAGTTGAAATGAATGTTGATGCTGCAAGCCATAACAGTGCGCTTCCTTTAATCGAAATATTGAAAACCAATATTGTTGATAAAAAGACCAATGAACGTATTGAAGGTATTGTCGGCAATAACTTCTCGTCTTATGTACGTGACTATGACTTTAGTGTGCTTTTGTTAGACCACAATAAAAATCAGTCTACCTTTAGCACGCCAGAAAACTTTGGTGAATTGCACGGTAATTTGTTTAAGAGCTTTATTAACTCTGAGACTTACAGAGCAAACTTTAAAAAAGCGCCAGTGATTTGCTTAAGTGTTTCAACAACTAAAGTGTACCACCGCACTGAAAACGAACATCCAGTTTTGGGTGTGGAATACAAGCAAGAAGACTATTCATTAACTGATGAATATTTCCAAAAAATGGGCTTAAAAGTTCGCTATTTCATGCCGAAAAACAGTGCTGCACCTTTGGCGTTCTATTTTACTGGTGATTTGCTGAGTGATTACACCAACCTTGAGTTGATCAGCACCATCAGCACCATGGAATCGTTCCAAAAGATTTATCGCCCTGAAATTTACAATGCAAATTCAGTTGCTGGAAAATCTTATCAACCAAGTTTGAAGAATGAAGATTACTCACTTACTCGAATTGTGTATGACCGAGAAGAACGTAGCCGTTTGGCTATTGAGCAGGGGAAGTTTGTTGAAGAGCAATTTATCAAACCATACCAAGCGATTCTTGAGCAGTGGTCTGCTAATTACGCTCCTAATTAATCAACATACGGGTCATTGATCATGAAAAAATTATTACCAACTTCAACTGCTGGCAGCTTACCTAAACCGTCTTGGCTTGCAGAACCTGAAAAGCTTTGGTCGCCTTGGAAACTCGAAAACGAAGGCTTAATCGAAGGTAAAAAAGACGCGTTACGTTTGGCGTTGCACGAACAACAACTTGCTGGCATCGACATTGTGAGCGATGGCGAACAAACCCGCCAACACTTTGTGACCACGTTTATTGAACACTTAAATGGCGTAGATTTTGAGAAGCGCGAAACAGTTCGAATTCGTGACCGTTACGATGCAAGCGTACCGTCTGTAGTGGGTGCGGTGTCTCGTCAAAAGCCTGTGTTTGTTGAAGATGCGAAATTTTTACGTCAACAAACCAATCAACCCATTAAGTGGGCATTACCTGGCCCAATGACCATGATTGATACGCTTTACGATGGTCACTACAAGAGCCGTGAAAAACTTGCTTGGGAATTTGCTAAAATTTTGAACCAAGAAGCACGTGAGTTAGAAGCTGCTGGTGTAGACATCATTCAGTTTGACGAACCTGCATTTAACGTATTCTTTGATGAAGTAAATGACTGGGGCGTTGCGACTTTAGAGCGTGCAATTGAAGGTCTTAAATGTGAAACTGCGGTCCACATTTGCTACGGTTACGGCATTAAAGCCAATACAGACTGGAAAAAGACACTTGGTTCGGAATGGCGCCAGTACGAAGAAGCTTTCCCGAAACTGCAAAAATCTAACATCGATATTATCTCGTTAGAATGTCACAACTCACATGTGCCTATCGATTTACTTGAACTCATTCGCGGTAAAAAAGTCATGGTCGGTGCAATTGATGTTGCATCTAACCAGATTGAAACTCCAGAAGAAGTTGCTAACACACTTCGTAAAGCGCTTCAGTTCGTAGATGCTGACAAGCTTTACCCTTGCACAAACTGTGGTATGGCACCTCTTTCTCGTGAAGTTGCGCGTGGCAAGTTAAATGCTTTAAGTGCAGGCGCAGAAATCGTTCGTAGAGAACTTACGGGTTTTGAACTCTCTGCTTAATATTTACCAATAAGTGGTATAAAGGGTTACTTTTTTGATGTTAGTTGATAATCAAACAAGTAACCCTCATTTTACTTACTACATGTCGTTCTAATCAGAATGCATGTCGATCAAGTACCTTCCTGATGGAGTTGGGTGGTATAGCAAACACTTAGGACAAGGTACGGTTCAATTTAGGAATAATGTCATGGTTCAAGCAACAGACTTTAGAAATGCAATGTCTTTACTCACAAGTGCAGTTAGTGTTGTGACTACGGCAGGCATGTCTGGCCGTTTTGGATTTACTGCCTCTGCTGTGTGTAGTGTGACCGACACACCTCCGACATTATTGGTCTGTATGAACCAGTCTGCGAGTTCACATGCACATTTCCTAGATAACAAAATCTTAACTGTGAATGTTTTAGGCGCACACCACGAACATATTTCAAAAGCATTTTCATCTAAACTTACGCCAGAAGAACGCTTTAAACATGGCGAATGGATTGAGTTAGAAACAGGTTCACCTGTGTTAGATGATGCTTTGGTAAGTTTCGATTGTGAGATTGAACAAATTCAACAAGTGGGCACACACACGATTCTGATTTGTCCGATTGTTGCGATTAAACAAAGCCAGCATGACCAAAGTTTGGTTTATTTTAATCGTGCTTATCACCAAGTGGGGCAGACAGAGATTGTCTAAACCGACTTTCCGCTGTGTACTTTCCCATTAAAAGTTAAAAGATAGAAATGAATAAGCATGGATCGCTTCATTTAATTTAAAAATACAATTAAATATAATATCTAAAATAATAATTAAGTTAATCTAATGAAAAATAATAATAAATTTAAATACTTGTCATAAAAGCTACATTGACACCTACCAACTCTCGGATTATCCTTTGCCTGCTGGCCTACATTGCCAGCCGGCTTTGACAGGCCAGAACCTAAGTACATTGAAAAAACTTGTTTTTTTAATGTAGACTCGTTCGTCCCCCTTTTGTTGCGGTAGGACGGAAGGGGGACACCCTCGGGTGTGCTGATTCTTAGGTTCAGTCTGTCAACCCTCTTTCGTTCTACCACCATTATTTGACAGTAATGCGGTAGGACTTCTTTTACCTAAGGAGTCGCTCATGCGCAACATTTCTATTTTATTGGCAACCATTGCCAAGCCTTTTATTCCAATATCGTTTAGCTCATCTTTAAAACTGTTTAATTGAAAATACGTTTTAAAGCTTTAGCTCGTCACGACTAAAAACTTATATCAACAATAAAACTTGAGATGTGCCAAGCACCGTCTTACGGCTTTGCTGTGCCTTTTTTTCTCCCAGAAGGGGCACAGGCTTTTTATCTCATTTAGAAACAACAAGAATTTAAAAAGGTAAAACTATGCCAACTTTAGAAACGGCTTCAAAAAAATTAAAAGCAATACGTACCGCAATAGACCTATTTAATCTCTATGGATTTCACAACACGGGCGTAGACCTGATTGCCAAAGAAACTAAAATTCCAAAAGCCACGCTTTATAACTACTTTCACTCCAAAGAACACCTTATAGAAACATGTATAAGCTTTCAAAAAAGCCGACTGAAAGAAGAAGTGCTGGCAATTGTCTATTCACACCGCTACTCAAAACCAAGCGATAAACTTAAAGAAATTGTCCGTTTACATGTCGATGTGAATAGCCTTTACCACCTTTTGTTTAAGACTATTTTTGAAATAAAACAGCTTTATCCAACGGCTTACCGCATGGCGGTTGAATATCGAAAATGGCTACTTCGAGAACTTTTTGATTTGGTCTTTAGTCTGGAAACCAATGCATTCAAACCCGATGCCAATATGGTTTTAAACTTAATTGATGGCTTGATGCTACAGGTTTTAAGTTCTAATCGTTTAGATGAACGGGATGTGGTGTTGGAGAGGTTTTTGGGGAGGACTTAGAACCGATCTATATATGACCTCTTTATCTTATGGGTAGAAGTAGGTTGAAAAGCAAATTGAGCTAAACCTAATTCTGTTAGTCTAATTTTCATTGTTTCTTGAGAAACGTTAAAAATTTCAGTCAAAGGTAAAATGATTCTTCTATAATTTTCAAAGTTACATGGTTGTGAGTCAATGTAGAGTGGTGAGAATCCTCTATTTCTGATGCCATAATGTTGTAAATAATAGTTTAAAGTTGCTTTTAACCGATTTTCAGGCAGTAGTAAGCAACCTGCAAAATAATTTGCTTGAAATTCTAGTCGATCAATATTCTGGGTAATCTCTATATTTACAGAGTGAGATTCCATAGTTGGAGAAAAATTCTCTGAAATTAAATACTTGTTATGATTAAGAAAAACATGAGCTATTTCATGTGCTTTTGCAAAATTAATTTGATGTTGAGAAAAGAAGCCACTTCCAAAAATGGTAATAGTTTTTAATTTGGTTTCTAGCTTACCAATAATATTTGGATGTTCGGGAGTATTAATCTCAATAATTTTATAACCTAATGTATTTATTATTTCGTTTAAATCTATCTCATCGTTTTTATAAAATTTATTAAATAAGCTTTCTGCAAGAATACTTAACTCTTTTTTAGATTTATAAGGGATAGTTTTAGAGTATGAATTTACGCGATGTTGCGTGAAAAATTCTTTTGGAGATACATTTTTCTGTAATGAAAGGAAATCATAAATTAGATCTTTTGGAATACTTGTAAAGCGTAGAGGTGTTTGTATAAAGATATTTGAATAAGAAATATCTTGGAAGTTTTCTGATGTCAGAGCATTACTTATAATTTCATCATTATTTTTTACTCTATTAATCGTTCTGTTAAAGATAATTTCATGATTATCATTGGCTGTAATTCTCCACAGCCCTATCTTTCTATTTTTTGCAACATTTAATGCTCCTTTCTGAAAGCCATTTTTAGTAATGCAGATAGCCTTTGTATAATGTTTTCCGACTTGACTAACTTTGGTTGAAAACTCTTCAATATCGTCCACAGGAACATTTTTTTCATAATTTTTACATTCAATTAGGATTAGTAAATATGGTTCCTTTTGATCAAATAAGAAAACTTCAATAGCTACATCGAAGGTAATGTAGTCTTCTCGATCCTTTGAATAATATTTCTTTTGCTTGTAAATTTTAGTGTGACTTGGATTAAGCCCCATATAACCTTTTTGGATTAGAGCCGAAAAGTAGTCAAAAACAAAATTTTCAAAAATATCGCCTTTCTTTTTAGTATTCATATATCAAAAAAGTATTGAATTTTTTTGATCATATATAAAAATCAGTAACTTGGCTATATAGATATAACGCCTTAAGAACTAAATAAGGTTATTCCCAACTTCTATAAAGAACCCTCGTACTCCACATACCCATCTTCAATTGCAGGAATAATCTCTACAAACTCAAAGTAGGGCACTGTACAAAACTCAGAGTCTCGAATCGCATCAATCACAAAATAATAATCTTGCAGAGATGTCGTCTCAAACACAGCAATATCACTGGCTTTAGTACTAAACGCTTCAGCGTCATACCACCGAACTTTTACAGTTGGGTACTTCTCAAAAATAGGTTCAAGCTTTTGTGCACTAAACTCAGCCCGCTTTTCACGAGCTAAAGCCAACCAAGCAGGCAAAGCTCTTAAATGAATAAAAAAAGTATAGGTTCTAGACATAACCACTCCATGACTGGGCCGAGTTGTAGTTCAACGGAAAAGACAGCATTTGCTTGTCATATCAAAATGACTCAGTCAGTATATGAGTGATTGCTCACATTACATACTCGCATTTCGACCCATGTCAGAAACATTTCCAGACCCACGTAAACGCCCGCGTCAAGCCCGCTCAGTGGCTACCTTTGAAGCTATTTTAGAGGCGGCTGCTCGCATTTTAGAATCTTTAGGCTTTGCTGGATTTAACACAAATGCCGTGGCTGAACTTGCTGGTGTAAGCATTGGTAGCCTATATCAATACTTTCCATCTAAAGATGCCTTAATCGTTGAGTTAATTCGACGTGAGCGTGCCAAGCTTTCAAATCGTATTGTTGAAGCCATAGAGCAAAATGATGCTGCAGACTTAAAAGAAAAATTAAAACTCATCATCCAAGCTGCTGTGCAACATCAATTGAGCCGTCCGCAGTTAGCACGAACACTAGAGTTTGCTTCTGAACTCATTGGAAAAGATATTGAGGAAAGTGAACTTCAACACGAGCTTGAAACTATAATTTCTGATCTGTTTATACGTTCTGGCATTTCACATGCACAGACGGCCGCACAAGATGTGATTGCGTTGAGTAAAGGAATGATTAACGCGGCAGGCATAGCAGGGGAAACGGATTTAAACCATTTACAGCAGCGAGTTGAAAAGGCCGTATTTGGTTATTTGAATTTGGCTTAAATATCAGAGTAAAAGCTAATTTTTATTACAACAGATATTCTTGTAGCTCTTTTTCAATCGTCTCGCTAATCAACGTTGAATAGTCACTATTTTTAGTATCTAAATGACGCATTAACCACACATCTTGTTTTAAATTCTGCTCAGGTAGTATTGGCAATAACCCCGAAGCCTTTGCAACAAAACAAGGCAGGGCTGTAATTCCTTGTCCTTCAATAACTGCTCGTAGTTGCGAGTGCATGTTATCAAAAGACAAAGCAGGGGCTGCATCTTGGGTGAGTTCACGCATCCATTGTGCTAAGAAAGTATATTGAAGGCTTCGGTCCCAACCGATTATACGATGATTCAATAAATCATCCGTCGTTTCAGCATGCTCTGTGAAACTGGCGAGATAATCTTTACTACAATAAAGCCCATACTCTAGTTGGCCAAGTCGCCGAATAATGTAACGCCCACTTTCAGGTCGAACAAGTCGAAGAATAATGTCAGCTTCCCGTCGAGAAAAATCAACAGGAACGACACTCGTTGAGATTTCTAATTGTAAATCTGGATGCTTCAGTTGCAACGCTGTTAGCTTTGACTGAAGCAACTGCTGCCCAATTAACTCAGGTAAAGCAATGCGGAACAGTGATTGCTGTCCTTGATCGTTGTAACGCTCCATCGCTATTAAATGCTCTTCTGCTTTTTCAGCCAAAGAAAAAAAATGTTTTCCAACGTGGGTGAGTGTATAGCCATCACTGTCTCGGGAAAAAAGAATCGCCTTGAGACTTTTCTCGAGTTCAGCAGCTCTGCGATGTACGGTAGAAACACTAATACCAAGCAATTTTGCACTGCGGCTCAACCCGCCAGTTCGCCCAATAGCTAACAAAATTTTAGTATCGTCCCAGTTCATACCTTTCCATATTTGAAAAATGCGTTTGCAAGAAAAACTATAGTATCCCCGATCTTTAGATTTATACAATTCAAACAACCACTACAGGAACTCAAAAACTAATTATGAGGCGACTATAAGCCTTTTAGAGCGGTGATATGTGTTGCTGCAATTAAATAAGATTTTCTGGTCATGGCGGGAGCTATTTCTGAGATCACAATATTAACAACAGAGGATTTGCGCCATGACTAATATTTATGTGGTTGATGCATTTACCACCAGACCAAATACAGGAAATCGAGCGGGAGTTGTTCTAGATGCTGACCATCTTACAACTCAAGAGATGCAAGATATTGCTGCATTCGCAGGGTATTCAGAAACTGCCTTTGTTTTGTCAGCTAAAGATCAAAGTCATGACATACATGTTCGATATTTTACCCCTACAAATGAAGTCCCAATATGTGGGCATGCGACGATTGCTACTCATTTTTTACGTGCAACTACAGGCCACCACTCAGACTATCCATTAATCGCAAAAACGGGGGCAGGTGATTTACCTGTTTCAATATTTGGAAGTCCTGACGAGTTATTGGTGAAAATGACTCAAGGTCGCGTAGAGTTTTTTCCACCTTTTAATGCGAATCAACGGAGTGAACTTGCAAGCGCACTGGGTGTGAGTGAAAGTGATTTTGCTGACTTACCAATACAAGTGGTTACGACGGGGCATTCCAAGGTGATGGTGCCAATGCTGAGCAGAAGTAAGCTTGATGGATTAATTCCAAACAATGAAAAACTGAAAGCTATTAGCGCTGAAATAGATTGCAATGGTTTTTTCCCATTTGTTTTGGAAGGTAGTAAGCAAGAACCTATTACTTATGGTCGAATGTTCGCACCCGCAATCGGTATTAATGAAGATCCTGTAACTGGTAATGCAAATGGTCCAGCGGGAGCGTACCTTGTTCACCACGATTTAATCGAATGTGACCAGAAAGTAACTTATTGGGGGTATCAAGGCCTCGCAATAGAAAAACCGGGGCGGGTTTTAGTGACAGTTGAGAAAACAGATTCAATATTACACGTTAGCATTGCAGGCCAAGCCGTTTTAGTTGGCTCAGTTTTGTACTCGGGAAAAGGTTGATTATATTTAAGAAATGATGTCATCTTGCGAGTTTTAAAGCAGTTCTTTTATTTACAGCAGCGAGTTGAAAAGACTTTATTGGGTTATTGGGATCTCACATAAAGATCATATATTTTTATAAAGTTGTGAATGTAAAAAGGGCTTCTATTGGCAATTTTTTAAAGCACATGTGTTGTGCCCTAAAATAAATAGAAAATATTTTATTCATTTTATATGTTTTTAATCATATGTTTTAATTTTATTTTAAATTAATCATTATTGATGAATTTAAATAAATAATATATTTTTGAATGTACATATTTAAAAGTTTATAGCCTGCCGCTTCCCCAAGAGGTAGGTTTTTTTTATGGAAATTATTTATTATAATAATTGAATTTTATAGTTTTTATAGGTGTTTAATTGGTTTTAAATATATGTGTTTAAAACTCACCTTTATAATTTAAATTATAAATAAATTAGATGTTTAGTTGCTGATACTAAAAATTAATCATTTTTTGCTTTATTTTTTCGCAAAGAAAATTATTCTGAAAATTATTTATTTAAAGTATGGAATTTAATATTTTTGATAATTTTTAACTGAGTTTTGGATTGTTTTACAATATTTCAAGAGATTAGATCTTCTAATGAGTAAATTGCCTTTTTCCCACAATGATTTCCAACTTATAATCAGATCAGGTACGAAGTTTTTTTTATATTTTTGTATTGCTTCTAGTGTATCAATATCAATTACAAAGGCAGAGACCGCGTCTGTTAACTCGGGAAAAAGCTTAACAAAAAAAGTTTCTCAACTCTTTAAACCCACGCCCGATGAAAGCTACCGATCTGTCGATTTCCAAAAATTAAGCAATTTAGGGTTTGATCAGAGCCAATTTCAGCGACTAGGAAATGATGGGAACTATTTACCGACGTCTACTGCGATGTGGAACAATCAAGTCAGTTTAATTGATGCGATTCAATATGCAGTTCAACGAAACCCTAATATTTCTCAAGCCATTTCAACTTTAGCAGGCCAAAACGCAGGTATTGATTATGCCAAGGCGGGTTATTATCCCCAGCTTTCAGGTGGTATTACCACAGGTGATTTGGGTAGTGGTGAGCGGGGGAGACAGTTACTGACGTTATCTGCGACTCAAATGCTTTTTGATTTTGGCAAAGTAAAATCAGGTGTATCGGTTCAGCGTGCCAAAGTACAAGTCGAGCAGGCCAATGTGCTGGTCAGCATTGATGATATTGCACTTGATGTGGCGCAGTCGATTGTCAATATTCAGCGCTATCTTCAATTAAATAAAATTGCCGAGCAGCAAATTGCCGGGATTCAGCGAATTCAGGAAATTGCCAATTTACGTGCAAATGCCGGTATTAGTAGCCAAGCTGACCCAGTTCAGGCACAAACATATTTAGAATCTGCACAGTCGACACTCATTGCTCAACAATCTTTATTACGTCAGTACCAACAACATCTAAGAACTCTGGTAGGAGTAGATGTTTTTAATAAGGTATGGGTCATTCCTGATGATTTGGTAAAGCAATCTGGTCTCTATAATGAGCCTGAGTTTAATACCATTCCAAAAATGATTGCGGCGCAAGCGAGTGTTGAAGTTGCTAAAGCACAAAAGCAACAGACTCGTTTAACACGTTATCCGACTTTGGCGGTCAAAGGTTCCTTAAGTCAGGCCATTAATGGCAGAAACCCGAATAATGATAAAGATGATGGCTTATATAGTTCTGTCATGCTTGAAGCAACCAGTCAGTTTTATCAAGGTGGGGCCGTTTCTTCTCAGGTCAAAATGGCAAGTTATGCAGAAGAAGCAGCTAAATCTCAGGTCAATTCAGTTTATATGGATGTTCTTGATCAGATCAGAACCAGCCGTGAGCAAATTGAAAATAAACAACGTCAAATGCAGGTGCTGACCAATCGTCAGGCCACGACTGTTCGTACACGTGAACTTTATCAAGAGCAGTACAAACTTGGTACACGCTCATTGGTCGATTTATTGAATGCAGAGCAGGCCATTCATAGTGCCAATTCAGAACTCGAATCTGCACGTTATGACATCTATAACAGTATTGTGCAATACATCTCGGCAACAGGACGTTCCCGCCAAGCCTATGGCTTAAATAATATTTCAATTCAGGGGTTCGAAGTACAACCATGATGACAAAAATAAATTACCAGCCCTGGTTACAGGCGGTCTTAACGATTGCTAAACATTATCGAATTGAGCCTTCAGAAGAAAGAATCCGTTTACAGCTTGACTGGAACCAGAATCAAAACCTGGATGATGTTTTACAGTTAATGACACGTCAGGTTGGGCTAAACCTACGTAAGGTACCTTTTTCACTAGATTTACTTAATCCGTGGCGGCTACCTGTTCTGGTCGAGTTTCATGACGGGCAGGTCGGTGTTGTTGATAAAGCCGATACCCAAGGAAATGTCAGTATCCAGTTTAGTGGTGATCAGGGACTTTCTCAAAATTTAAGCCTAGATGTCTTAAAAAATACAATTAAGAATGTCTATATCCTGCGTCCTGAAAGCTCCATTCCCGATGCGCGTATTGATGAATATATCAAACCCTATGAAGCAAGCTGGTTCTGGTCAATTGTTCTAAGAGACTGGAAGCGCTACGTTGATATTATGTTTGCCTCACTCATTGCCAATATTTTGGCACTGGCAACTATTATTTTCTCAATGCAGGTCTATGACCGTGTTGTGCCTTCACAGTCTGTTCCAACCTTATGGGTGCTGGCTGGTGGTGTACTCATCGCAGCACTTTTCGAATTTACCTTACGTATATCACGGGTGTATTTATCCGATATTATCGGTAAACGTGCCGACTTACGGGTTTCTGACCGCGTATTTGGTCATGCCTTAAGAATCAAGAATAAAGATCGTTCAAAGTCTACCGGTAGTTTTATTTCGCAGATTCGTGAGCTCGAAGGTGTTCGTGAACTGGTAACCTCTACCACCATTAGTGCGATTGCCGATTTTCCATTCTTTTTCCTGTTCCTGACCATCTTTGCCATTATTGGCGGGAAACTGTTTTGGGTGATGTTGCTGGTTGTGCCACTTATGCTTTTGCCGGGTATTCTGGCACAGAAAAAGCTAGCGCAACTCGCACAGGAAGGCATGAGAGAATCTTCAATCCGTAATGCCATTCTGGTAGAAGCGGTGCAGGGTATTGAAGATATCAAGTTGTTGCGTGCTGAATCACGTTTCCAGAACCAGTGGAACCACATGAATGAAGTTTCAGCCGATATCGGTATGAGACAACGTAAAATTGTCGGGACCTTAATGGCATGGACTCAAATGCTTCAGGGTCTGACCTATGCGATTGTGGTTTTGGTGGGATGTTTTGCGGTGATGGATGGTGAAATGACCACGGGTGCATTAGTGGCCTGTTCAATTTTATCTTCACGCATGCTAGGTCCGATTGCACAAATTACGGGTGTTTTAGGACGTTTACAGCAGGCGAAGGTTGCAAAACAAAGCTTAGATGAGCTTATGCAACGTCCGATTGATCAGGCTGACCGTTCACATCTGGTACATAAAGCTGCTTTAAATGGCGACTATGAATTAAAAAATGCCTTGTTCCAATATGGAGAAGAAGACCCGAGACCGAGTTTGGCAATCCGTCATTTAAAAATTCGCGCTGGTGAAAAAATTGCAATTCTGGGGCGTAATGGAGCAGGTAAATCGACATTGCTTCAGCTTTTATCAGGCATGCAAGTTCCAACTCAAGGTTCAGTGCATTTAGATGGCTTAGATCTTTCTTTAATTGATCCATCTGATGTACGTCGTGATATGGGTTTACTTAACCAGAATGCGTATCTTTTCTACGGTACGATTCGTGAAAACCTCACTTTGGGTGCACCGCTTGCAACCGATGAAGAGATTCTTCGAGCTTTGGTGGTGACAGGTGCATTACCTTTTGTTCAAGAGAAAAAAGAAGGACTCGATCACCTGATTTTAGAGGGTGGTGTTGGTTTCTCGGGTGGTCAGAAACAAGCGTTGTTATTGGCTCGTCTATTGATTCGTCAACCTAATATTTTATTACTCGATGAACCAACAGCTGCGATTGATGATGTGGCAGAGAAGCAACTGATTGATCATTTAAAAGGATGGCTGGCCCATCGAACTTTAGTGGTTGCGACTCACCGCCGCGCTGTTTTAGAACTGGTGGACCGTATCATTGTCGTTAACGACGGCAAAATCGTGATGGATGGTCCAAGAGATCAGGTCCTTAATCAATCAACAGCCCAACAAAAACAAGTGCAAGGGGGTAATTCATGAGCGAGCCACAACAAGAACAAGAACTCACCCGTTCAATGAATGTCTCTTATACTGAACCACCATTACCACGTGCCAGCTTAGTGATCTGGATTGTGGGGATTGGTTTAGTTATTTTCTTTGTCTGGGCATGGGTATTTAAACTTGAAGAAGTCTCTACCGGCACAGGTAAAGTAGTTCCATCGTCTAAGGAACAGGTCATCCAGTCCTTAGAAGGCGGTATTTTAACCAAGCTGAATGTACAAGAAGGCGATATTGTTCAAAAGGGTGAAATTCTTGCGCAATTAGATCCAACCCGTTTTGCATCGAATGTCGGTGAATCAAGATCTTTACTGATCTCCGCTCAGGCAACTTCAGCACGCTTACGTGCAGAGGTAAACGGCACACCATTGGCTTTTCCTGAAATGGTGCTGAAACAACCAAAACTTGTACATGAAGAAACTGCATTATATCGCTCACGTCGGGCTGATCTTGAGCAAACACTCTCGGGTTTAAAGCAAGCTTTGCAATTGGTACAACAAGAACTGGCAATGACCGAACCGTTAGTTGCTAAAGGCGCGGCCAGTGAGGTTGAAGTTTTACGTTTACGTCGCGAAGCAAATGACCTTAGAAACAAAATGAATGATGCGCAGAAC
>NZ_JBKEZV010000015.1:0-96821 GCF_053345265.1 Acinetobacter sp. M5A5_2a | reverse complement strand
GATGTTAGATCAAAACATTAAAACTCAATTAAAAGCTTACCTAGAACGTTTAGAAAGTCCAATCGAATTAGTTGCTGCTTTGGATGAATCAGATAAAGCGGCTCAAATTAAAGAGCTAGTTAGCGAAATTGCTGAACTTTCTGATAAGGTCACTGCCCGTTTTGATGGCAACAATACACGTCGTCCAAGCTTTGGTGTGGCTAAAGTAGGTGAACAACCTCGTGTGTTCTTTGCCGGCTTACCGATGGGCCATGAGTTTACATCTTTGATCTTGGCACTGTTACAGGTGTCTGGCTATGCTCCTAAAGTGTCTGATGAAGTGCTCAACCAGATTAAAGGTTTAAACCTCAAAGCTGACTTTGATGTGTTTGTATCGCTAAGCTGTCATAACTGTCCGGACGTGGTACAGGCGCTTAACCTGATTGCAATTTATAACCCGAACACAACTGCAACCATGATTGATGGTTCATTCTTCCAAGACGAAGTTGAACAACGCAAAATCATGGCTGTTCCAATGGTCTTCCAAGACAATGAACACATTGGTCAAGGTCGTATGACCCTTGAAGAGATTGTGGCAAAACTCGACACCAACTCTGCTGAAAAAGATGCAGCAGCGCTTAATGCCAAAAATGTGTTTGATGTGTTAGTGATTGGTGGTGGTCCTGCAGGTGCAACAGCTGCCATCTATGCAGCACGTAAAGGCATTAACACAGGTATCGTGGCTGAACGCTTCGGTGGTCAGGTCATGGATACCATGGACATTGAGAACTTCACTTCTGTGCAAAAAACTCAAGGTCCTAAGTTTGCTGCCGAAATGGAAGCACATGTTCGTGAATACGATGTTGATATCATGAACCTGCAACGTGTCAGCAAAATCCTTGGTGCAGATCAAACTGCAAATGGTCTGGTTGAGGTTGAACTTGAAAACGGCGCAAAGCTTGAATCGAAAACAGTGATCCTTTCAACAGGTGCGCGTTGGAGAGAAATGAATGTACCGGGTGAGCAAGAATACCGTACTCGTGGTGTCGCATACTGCCCACACTGTGATGGCCCTTTGTTCAAAGGCAAACGTGTTGCTGTGATTGGTGGTGGTAACTCTGGTGTTGAAGCTGCAATTGACCTTGCGGGAATTGTTGAGCATGTGACTTTAGTTGAGTTCGACACTAAACTACGTGCAGACCAAGTCTTGCAAAACAAATTGCATAGCTTGCCAAACACCACTGTGATTATGAATGCTTTAAGTACAGAAGTGTTAGGCGACGGATCACAAGTGACTGGTCTTAAATATAAAGATCGTGCGACTGATGAAGAGCATGTGGTTGAGCTTGCAGGGATCTTTGTACAGATTGGTTTACTCCCAAATACTGACTTCTTAAAAGACAGTGAGCTTGAGTTAACCAACCGTGGCGAGATCATTGTAAATGATCGCAACGAAACCAATGTGAAAGGTGTGTTTGCTGCGGGTGACTGTACTACGGTTCCGTACAAACAAATCATTATTGCCACAGGTGAAGGCGCTAAAGCATCACTCTCTGCCTTTGATTACATCATCCGTTCTGGACAGTAAAATTTAGTCAAACCACCAGTACGATTTAACCCAAGCCTAGCATTACAAAATGTTAGGCTTTTTTAATATTAGCGTTACAACTCTTTAACAATTTTCGATCTTTATTAATCAGTTAGTTTATGTTTATATTTTAGACATCCATAATTTTGGATGCCATAAATTAGAAGGAAAAACACAATGAATAAATTACTTGTTGCTTTAGGTCTTGCTGCGACCGTTGCTCTTGTTGGATGTAATAAAGATAAAGCTCCAGAAACAGGTGCGACAACGGGTGAACACTTAGAAAATGCAGCTCAACAAGCAACTGCAGATATCAAATCTGCTGGTGACAAAGCTGCAAGCGATATTGCTACTGCAACCGATAATGCTACTGCAAAAATCGATGCTGCAACTGACCATGCTGCTGATGCAACCGCTGAAGCTGCTGCAAAAACTGAAGCGACTGCTCGTAAAGCAACTGCTGATACAGCTCAAGCTGTTGAAAATACCGCTGCTGAAGTAAAAAAAGATGCTCAACACTAATTGTCTTTAACAAAAAAAGCCCCTATTTATTAGGGGCTTTTTTTGGCTTTTAAAATCTTTTATGAAATTAAGCCTTCATCACGCATCGCAATTTGTACAGATTGACGCTCTGCTACTTTATTACGTAGTGCAATAATGTGTTTATATGGTGTTAAATCATGCTCAATTGAATTTGACCAGTTTGTTAAAACAAATAGATAAGCATCTGCTGGGCCAAAATTATCATTTACCAAATAATCATAATCAGATTCAGCCAAATAATTATCGATATATTTTAAAAGACGATCAATTTCTGCATAAGCTTTGGTTTTTTCATCAGTTGTTAAAGGCGCCCCAAAGAAAACTGCATAAGCATCATGTAATTCAGAGTTCAAATACCCCAACCACTCTAATACTTTCGCACGGCCCATCCCTGATGGAGGGATTAAATCCTGCTTAGGGTCGTGCTGAGCAAGAAACGGTAAAATCGCAACATTTTCAGTTAACATTAAACCCGGATTAATTTCTAAAGCTGGTACATATCCTTTTGGATTAATCTCGTAATAATCTGCGCCTTTTTCTGTTTTATGTGTTTTTAAATTTACCCGTTCTAAGTCAAAATCAACATTAATTTCATTTAAAATAATATGTGCAGCTAAAGAACATGCGCCTGGCGAATAATATAATTTCATATCTGATCCTTGTTATCTCATATTAACGTTTTAAATTGCTTCTAGAAAACCTGCAAGGTTTGCACAATTCTTTAATTGTAAAAAAGCGTAAACTTATAAAATACTTACACCATCTAATATTCTTGAAAAAGTCATTCCTTGCAAGTTGTCTTGCGTGACGATTGTTTAAAATATGATAAAACACATTTGCGTCACGCAATTTTTCCGTTAATTACGTTTAAAAAGCTGGCTAAGCCAGTTCATTAATTCAGATAAGAAATCAAAAATACCATTTTTCTTATCATCATCAGAATGGCTTGAGTCTTTTCCATTTAAATCTAGATCGACAATTACAGGGTCATGATCCGACGAACGATAAGCATCTTCACCATAGAACAATGCCTTCTGCTCATCCGTTTTATATTCTTCGTTGTAATCTAGAACTGTTGGCTCATCTGCATTGATATGCCATACAAAGGTTCTGACTACTTTTGGATATAAAGCTGCATCAGCAATTGCATGGTCTAAATTACCAGCTCCACCATTACCGTTGGCATCACTCGCAACACCATACACATAGCTATACGCCTGAGTACCCTGACCTACCTTAGCGTCATTAAGTAAAACTTTATAATTCGCTTTTTCAAACGACAAAATAGGTTCTTCTTTTGCGTAGCTGTTCATATCCCCTACAAGTAAAGCATTTTGCTTAGGCACTTGAGTTGGATTTTTCGCTAACCATTGCACAATTTGATCAACTGCTTTCACACGAGTTGGGTTCCAGCAGCCTTGACCATCTTTTTGATCTGCGTCAGTAGAGCTAGCATCGACCCCACTACAGCTTTTCGATTTCAAGTGGTTTGGAATAACAGTAAACGTTTTATTTCCACGAACCGCTTGGAAACTTTGCGCCAAAGTTGTTCGGTTCTTATCGCCCAAATCAAGTACAACAGGCTTATTTAGAGGTTTAACACGCTTACTGTTATAAATAATAGCCACAGCAATTGCATCACCACCTAAACGATCTAAATTTTCAGGAACCACATATTTCCAATCGCTACCTAAAGCTTTGGTCAAATGGGCAATAGCACTGTCTGGGCCATAACCATTGTTAGTAATTTCCATCAAACCGTATACATCGGCGTCAATCGCTTTGAGTGCACTCACAATTTTACGATGCTGTTTATCAAACTCAGCTTGCGTTGTCGCACCACGCTCTGTTGGAAAACCTGTTGCGCCATTGTCATAGTTCAAAACATTAAATGAAGCTACACGAATGTGATTGGCATTTTTGGTAAGGACACTTTGACGTGGGTTTGATTGAGTAAGAACCTCAGGTTGATTGCGCCCAAGCACAGGTTGAACACGCCAACCATTAAAACGGTATTCTAAAATACCTTCAGCATTTTTAAGTTGATAACCCGAACGTAGCGTATTAGCAGCACTAAAATTGCTTGGTAACCATGGCGTACGGTTTTGATTGTTATAGCCATCATCAAAAATAATTTTTGATAATAAGTTTTTCTGAGCTAGAGCCTTAGCTTCTGGAGATAATGCTGGGTATAAGTTGGTTGGAATATATAAGCGGCCTAAGCTCAGCGACAACTCACCATAACGACCATAATTATAGTTCTCGCTCACCGTTAAAGTCTGAGGTAATTTGACCAACATACCTTGATAACGCTGTGGAGAGTTGGTCGATCCACCAGTTAAATTTGAAAATGGAAGTTCAAGGCTAATCGGCTGAACCTGATTTGCCATATTGCTATTACAGGTTTGAATATCTTGTTGTAATTGATCGATCTGTAGCTGATTTTGATAAGACGTTAAACGACCACGCAAAATAACTTCATCGCCAACTTGCCCACCTTTTACAGCGCTACTATTTGGAATATAAACAAAAATCGCATTGCTGACATTTGCACGTGCTTTAGTGTCTGGCGTCTGAACATAAAAACCAGAGAATCCATTGGCATAACGATAGTCAGCTGTAATCACACCACGCACAGTATAAGTCTGGTCTTGCGTTGCTGCCGCCAAGTCAGCAATGGCTGTATCTGAGCTTGAACAACTTACTGTTTCAACAGGAGGCTGAGTTGTAGAACCTGATAAATTTGAAAAGTCATTTCGGTTTGTCCATGCCGACCATGAATGGTCCAAATCAAATGCTGCGGTTGCATCAACACTTAAAGCTGGGTTCTCTGTTTCAATACGCTTAAAACTATTTCCCAAGCTTGAAACTGCCGTCCCCCATCCCGCTGCTGGACGCTCACCAATACGACCAAAACGGTCTACAGGCGTACCTTTATAAACAAGTACAACCGCATCATCTCCATTAAAAGATAAAGCAGCGACCTGATTTACTTTACTACCAAGTTCAGTTTGCAACTCTGAGCGGCCTACTAAAAACTTCTGCTTACTCCCGAGTGTGCCTTGTAAACGAAAAGCCACTGTCTTTGCTGTACCACCATTATTAAATTGTTGAATCTCATAATCAGCTAAACTGACTGTAGTGCCATCTGGATTATAAATTTCCAAGCCTTTTTTATTGCTACTGCCGTCAACATATTGACTAAACATGAGCTGTGCTTGAGCAACTGAGCTATATGAAAATGCACCTAATGCACTTAAAAAGACTGAAAGTGTTCTTAATTGAAAAGTTTTCATGAGTAAAAGTGTTCATATGAGTTTTAATTAGTCTCTTAGAGTAAATATTGATCATGACATCTACATGAAGAAAAACACCGAAACATTTGACTTGATCACATGAAGACTTAAAATACCGCATTTGAATTTCAATATTGCCAAGGTTATGTCGATCGATCAGTTAGAAACGCAAATTGCAGACTTAGACAATTTGCCTGAACACCGTGAAATTGTGACGTTTATGCGTCGTTCAGCACCACTTAATACGTCTCAACGCACGGCATTAGAACAACATCGCGATTTAATTTTGGAATATCCTGTTGGCGACTTACGTCAACACTTCGAACACCCAGAGCGTCCATTAACTGTTGAAATCGGTTTTGGTATGGGTCGTTCGTTAGTACTTATGGCAAAAGCAAATCCTGAACGTAACTATGTGGGTATTGAAGTGCATGTACCTGGTATTGCTCAATGCCTATATGAAGCAGGTATAGCAGAAGTTAAAAACTTACGTGTACTTGATGCAGACGCGATTCAGGTTCTACGTGAAATGCCAGACAACAGTATTAACTGCGTACAACTTTACTTCCCAGACCCTTGGCAAAAGAAACGTCATTTTAAACGCCGTTTCGTTGCCCATGAGCGTATGCCATTGGTTGAACAAAAGCTTGAGCTTGGCGGTACGTTCCATGCTGCAACAGATTGGGAACCGTATGCAGAATGGATGTTAGATGTATTAGACAACCGTCCAGACCTTGAAAACTTGGCTGGTAAAGGCAACAGCTACCCTCGTCCAGACTGGCGTCCGGTAACTAAGTTTGAACGCCGTGGTATTGAGTCAGGCCATAAAATTAATGACTTTATCTTTAAAAAGATTAAGTAAAATTTGACTACCAGATAGCGAAAAAATGGGGGCATTAAATATTAGTATTTAATGCCCTTAATGTTTTGGAATTATTTAGAAAGTTAAGATAAAGACCAAAATACTTTTGGTCTTATCACCCTAATTTTTAAATAATAATTTGCTGGTTATTGATCAGATCATTTAAATTAACGTTTGTATTATTCAATGTTAACAACAGTGAACTACTATACGTCATTCCTACTCCATCCCTATCAATATACAACTGTGTATTTGAACCACTCACAACCGTTTTTATAAATGGTTCTAAACTAGTAAAATTATAAGTGCCTGAATAACCAATCAATAAATCGCCAATATCAATTTTGTCTGCATTTGTATTTGAAGTCGTATTACCCATAGTAAAATCAGACCAAATATCTGTACCATTTCCACCAAGAGCATCAGATTCAACTAATAATTGATATAGTGCTGTATCCGATCCTGTTCCACCAGTAAATTGATCATTTCCACCATGCCCATCTAGAGTGTCATTACCTGCTCCACCATTTAAAATATTCACTCCACTATTACCAGTAAGTGTATTATTTAATGTATTACCTGTTGCATTAATGGCAGTTGAACCAGTTAAGGTTAGATTTTCAAAATTACTTCCTAATGTATATGTAATAGAACTAAGAACAGTATCTATGCCTTCATTAGTGTTTTCAGTTAATGCATCACCAGAATTATCAATTACATAAGTATCATTACCTATACCGCCCAGTAATTTATCAGCACCAACTCCTCCATCCAGATAATCATCACCTGCACCTCCTGTTAAAGTGTTAATCGCACTATTACCAGTCATTACATTATTGAGTGTATTACCCGTAGCATTAATAGCACTTGTTCCAGTCAGGATTAAATTTTCTACATTATTACCTAATGTTAAGGAAACTGAACTTCGAATAGTATCCGTACCTTCATTAACGTTTTCAGTAATTACATCACTTGTATTATCAACAATATATGTATCATTACCTATCCCACCCAGTAATTTATCAGCGCCTGTACCACCATCCAAATAGTCATCACCTGCACCTCCTGATAGAGTATTGATAGCACTATTCCCGATTATGATGTTATTCAGTATATTTCCTGTTCCATTGATTGCAGTTGTTCCGGTTAATGTGAGATTTTCCACATTATTTACTAATGTATAAGTAACACTACTTTGAACAGTATCTGAACCTTCATTAAGACTTTCACTAATAACATCGGCTGTACTATCCACAATATAAGTATCATCACCTTTTCCACCATACATGGTGTCGTTACCAGTACCACCATTTAAAGTGTCATTTCCGGATTGTCCATAAAGAATATCATTACCTGCTTGTCCTGTTATGGTGTCATTCCCTGAAGCCCCATATAAAGTATCAGCATTACTTGTTCCATTTATTGTTTGATTTTGAACAATAAATGTTAGCTTAAACACATCAGATACAGATTGGTTAGCTATATCTTTTACTGTGATTTTGATATTTAGCGGCACTGTGTTATCAGGAGAAGTACCACTCAACACTCTCGTAGTTGGGTTGAAACTCAACCAAGATGGTAATGGAGAACCATCTTCTAAGGTAGCTGAATACGTTAATGTATCGCCCTCAGGGTCTTTGAACGTTGTTGCAGGAATGGTATAGCTAAATACTTTAGCATCAGTCACACTTTGATCTGCAATTGCATTTAATAGTGTAGGTGCCTGGTTCGGTGGACTAACTTTTAAATTAAATGAAGTTGCGGTCCCATAACCAAACATATCCGTTCCCCAATAAAAGAAAGATAAGTTACCAGTCACATTTGTAGGTGGTTTTCCAGATAAAGTTTGTGTTGTCGCATCAAAACTTAACCATGATGGGATAGCTTGATATTGCCCACTACTATCTTTAGTTGTTAAGGTGATTTTGTAACTTAAAGAATCCCAGCTATCTTGATCAACAATAATATTATTAGCGAATTTATAACTAAACTCAGTTTCCTGATTGCTTGTAATTAAAGGTATAGCTGCATTCACAGTTGGGGCATGGTTTGTTAAAGCTCTATTAACCAATGCATCAATATTATCGGTGCCCCAAACGTCTCCAGAGTCAAAAATAATCTGGTCCATTTTATATGTTGTATCTTCGGTATCTACAGCATAATAATTTGAAAGCCAAATATGATCATTTGTACCTTTAAAACTAAGATATACGCTATCGCCATATTTTTGAGCAGATACATCATTAGCTGAATAACCTTGAATTTTTAATATATTTACAGCATCAATATTATCTTCAAAGCTATAGGTATCGGTACCACCACCTCGGCTAAAAATATAAGTATCATTTCCTGCTAAACCATCAATATAATTATCATGCTCATTTCCGACAATGATATTATCAAGATCATTACCAAATCCTGTTTTAGCATTACCTTTTAAAATCAGATTTTCTATATTATTTTCTAATATTTTATAACTATCTGTTAATACTGGATTTCCATTTTCATCCTGACCAATAAAACGAGCATCTTGCCAACGCTCAATAGTGTCTATTCCACCATCAATATCTTCAACAACTTGATCTCCGTTTATGGTGTAAGTGTTACCATTATCATCAGTTTCAATGGTTTCTGTAGTATCAACAACATAATAATCATTACCTAAGCCACCCTGCATATAGTCACTACCTGCACGGCCATCGATATAATTATTACCTATATTACCAATAAGGTTATTATTTGCAGTATTACCTAATAAATAACTATGGCTAAAACCAAACAACTCCACTGCTTCAAATTGACTATTGTCTAAATCTACGTTACCTATATCATATCGATAGATAAGTGTGTCATAACCTCCAGTTTCATTATCTAATTGGAGTTTATCTAGCTCATCTATAATATATGTATCATTACCAGAGTTACCACATAATATGTCTGTACCTTCTCCGCCATCCATATATGCGCCATCAGACTTTGCAATTAGAATATCATCCCCTATACCCCCATATAACTGTGCACTTCCAGACAAATTATCATTACCACCTTCACCATAGGCAACCCCATTATCTATTATTATTGAGTCATTATCTTCACCACCATATGCACTACCACTTTTAATTTTTATTAAATCATCACCACTACCACCATTGACAAAACCACTATTTATGATTATTGAGTCATCTCCGTCACCTGCATATACATTTCCAGAGTCAATAATATTAATGATATCTAAACCTTCACCACCGTATACGTCCCCTATTGTCATAATATTGATAACATCTGAACCTTGCCCGCCGTATACATCTCCGGAACGTATAGTTACCGAGTCACTCCCATCCCCCCCATATACAGCAGTAAGATTATTATTTATTTCAACTTTGTCATTTCCACTACCAGCATAAATATAACTATCATTAGAATATAATGGCACTTCTCTTTGAGTTACCAAGCTAGTTATATAATCATCAAAATCTGTATAGTAATAATCAGTATTGGTTCCACTTATTATATCTATTAATTTAACATTCGTAATTCCTGTTGAGTAAGCAAGTGTTCCTGAGGAGTAATAATCTACATTTTGAATTGTTACATCTAAATTACCAACTCTATCAAAGTCTTCTTTATCATATAGTTCCAGTAAAGAAAAATATTTATTACCATCTTTTGTAAAAGACATGACCCCAGAACTAATATCATATTTTGCTTTTAATAATGTATGTGTAGCAACACTAGAGTTACCAGACCTAGCAAATTCCCACAGTACAGACTTATTTAAATATAACAACCCCAAACCATCTTCATCATGAATCCTATAATCTGATCTTATACCATCTTCAATAGTATAGTAATCATACCCACTACCTCCATATAAATAACTTCCTGTGTCTCCAGCTAAAGTATCACTCCCTTCACCACCATATAAATAGCTATTTTTATTACCTATTAATTTATCGTTCCCTTCACGTCCATTTAGTTCATTTGACAAACTTGTAGTTGCAAATAAAACATCATCCCCAGATGTACCATTCTTTATAATTAATATTTTTGATAGAATATTATTATAATCCCAATTTTCTTGATCAAACTGAATATTCTTTAAATTCTTCCTTGTATCAAAATCAGTTAATGTTATATATTTTTCCAATGAATAATAAATTCTTAAATCATTTTCAACCATACTTAATTTAATTGAAGTTGGTGAAATATTATTAAACTGGATAATACTTTCATCTAAATCATCAATGGTATCTAATCCACTATTTATGTCAAAAGTATATTTATCTTTTCCTATGCCACCTTGCAATATATCATTACCTTCGCCACCATCTAGAAAATCATCTCCCTCTTCTCCAAATAATTGATCATTACCAATCCCTCCAATTAGTTGATCATCACCTTGACCACCATCCAGTTGATCATCACCTTCATCACCATAAATTTGATCATTTCCATCTTGTCCAAGAATAGTATCATTTCCCTCACCCCCATAAATGATATCTTGCTCGGCGGAACCCTGAGCTTTATCGTTCCCTTTAAGAAGATGATATTCGTTCGCCTGATATTGTCCATATTGTGTTACGTTATTTCTAATTGTAGTTATATCCAGATCATCATTTAGAAATGATCCCTCAAAAATTAATTGGTCATTTATGATTTTTCCATTTGTAAAAATCATAAATGGTGCAAAAACTCCACCCCAGTTACCCTCCCAAAAATGAAAACTTAATCCAGCCTTTTCTTTTAAATAGGTATCTAGATGAATAACTTGTGGTATAGTATTTTGTAATGAACTAAATGTTTCATCGTAATTAAGTTTTTGATTAAAATGCATATAAATATCATAACCACCTTTTATGGGATTATCATATTCATCTTTAATTAACCCACCCTCAGTAGCAGGAATTTCCTGATTATCAAAAAATACTAACTTAAATTGACTAAAGGGTTCTTCCGGATTGTGGACAGCAACTTTTAGTTCAGTTGCATTGGTATATTTGACAATATTTACTTTTGAAAGATCAAAATCACCTTCAAAGTAAATATGATTATTTCCTAAATTATCGCCTATTTTTATTTCTGCTTTTCTGACCTGTATATAATAGTTATCATCACCAGTCCCACCAAAGAGTGAGTCTTCTACACCTTCACGACTGATCAGAGTGTCATTACCGTTTCCACCATATAAATTGTCACGGTCCATGCCTCCGTCTAAAATATCATCTCCATCGAATCCCAAAAGCGTATCACTACCACTTCCTCCATAAAGCTGATCATTTCCTTGGTATTCAACAGCAAAATTTTTATTATCTCCTGCAAGGTAATCATCACCAGCCCCACCATAAAGCTGATCTGCCCCACCATCTCCCCAAATGACATCATTTCCGTCATCACCATAGAGTACGTCATCTTTATGATATGAGGCATCTATCTGATTATTATCACCCTGTATATAGTCGTTGCCATTTCCACCATATATTATGTCTCTACCACCATCTCCATAAATTCTGTCATTGCCTTTATCTCCATAGAGCATGTCATCTTTATGATATTGAATATCTATATTGGCTGCATCACCTTCTATATAATCTTCGCCATCTCCACCATATATCGTATCTGAACCACCCTCTCCCCAGATTGAATCGTTTCCATTACCGCCAGTAATACTATCCTCACCATGATATTGACCATCTAAATTAATATCATCTCCTGAAATTATATCTTCACCATCACCACCATTGATCGTATCATTCCCTCCTTGTCCCCAAATTTTGTCATTTCCCTCCTCACCCTCAATATTATCATCAGCATGATATTTGCCATCTAAACCACCACTATCTCCTGATATTGAATCATCACCATTCCCACCTCGAATCGTATCTTTTCCGCCATCACCAATAATTTGATCATTACCATTCCCACCATATAAATAGTCTTCACCGTGTAAATCCCCAGCTAGAGCATGATGATCTCCATAAATTTCATCATCATCATCTTCGCCATAAATTTCATCATTCCCTAAATTTCCCCAGATGCGATCTTTTCCAGCACCACCATAAACAAGATCATGACCAAAACGGCTATAACTTTTAGGTTCAACTGGTGGAGCTGAGGTACCTTCTAAATCACTTAAATCAGCCTCGATAATATCATCACCATCGCCACCATAAAGTTCATCACGTTCTAATCCACCAGTAAGCTCATCATCCCCCTGCCCACCAACAAGTTGATCATTACCATCACCACCATATAAGGTATCTTTGTTTTCTCCCCCATATAAATAATCCTTGCCATCCATTCCATAAACGGCATCGTCTCCTACTTCACCATAGAGAAAATCTGTATCTGATGAACCTAAAATAATGTCATTTCCTGCCCCACCATAAGCAATGTCACTTCCAGAATAACCATGACCATAGTTTAACGCTTCTATAAAGTTGTAAATATAATATTTACCACTTTTCCCTGTATAGTAAATATCAAAAGAAGGAAGGATCTGTTCTTTAGTTTGACCTAAGCTATTATTTATATAATATGAAAATTTATTATTATCATCTAAATTCAATTCAAAATTAAAGTTCAAAATATTATATTCTTTATTTACATCTGTAAGCCCTGCATTCGCATTTCCTACTTGATTTAATAATGACTCTTTTGCAGCATTTAGCCTATTTGAGGTCATAATAATATCATTACCTACCCCTCCATAAACTTGATCTCGCCCACTACCAGAAAATATAATATTACTATCTTGTTCAGAAACAGTTATTCCAGCATAAATAACATCATTCCCTTCACCTGTAGAAATTAGGTCATTACCATCACCAGCAATAATGACAGCATTCTCATTGGTCGAATGAATGAAATCATTTCCTTCAAAACTTGCTACATAACGTTCACCAAAAATAATATTATTACCTTCTGTTCCAAAGGCATAAATCGAAGTATCGGCTGGAGGATTAGTAGCATCGTCTAGACCATCGAAGGTAAGTCCTAATGCTCCATTTTTAAAATATTTTATAGTAATACTGTTGTTGTCATTTTCTTTACTAATTACCAATTTTTGCGTTGTAGCTACACCATCAAAGTCTTCTACTAAAGCTATCGAGTATTGTCCATCAGCACTTTTCCATAGTTTATTATTGATTTTTTCACCGACCGAAAGAGTTACACCATCTATTTTTATTTGACCATTACCATCTAAATCATAGATAGTATCGCGTCCAAAATTTCCATTAAAAATATAGGTATCATTGCCTTTTTCATCGACTAAATTATCATCACCATCTCCGCCATCTAAAATATCATTACCCGCTCCACCATTCAGGTAGTCATTATCTTCAGCACCATTTAATGAATCGTCATCGCTCCCACCATATAAGGTATCAGAATATTTTGTTCCAGTAAGTGAATCATCTCCATCACCAGAAACAATAGCAATACCTTTTTGAGTTAATAAACTCTTTGCCAAATTTATAAGGTTAACTAATTGTGCATTTAGATTTAATGAAGAAGATAAATTAGCTATATTCAATAGAATTGACTTTTGTAAAACTAAATTCGTTAGCTCAAAATCGCTCAAATTATCTTTTTCACTTGAACCATAAATAATTGCACGTCCAGAATTATCTACATAATTAATAATATCATTTTTAATTAAAATTTCTAATGCTTCTAAAAGCTTTCCAGCATCTGGAATAGGTATATTTTTAGGTAAAGATGATGAATAATCTTTAGCTTCCGTAATTAAACCTTGCAAATAATTTTCTTGTTTTATTAGAGATTGTAAATCACTTTTATCAAGATCCATCTTCAGCAGTTTGTCTTTTCCATCAAATACTATTTTTACTGTCTTTCCTATATGATATGGATCAATAGCTCCTTCCGTAAGTAAGTTCGTTAATTGAGCAATATCATTATCAGATTTATAATCAAAATTATCATCTACAGGAATTACTGAAATATTTTTAATTTGAAAAGATCCATCTTTTCCAACAATAAACTGAGCATCTGGATTAATAGTAAATGACATTGAACCAAACACATAAGATCTATCAACATAGTCAATACTACTTGTATCAAGACCATAATTTAAAACCCTAAGCTGAGTTTTTTCATTAGTAGGATAACCAGGATAACCTATCTCTTTAAAAAAATTCTCAGTATTATAAACTTTTCCAACTTCTAGTTTATCAGCATATTCACCTGCTAAAAACTTCCTTACTCCTGTAAAATTGCCCAAACCTACATAACGCCCAGCTCCAGTGGTCATAAATTCAATTGAATTTATATGGGCTTCAGTTACCAAGTTATCACGATCAGAAGAAATAATTTTATCATCAAGTAAATTTTCTGGTTTTGTACGCTGCCCATACAAATAATAACCAATCATTTCGAACATATTAACAAGAGAACTCACATACACCCCTTAACTAAAAATAATCATATTTAAAAAAATTAATTAAAAACTAAAATAAGAAATTTAAAAGATAATTTTCACCCCCTCACCACAAAATAAAATTATTTAAATTAAAAACTCAAACCAAAGATACAACAAATCATCTATAAATTTTATAAAATTAATATTATCAACATACCATTTAAAACAGATAAATCTTAAATTAATATAGTTTATCTCTTTTTCTTAATGAAATATCTTCGCCACTTTGAGTTTCACTAGAGTTAAATATTTGCTCTTCTTCTGAAATAGTACCGCATGCTGTTACTAATATTTTTCTAACAGTTGGATACCTGTCACGTCTTAGAACACCTACACTCATGCGTATTCCGTATTTTTGAATTTGTACAGGCTCATTAAGCGCTAAATTTTCATACAACTTCATAATATAGTTATCATCAATATCTTCACCGTTAATTTGATCTAAATTTAGTTGGGGTTCTTTGGTACTATATAACTTTTCACCTTCTTTCATTCTTTTCATATTCCCTACTATTTTTAAATCTGTTGCTTTAATCGCTTTAAGAATTTCTTTATTATCACAACAAAGCTTATTAAATGAATATTCTTCTACACTATAATTTCTATTACTTATTTTCTTTAAACTTGAAAGTGGATAAACCACTCCACCTAAAATTATTATAGAATAATTCATTGGCAAACTTTTCAAATAACCAATATCCACACGATTATCTTTTGTCCATAAACTTTTTAAATTATTCTTATTTTCTTTTAAATCATTACATCTTCTTTTATCTTCTTTACAATATTTATTATTATAATATTCCTGCATTGTTGCTACTGCTACAACACCCATATTATCTTCAAATTTTTTATCTATTTTTGAATTACTTATCACTTTAATAATTTCATCCTTATTAAAATTAAATTTAGAAACATACATTGCATGATCATCCACATTAAATCCTTCACGACCGTTTCTAATCCAATGCTCCATTTCTATAGCCAAAAAATCTGCTTTTAAATTTATTAATTTTTCTTCATCAGTAAGATATTTATTCTCACTTGTACAAAATCCTTTTTCTTCATTTTTATTAATTATATATTCTTGATACTTGTTATTCAAAAATTTAAATATCAAGAAAAATACAAATACACTGAAAAAAAATATTTTATATTTCTTCATTTACAACCTCTTTTATTTTCAAGCAGTATATTTGGCCTTATTTTCTCTACTTCATCAAACAAACTAAATGTCTGATTCATATAATTTACAACACCTGATATTTGCTCAATATAATGCATAAGCTCAGGTGTTTTTTCTGCTTGAATTAACTTAACAGTTCGTGATGGGTCAAAACCGTCAAACTGGCAGTAAAATAAAGGGTCACCACGTTTTAAAATTAAATCCTTTGATGTATCGTGCCATTCAAAAGCCCACATTAATGGTCTAGGCCAAATATGAATTGGGAAACGCCCACCAAAAATAGTTCCAGGTAAGGGATTTTTACGGTAATGTCCAAACGCATCGAGTTGAGTTAAATACACAACCTCATCAGCTATAAAACAATAGGGTAATTTAAGTTGGAGAATTGGCACTTGAGGTGTACGCCATTCATTTTCATTTACCAACGTTAGCAACTCACGTAATTTATTGGCTCGAACAGGTGACTGGTCGCCTAATACATTAACTAATGTCGGTTTTCCATTTGCATCTCGCGCAAATCTTAAATGAAAATCAAAAGGACAATTCACTACGAAGTAGCGACTTTCGAGTTGTAATACCGCAGGACAACGACTTGCTGACTTTGCATGCTTAGTTTCAGACTTTGAGCGCATTCTGTAAGGTGGTTCATAAAGCAAGGCAGATTTATCATCTACCAGAAACCAACCTACTTGAATTACGCCATCCCCAATGATCTTCTCTTGATCAATAACCGTAAAATTAAGATACATTCAGAATTTATATTTTCATTTTCAATACATTATTTTAACACCAACTATACAAAACTGTCTGTACATTTTCCATCTTAACAGAATAGATAATATGAAAAAATTAAGCTTCTATAGCCATTATATTTCTCTGATCTTTTTTATTATTAAATCTTAAATAACTAAAGAATTTGTATTACATTCAATTTACTTAATCTCACGAAAAGTCAGAAAACAACATGTTAAAAATCTTAGGGCGCGATAATTCTATTAATGTTCGCAAAGTCTTGTGGCTCTGCGAAGAATTAAATCTTGAATATGAAAGAGAAGATTGGGGAAGAGGCGTTCTTTCAACACAATCTCCTGAATTTCTACAATTAAATCCCAATGGACAAATTCCTGTTGTTTTAGATGGTGATTTAGTACTTTGGCAATCCAATAGTATTATACGTTATCTAGCAAATGCTTATGACAAAGAACATCTGCTTTACCCTACACAAGCGAAAGAAAGATTTTTTGTAGACCAGTGGCTTGATTGGCAAGCGATAGAGCTGAATAACAGCTGGACTTATACCATTATGTCTCTGCTGAGACATTCACCAGATCATCAAGACCCAAACTTATTACAACAAGGTATTGATAACTGGAATCGTCATATGCAGATTCTCGATCAACAACTTGCAACAACTCAAGCCTATGTTGCAGGTTCACAATTTAGCTTAGCCGATATTCCAATTGGTCTGTCTGTACAACGCTGGAAGGCAACGCCTTTTGACCATCCAACGCTTAGGCATGTCGACCAATATTTTGAACTTTTAAATCAACGTGCGGGCTTTTTAAAATGGGGAAATAACGGCGAACCTTGATTTTTAAATAAGCTTTAAGCCGAGTGATGGCGTTTTAAGATGCCATCACTTAAAAGTTGATATATGTCTTTTAAATCATCTCGTTCTGCTTGAACTAATAGGTTTTGATGCATTGCTAAGATATTTTGATCCCCTCGCATTGCAGGCCCTGTTTGCATTTGCATTGGATCATTTTCAGTGGCTTTTTTTGCTGTTTCCACAATTAATGGATAAAGCAAACTAAAGTCCACCTGCTCTGCATCCACTATCTGCTTTGCCATATCAAAACAATAATTACTAAAATTACAGGCAAATACGGCTGCTAAATGCAAAGTTAAACGCTGCTTTGAGGTGTATTGATATACTCGTTTGCTTAAGCTATTTGCTAAATCAGAAAGTAGTTTCTGATCGACATCTGCTACTGCTTCAACAAACAACGGCGTTACAGTCCAGTCAACATCTCTTTCAAGACTGAAAGTCTGCAAAGGATAAAACACCCCTGCTTTCTCATGCACATGACTGATGACTTCAATATCTGTACTACCCGAGGTGTGAACCATAAGAGTGTCAGGGAATAATTCATGAACCTGTTTTACAAGCTCAGCAATTGCACTATCTGAAACCGCTAGAATGATGAGCTCGGTCGATTGAAATTGCTGTAAAGACTGACATGCTTTTGCTTGAATTTTCTCTGCAAATTTTTGGGTTTTATCAAAATCACGTGCATAGACTTGTACGATGTTATGACCTTGAGCCAATAAAGCCTGTGCCAAATGAAAGGCAACTCGTCCACTTCCTATCAAACTGATTTTCATATTAACCCAACAATATTTATCTCTATAAAAAAGCTTCTCAAAATGAGAAGCTTTTTTCAAATCAAAATGAATAAAATCAATAATTTTTCATAAATTATTTCATTATTGAGCTACTGAAAATTCGATGCGACGGTTTTTGAAACGTCCTTCATCAGTTGTATTTTCTGCAACTGGTTGATCAGAACCATGACCTTGTGCAACTAATTTAGAAGCGTCTACACCTTTAGATGTTAAATAATCTACTACGGCTTGAGCACGACGTTGAGACAAAGCTTTATTTGAAGCTGCATTACCAGTTGAGTCTGTATGACCGCCAACATTTAATTTCACTCCAGACACTTTATTTAAAAGTGTTACAGCTTGATCAAGAATAGCTTTGTTATCCGCAGGGATGTCACTTGAACCACTCGCAAAATTAATAATTTGCAAGTTAAGTGCTTTCACCAAAGCATTTACATCGACATTGTTCGGGTCAATTGCTGTTAGAGCAGTTTGTGATGCACTCAAGCTATTGCTCACAGATTGTTCAGCTGTTACTGGTGCTGCGGCTACAACCTCAGTATGTGGCACCAATGCTTTTACTTTTGCAGTTAAAGCTTCTAATGCTGCTGCATCAGCTGCTTTCAAAGTAATTTTATCACCCACCCATTCTAAAGATGCATTTGGCACGCCTTTTAATGCGCCAAGCACACCAGCAAGTGCATCTTTGTCTGTAAATGAAGCCGCATAAGTTTGGCTTGTATCCACATTACAATCTTGAGTTGTCGAAAAAACCTTTTTAACATTTGTTTGTAGAGTTGCCAAGAAGCCTTGGTCGCCAATCCCAGCCTGACACTGACTCACTGCTCCTTTATCATCTGTACTTAAAGTTAAACTAGCAGGTGCAGCAGCGGCTTCAACACCACTTGCAGCCGACGGTTCTGGTGCTGGTACAGCTTCTTTATGCTGGCAAGAACGCCATAACCACGCAATGATAAGACCCAGAATAATTAGAGCAATAATGGGCAAGAACCCACGAGACTTACCCGTTTTTTCGCTGGCTGCGGCTAATGGTGGAGCTGTTGAAGTTGAATGTGTAACTGAAGATAAGCCTGCACCAACACCTAAAGGTGCTAATAGACCCACTGCCCATGCAGGTAAATATGAACGAATTGTTTCTGCATGTTGACGCAAGTAATTCACAATACTTTGCTGGTCATTTCCGGCAACATCTGAAATTGCATTAAGGCTGGGTTTAATCGCGCTGTTGAGTGTACTTTCAATTTCATTATTTGGTGCTGTACCGCTTAAATGAGTAAGCACGGTATTCTTGATTTGATCATTATGTGAAAAAAGATCGGATAACGATGGAGCCAGACTATTTTTCAATTGTCCAATAAGATCAGGTTTAGCAGCTAATAATGAAAGTAAAATTGGATAAAACTTAGATAAAGCATTCGATTTTTCGCCTAGGTATCCATCCTGTTCATCTAATAATATTGAAGATACTTTTTCTTTAAGCAATTCTATAGGGTTTATCGACATTGGTTATTCTCCCGAATTTATACGTCGTAACCAGCAACTTTTGATTATTCAAATAGTTCTTCTTTGCTGATAGTTTTTTATTCTAATCTGCCTAGAATCTTTTATTGTTTTTTATATAATTTATATACAATTTTCCATCTAGTATTTACAAAACAGGTAGATCTTATTGATCTACCTGTTTATATTTTAAATTTACTTTAACTAAGTACTTTATCAGTTAGCAAAAGTTTGAAGCACTTTACCTGTCAAGGTTTGGCTCAACAATGGGGTATTTTTCCCTTGCGATAAAATTGTGTCTTTGCTTACTGTCCAGCTAAAAGCAGGATCTATCAATACCCATCCAGCTTCATTTTCCCAACGCGCGGTCATATTCGCAACCTGCGCTGGCACGCTGGTTACTTTAGCAACCCATTCTAGAGGTTCAAATAAACCTTCATTAATGAGTTGAATCCCTAACGATACATAGGTATCAAAAGCTGTAATGCCCGGCTGAGTTTCAGCAAATGGCGCCATTTTTGCCGAACTGCTTAAAGGCTCATGGTGCGTACAAATTGCATCAATTACGCCTTCTTTTAAACCTTGACGTAAAATTTCTTTATCTTGCTCAGAACGCAATGGTGGGCGAACGTGTGCAAGTGAATTGAAACCGTCTGTTAAGTGTTCAGTTAAATGTAACTGGTGCATTGCAACATCGGCAGTCACAGGTAAGCCTTTTGCTTTTGCAGCACGAATTAGGTCAACCGATGCACCACAAGACAACAAACCAAAGTGAGCTTTTACGCCAGTTGCTTCAATCATAAGCAAATATTTTGCAATCGCTACAGTTTCAGCAAGTGCCGGAATCATTGGCAGACCTTGGCGAGAAGCAATAAAGCCTTCGTGTGTACATCCATCTTTAGCAATCTGTGGTTCTTCGGCATAGAACACAACCGTTAAGCCAAGACCCGCTGCATATTCCAAAGTACGAATAACCACATCATCATTTTCAAAAGCAGCGTTGGCATTTGAAACAGCAGTACAACCACCCTTTTTCAGGCCAGCCATATTTGCAGGTTGTTTACCATTTAAACCTTGAGTTTGAGCACCAATAATATGCATGTGAATGCCACCATCAAGCCATGCCTTTTCAATCAAGCCATGAATGAGGGCACCATTGTCTTGTACAATCGGCTTTGAGTCTGGTGGGGTAATGACATGCAAAATGCCATTAGCACGTGCCGCCTTCCCTTCAGATTTAAGTGTCCCGTGTTGCTGTTGACCAGGCTCACGCAAACGTGCGCACAAATCAACCATGGTTGGCATTAACCATTTGCCTTGACCATCAACGGTTTGCTCAACTTGTTCTACTGGAGCAACCAGCTTGCCATTTTGAATATATACAGTTTGTACGTTGTCTGTTTTCTGGATTGGGTCTAACACACGTACATTTTCAATTTTTACAATACTCATGTGATCCATTCCTTACAACGTAATCGCTTCAATTAAGCCTTGTTCTTGGAGTTGGCCTTGCATTGACAACGCCAACACAGCCATACGAACTGCAATACCGTTGGTTACTTGTTTCAGAATAACCGACTGGTCTCCATCCGCCACACTTGAATCAATTTCTACACCACGATTCATTGGCCCCGGATGCATAACGATACAATCAGGTTTCGCTAAACCAAGACGTTCTTTGTTTAGGCCATACATTCTGTAAAATTCAGACTGTGAAGATAATGCTGGAGAGTCAATACGCTCATTTTGAATACGTAGAGCAATAATCACATCACAATCTGCGATCCCTGCATCCATGTTGTTAAACAAACGGACATGTTCGCCATATTCGGAAAAGCCCACTGGTAATAATGTATTCGGTGCAATCACACGAATATCCTTACATCCTAGTGTTTGTAATGCTGCAACATCTGACCGTGCTACACGAGAATGTTTAATGTCACCAATAATGGCAACGCTCAACTCTTCAAACGGTTTCTTTGTTTCACGGCGAATGGTAAGCATATCGAGCATCGCTTGCGTTGGATGGGCATGACGTCCATCTCCAGCATTAATAATTGCGACCTTTGGACACACATCTTTAGCAATGAAATGTGCAGCACCCGAAGATGAATGGCGGACAACAAAAATATCGGCAGCCATTGCTTCAAGGTTCCAAAGCGTATCTCGTAGCGTTTCACCTTTTGATGTACTTGAACGTGCAATATCAATATTCAATACATTTGCAGACAAGCGTTTTGCTGCTGCTTCAAAAGTAGTGCGAGTACGGGTGGAATTTTCAAAGAAAAGATTCATAACCGTCAATCCCTCTAAGAGCGGACGGTTAATTAAATTATTATTATCATCTAAAAAGCTTTGTGCGGTATCTAAAATCTTAGTGAGGTTTTCTTTTGAAAGTCCCTCAATCGTTAAAAAATGTTTTAAATTTCCGTCTTGATTGAGCTGAACCTGGCTCGGTTGATGCAACGCTGCAATATGCATAATGGATTCCTATGGGTCGAATCGCGAAAACGTGCATAGTGTAGCTGAATTCCGCTCTTTTCGCAGAAGAACTTTACAGAATAAGGCCCTAAATTGACCAGAAAATTTAGGACCGTGATCTGGACTATCTCAATGCACCTATATAATGGTGTGGAACTTGTGCCCGATAAATGTCTTCGGCGGTGATTTCTGAATCTTCATCGACTTTAACATCAGCAAGTTTTTCTTTTTGAGAAGACTCCGGTATTGCGTCAACCAACGATCTTAATCGCTCAACGCATCGTTTCAATTCGTCATCCTCTGTTTCTAACGCTACCGTAATTACATATTTTGCATAATCTTTATTTTGAATCACGTACATTGCATCTATTACCCGCCCAGTCACCCTACGCATACGTACATATATTTGTGTAGCCACAGAGAAAGCATCTGCATTAGTGATAAAACCATTCCCGATCATGTCTTTCATTTATAACGTCCCCATCCATTAAAATTATAAAAATGGTTAAAAACCGACTATGTCTGTTAAATAAATAACCATCGATAGTATTGGTCTAGCAAAATACATACCAATTTCAAGGTATTACTCATTAAAAATCAGTTTATTGGTTGCTAAATGATAGGTTGCAATAATTTAAAAACCTTTAGACATCAAAATACGTTAAACTTTGCATCGTTAATATTTATATGTTTTGGTCAATCGAGTTTATGAATACCTCTTTACGTTTAAACCACTATTGGATTACTTGTGCTGATGGTTTAGAACCCCTCTTACAAGAAGAAATAGAACAACTTGGCACCAAAGTGACAGAACGTAAAGCAGGACGTTTAATCATTGAAGGGACGCTTGAACAAGCTTACCGCATCTGTATGTGGTCTCGTCTCGCTTCTCGTGTTTTACTTCCTATTCATACTTATGAACTTGAATTTACGCATGATGCACGTGATGTAGCAGAAGAGCTCTATGAAGGCGCGATGAGCTTTGATTGGTCACTTATTTTTGCACCACAAAGTACTTTCGCAATCCGCTTACATGCAGAACGTGAAATCATGGTCAATTCGCAATTTGCTACTCTGCGTGTAAAAGATGGCGTTGTTGATTCCTTTATGGAAGCTGTAGGTCGTCGTCCTAGCATTGACACCAAACAACCAGAAATTACGATCTATGCTTTGGCAGGTAAAACTGAACATACCTACTGTCTAGATTTATCAGGTGACTCGCTACATAAACGTGGCTACCGTCGTTTTATGACGGATGCACCAATTAAAGAAAACCTTGCTGCGGCAATTTTACAAAAAGCTCAGCTCAAACAGCGTAATCCAGAGATTGTGCTTGACCCAATGTGTGGTTCAGGCACATTTATCATTGAAGCATTAATGATTTTAACTGACCGTGCACCAGGACTTGTTCGCCGTTTTGGATTTAATGGCTGGCATGGTCATGACCGCGAACTTTGGCTTTCACTCAAAGCAGAAGCAGCAGAACGCCACGAAAAGGCGCTTGAATTACCTCTACCTAAATTTTATGCCTACGATGCAGACTGGGAAGCAATTAAAGCAACCCGTGAAAATATTATTGCGGCAGGCTTTGAAAATTTATTAGGTCAGATTCAGATCGAAGAGCGTACTTTAGCTGACTGGCCAGATTTTGCTGCTGAAGGTAAAACTGCATTTATTGTGACTAACCCACCTTATGGTGAACGTTTAGGTGAAAAAGCTTCGAACCGTTCTCTATATCTAGGTTTATCAGCGCTTTTACAAAAACATTTCCCAAATCAATATGCGGCAATTATTGCAGCTCAAATTGAACAATCCGATGTTTTAGCATTTGAAGCACCTGAAACTTTACGTTTAATGAATGGTAAGTTGCCAATTTATATTCGTTTCGGTGTAATCAAACCAGAAAAAGTGAGTCAACCATTTTTAGTGAATTGGCAAGCCCAACCTATTGAAATGGAAGAAGCACAAGACTTCGCTAACCGTTTGCAAAAAAATATGACAGCCTTGAAAAAATGGGCAACTAAAGAAAATATTTATTGCTTACGTTTATATGATGCCGACTTACCTGACTTTAATGTCGCTGTTGACTTATATGGTGACCGTTTACACGTTCAGGAATACGCTCCACCAAAAACAATCGACCCAGAAAAAGCTAAAAAACGTTTTAATTTAGCGCTTGCTGCAATTCGTGCTGTTACTGGTTTAAACCGCGATGCCATCTTTATTAAGACACGTGCACGCCAAACTGGTACAACTCAATATACGAAACAAAGTACAGCTTCAAAACGTTTTATCGTACAAGAAGGTAAAGCTAAAATTTTGGTTAACCTGACTGATTATCTTGATACAGGTTTATTCCTTGACCACCGTCAAATGCGTTTACGTATTGCCCAAGAAGCACGTGGTAAACACTTCTTAAACTTATATAGTTATACGTCTACTGCAAGCTTACATGCTGCGCTTGGCGGTGCTGCAAGTACGACAAGTGTAGATTTATCTAACACTTACTTAAATTGGTCAAAAGAAAACTTCGTTTTAAATGGTTTAACTGTAGATCATGCAGATGAACAACACATGTTCTTTGCCAGCGACTGTTTTGAGTGGTTAAAAGAAGGTCATGAACAATACGACCTTATTTTTATTGACCCACCAACATTCTCAAACTCGAAAAAATTCTATGGTACATTCGATGTTCAACGTGACCATATCTCACTGATCAAACGTGCAATGAACCGTTTGCACAGTGAAGGTACGCTCTACTTCTCGAATAACTATCGTGGTTTTGAAATGGACGAAGAGATCGAAGCTATTTTTCAGGTTGAAGAAATCACTTCTGAAACAATTGGCCTTGATTTTAAACGTAATCAAAAAATCCACCGTGCGTGGAAAATTCAGCACCCTGCTCTAGATCAATATTAATGAAATTAGAGGTTATTATTACTTCACGGTAATAATAACCTCGCCATGAACATTTTTTGACTCAAAATCATATTTGGTAAATCGGTCTGCTCTTTCTGGTAACGCAATCATTTCTAACCTTTTCTTTTCTTTACTATCAACAACATGATTTTGTTTTTGTTCTTGATAAGGGGAAAGTACGCTAGTTCTAAGCGCATTCCATCGAACTTGCTGTAAATAGTTATCTCCTAACGTCTGACGTACTTGTTGTTGTTCTATCGCAGGTTTTTTTGCATCGTCCTGAGCTTTCGCAATAATGACGGGTAAAGACGTAGTTATCGCCCCTGTTTGGGTTGCAAGCGCACTTTCTGACATTGGTTGAGCTGCCCATGTATTTGATAATAATACAGATACACCGCTCAAAATTCCCAGCATATACCCTTGTTTATTGTTCATTTCATTCATCCTAAAATTGTTATTGTTTGTTATATCGAACAAAATTAACAATTTTTTAAGCATGTCGCAATGTTATAAACAAACTTCCCGACAATTAACATTGATCATTTTAAAACCTGAATTTTTTCACGAGCATTTTGTGAATATTCCAGTAGTTTTATACATTGTTATCTCAGACTTGAACCACACCCTTAAATCACTTACTGTGATTTTATAATTTATCTGTAAATTGATTTTATTTATAAATAAACACCATTCGAGGTGAAATAATGCTTCAGCACTGCTGCCAAATATTAGAAAATCGTCAACTCAAAATTGCCTTTATTGAAAGTGCCAGTTCTGGTTATTTAACTAGCCAGTTTTCCATTCATAAAAATAGCGGTGCAGACATTTTACTTGGTGGTTTAGTGAGTTACGACCCCGGCATTAAAGTTAGTATTTTAAATATCGATCCAAAGTTAATAGAGACCTACACAGCAGAGTCACCACAAGTTACTGAGGAAATGTGCAAACTGGGTCAACAGTTATTTCCACAAGCCGATCTTATTGTAAGTTGTACTGGTCTATTAAAATCGGGAGGAAGTGAAACCGCAGAAAAACCTGTAGGTACTTTTTTCATTTGTATTTCTTATCAAGAGCGTATTTATCATTACCACTATTTTTTATCAGGCCATCCCGAACAAAAATTAAAAACATTAACTCAGAAAGTTTCAGATGCCTTAGTTGCTTTACTCACATCAACAACATAAACAGCTTCACCATAAAAAAAAGAGAATATGTTTCCATATTCTCTTTCGGTTTTAGCAGAAAAAGCTTAGCTGAGTTTCATTTTATCGAAGACTAAGTGCCCATTTTCACCTTTAACTAAAATGGTATCACCTGCGACAAAATCACCCGACAAGATTTTTTGAGCTAATGTGTTTTCAATCTGTTGTTGAATCGCACGTTTTAATGGGCGCGCGCCATATACAGGGTCGAAACCAGCATCAATCAATAAATCAAAAGCAGTATCATCTACAGTTAAACTCATATCACGATCAACAAGACGTGAACGTAATCGATCCAACTGAATATCGGCAATGCCTCGAATTTGTGCTTTCTTGAGTGAATGGAAAATCACAAGCTCATCAATCCGGTTAATAAATTCCGGACGGAAATGCTGACTTACCGCATTCATTACAATGGTACGCACTTCATCGTCAGTTGCCCCCTCACCTAGCTCACGTACATCTTGTGAACCCAAGTTCGAGGTCATCACAATCACAGTATTTTTAAAGTCTACTACTCGACCTTGTGAGTCTGTTAAGCGACCGTCATCCAAAACTTGTAGCAAGATATTGAATACATCTGGATGCGCTTTTTCAACCTCATCAAACAACACCACACTATATGGTTTACGGCGAACAGCTTCAGTTAAAACACCGCCTTCTTCATAACCTACATAACCCGGAGGTGCACCCACCAAACGGCTAACCGAATGTTTCTCCATGAATTCACTCATGTCGATACGAATCATGGCGTCATCACTGTCAAACAAGAAGTTCGCCAGTGCTTTTGTTAACTCGGTTTTACCAACACCTGTTGGACCCAAGAATAAGAATGAACCACTTGGACGATTCGGATCAGACAACCCTGCACGCGAACGACGAACCGCATTCGATACAGCAACAACGGCTTCATCTTGCCCTACAACGCGGTCATGTAAAAAGCCTTCCATATTGAGTAGCTTTTCACGCTCGCCTTGCAGCATTTTAGCAACTGGAATTCCTGTTGCTGCACTCACGACTTCGGCAATTTCATTTTCAGTTACTTTAGTACGAATAAGTTTTGGCTCTTCGTTCTCTTCTGCAACTTCATCTTGCTCAAGTTGTTTTTGAAGCTCTGGAATCACACCATACTGTAAACGTGCTGCTTCAGCTAAATCACCCTCACGCTGAGCCTTTTCAAAAGCAATACGCGCTTTATCAAGTTCAACCTGAGCTTGTTTAGTGCCTTCTACAAGAGTCTTCTCAGATTTCCAGATTTCTTCAAGATCGTTGTATTCTTTCTCGACTTCAGCAATCTGTTTTTCAAGATGAGCGACTTCGGCTTTACTGCCTACATCTTCATCTTTTTTTACAGCTTCCAATTGCATTTTCAACTGGATTAAACGACGGTCGAGCTTATCAAGCGCTTCTGGTTTAGAGTCAATTTCCATCTTAATACGGGAAGCTGCTTCATCAATCAAGTCAATTGCTTTGTCTGGTAATTGACGATCTGTAATATAGCGATGAGACATTTTTGCCGCTGCAATAATCGCCGAGTCTAAAATTTGCACACCATGGTGAGTGGCATATTTCTCTTTTAGACCACGCAAAATCGCAATGGTATCTTCAACACTTGGCTCATCAACTAATACTTTTTGGAAGCGACGTTCTAAAGCTGCATCTTTTTCAATATATTGGCGATACTCATCTAAGGTTGTTGCACCCACACAGCGCAACTCACCGCGCGCCAATGCAGGTTTTAACATGTTCCCTGCATCCATTGCGCCATCACCTTTACCTGCGCCTACAAGCGTATGTAGCTCGTCAATAAACAGAATGATTTCGCCTTCATGTTTAGCCAAATCTTTTAAAACAGCTTTTAAACGTTCTTCAAACTCGCCACGATATTTAGCACCAGCCAGTAATGAACCTAAATCTAATGATAAAACTCGTTTGCTTTTTAAGCCTTCTGGTACTTCACCATTTACAATACGCTGCGCCAAACCTTCAACAATAGCGGTTTTACCAACACCCGGCTCACCAATGAGTACAGGGTTGTTTTTTGTACGACGTGATAAGACCTGAATAGTACGACGGATTTCATCATCACGCCCAATAACCGGATCAAGTTTTCCCGCTAAAGCACGTTCAGTTAAATCAATCGTATATTTATTAAGTGAGTCACGTTGATCTTCGTGATTATTACTCATGACTTTATCACTACCTCGAATATGTTCAATAACTTTACGTAAGCTGTCCAGAGTTACACCTACGGCACTTAAAATATTTTTAGTTTCGCCTGTCTCTGCTAGGCCTAATAGAACCCAGTCAGTTGACAAAAATTCATCGCCTGCTTTTTGCGCATATCTATCTGCCAGATTAAGCGCTTTAACGGCTTCAGGGTTTAAATTGACATCTCCAGTTGGATTCGCAATGGTCGGAGCATCTTTTATAGCTTGCTCAAGCTTTTGTTTAAGTTCAGGTAACCGTGCACCTGCTTGTTGCAACAAACTAATATTTGATGGCTCTTCTAATAGGGTAGACAAAATATGAATACCTGCGATCGCGGTATGGTCTTTACCCATCGCTAAAGATTGAGCATCTGAAAGGGCTTGCTGCAAGCGGTTTGTAAATTTTTCAAAACGCATTCTTGTTATTCCTCACAACAAATTTGTACTTGTGTAATAAATGGGAACACTTTTTCGGATTTCAAATAAATTTTTATATATTTTTCATAATGTTATTAAAATAACAATGAGTAAAACTCCATTATAATATGGGTTTATGAATGATCTATTTCAAGTATATTTTGTATAATTTTTAAGAGAGAACGAAAAAACGATATTTTCATCTGAATTTGTATAACAAGTAGCAATTTTAAAGCTGCACTATGTTTAATAGTTATAACTGTTAAATATTAAAATAATTGAAGGCAGCCTTTATTTAAAAAGACTGCCTTTTAAAACAACTAATCAATTAGTCCATTGATGAAATGGACATTTTGCTTGTTCTGTTTTTTCTTTGGGTAGGTCTGGCGTCGACACAGGACGACGCTGGTGTTGCTCCTGAATAGTAGGGAACACAGATGTAAAGAAGTTTGACCAACCACCGGTACGTACTCTTAACAAATTATATTGCTCAGGTGATGTCACAGCTTGAGCAAATGTTTCTGGGTCAGCTACTGTTATTGTTAAAATATTAGATGAACTTCCTTGACTGAATTGCTTCAGAATAGCTACAAGTTCTTTAACGCCAAAGTCTTCACCAATATTAAAATCTGTAGGTGCTCCATCAGCCATTAAGTCTGTGCCAATACCATTAAAACCTTGTAAAGCACGGCTAAACTCAACTTTTTGATGATCAATTGCCAAATCTGCTGGACTTGGTGATGGACTTAGATCAGAAGCTACTGTCGTACCTAAACGGCGACCATCAGCACTCGCACCATTCCATGCCCCCATCTCCACATGATTTTCAAAAGTTCCCACACCCGGTTGAATCTGTATACCAAACGGATGCTCTTTTGAACCATAGCGTTCAGCCAAATTTTTAAGGCTTTGTGCGAATTGCGGCCATGGATGAGTAAATGTCTTGACTGATATCTCAGCAATCATTTTAACAATCTCATCACCTAGTTTATCGACTTCGGGGTTACCACGCCCATAACGTGGTTGTGCCAAAGCAATTTCACGTAAGCGCTTATAACGATCAGCTTGCGCAGCAATACGAGCATGACCAGCTAAATTGCTAATAAATGGCTCAGTCATTTTATATCCCCAGTCACAGCACAGACACTCTAATAGTTCAGGCAATGTAGTAACTGCGGTTAACGGGTCAAAAACCATCGCCTTAATGGCATACAACGAGTTAATTGTATTACTGAGCGAGATATAACACGGTCCATAAATATTATATTTAGCACCGCCACTATAAAAATCTTGCCCTTTAGCCAAGCAGTCGTCCATCAAGACATTTAGAATTGGAGATGGACAAATATCTGTATTGGCACCGTAGCCTAGAATTTGCCCATTGAATGCCTTGCGATTGAGCAATTCAAAATGTTGCTTGTATAACTCTAATAATTCTTCAAAACTATCAATCTGATCGGCAGGTTTAGTATTTAATGAAACAGTTTGCCCAAACAGATAACTTTGTCCCGCACTTGAAATTGTTTTACCCTGATTTAGTGCACACTCCAAAGGCTGTAATGTCGAGAATCCACCTAAAGAAAACCAGTTTTCGCCAGGGAACTGAGGTTCATAACAACCATCGCAAGCATAATTTTGAGCTGAACGAATATCGACTTTAGAATTCCAATTTGGCAAATTAGTGAGTGCATCCCCCCCTACACCATTTCCACTTTGATGAAGACTAGGAATGAGTTTTTCATCATTTAATAAAATTGGATGAGCACCGCCAGATAAAATTGCATGTGCAGCCACTTCTAAAATTTCTTCAGGAATATCCTTGCGAGTGCGTAGAGACAAACACGGTGCATTTAACGGTAACCGGCCTGATGCACGAATAAATAATTTTGTGACCTCATTGTAAGCTGGTTTGGTTTTAGAAAAGTCTTCTTCACCATCAGCGACTGTACCACCAACTGTAATCTGTTGAATCCATTGTCCCAAAGATGCACCTTGAGGATAAGGTCCTGAACTACCACCCATTGCGAGATTACCAAAAGGTTGATGGTCTTCCATAAACATACGGTTTTGTTGTACTTTTTCATCTAGCTTGATATAGAAGGCATCAATAATTTCTTGCGCCTGTTCAGGCCTAGCCGAATGGTTGTCCAAGAAAGGTTGTAACAGCTGATCCATACGTCCAAATGCTGTTGGCTCACCATTTAAATGCAAACAACTATGCAATGTGAAAATAAATTGAACTGCTTCAATAAATGTGTCCGGTTTATCTTTCGACAACTTTTCCATTCGTCGACCAATTGCAATTAAATTATCTCTTTCAAACTCTTGTCCTTTTTGCATCTGGCCTGCGACTTTAAATGCGAGCTTTGAGTAATTTAAGAAATATTCAGAAATACCAGTTAGTGCTAATCTTGAAGCTTCATAGAAGTCTTTCTTCTCTGGAGTCTGCGCATTGCTTGCATGTTTAGCAATTTCCTGTTGTAGACCAGCTAAACCTAAATCTAGTGCCTTTTTATAATTTGGAATAACATGCCCAACACCCGATGCTTCACTTAAATTACGCAAAAAGCCCTGAAGACGTTCTTCTTCAGATAAATACTTCATGACATAACGACCTTCACCCAAGGTCAGATTTGGCATAGCTCCTACAATAATTTCATCAGGCATAATGCGATAAGTATCCGATCCATAAATGACCTTACCTTCACATTCGCGCCCAGTTGAATACGGAATCATTTCACCATTTTTTAATAAAATTTTCCGTCCGCGGAAACCATAATTTTCTGATGAGAATAACTGTAAGCTTAATCGAATAGCCCAACCTTTGCGCAACATAATAGATAAACCCATAATATTTTCAGGCTTATCACTGATGTCAAACTCATCAATATAATAATCCACCCCTTGTTCAATTTCTTCTTGTTTCCGATTGAAATACCAGTTGTCTTGCCATAAAGAAAATGTATTCTCAAGTAAACTTAAAATACGATTAGAAGGTGGTTTAAAAAATTCACTATGGGGATTTAGCCCAGTTGCCATGTTAAAAAGATAATTACTATGATTGTAGTACATCAAACCATTATCGGAACTATTCATATAATGGCGATCAAATCGATTCCAATCCATACCTGGGAAAAAATTCCAGTTATCTTTATCTAATCGACTAAAATCATTTAAATATTCTGGTGCATCATCTAATGCTAAATCTTTTAAACTTGGAATATAAAATATTCCTCCCAAGTCTGAATGAAGGCTATTGAATAGACGGTCATTCATAAAGCCTTCTATTGCCCCAATCTGACTTGCCATAACCTCTTCTAAAATTGCAGCAGTTTTTGCAAAACCAGCAAAATAAATCCCTGCTTCATCTGCTTTAGTTACCGATTTTGGCACTCTAAAACTTGAATTTGACTCAGCACGGCCAAACGGTAAGCCTAAACGTAGAACTGGTGTAGTATTTCCATTTTCATCTTGTACACGAGAAGCTTTAATGTGCGAACGGCTATCACGGTCTGGAATAATCGTGTCGTCAGTTTTACGTCCAATCAAATCTTCAATTTGATCTTCTGACATCATATTGATTTGATCCCAATTAATTAAAAACCTTTGAGATAAAACGTATGAGCCACCAAAATGATCAATGTCTTCTGCACCAATTAAAGTATGTTTTGCCAGTGAAATTGGATCAGATGGATTATTTAAATTTTCAGAAAAACGACACCCTAAAACCTTACCATTGCGACCAGTTTTAGATTGTGAAGCAGTAACTTGACTAAATATTTCTTTAATATCTGAAGCTAAAAAATGCTCAATATATTTCTGTAATATTGTACACGCATCGGCATCATCACTTTTTACATGCAACCAAATGTCGCCATCCGAATTTTTAAAACTGCCATTAGAATCAGAGAAAACTTCTGAGACATTTGGATTTTTTTCTTCTGGATAATGTAATTGCATTCCCTTTGGTCGTGACAACTTATCTTTTTTACAAATCAGATCCCAATTATCAAAAGATATACCAATTGCCAAAGTTGTATTTTTACTAGAAAGTGCTGGATTCTTATTGACCTCTTGACGCACAGCGATCATTAACTGACGAATTTTTTCACGTGTAATTTCGGTATTAAGCCAAACCGTAGTAAAAATTGCATGGGGGGCTGGATAAACCAACCCACGTTGCATGTATTTCCATATTTCAGTAAAACGATCTTCATAAGATATATTTAACATTATATTAAAGTCCTTTAAAATATTTATATAATAATTAAAATTTTGATTATAAATTTAACCAAAAAATCATTATTGACAATAAAAATTAAAATAACAAGATATTTAAAATCAAAGAAAAATAGTAAGAATTAATAAATAATAAAAATAAAAAGTTAAGTTTAGAAAATTTAAAATATAAGATAAAGAAAATCACAAAAACAAAGATAAACAAACAATCAATTATTAAAATAAAGTAATAAATAAAATTAGAATTCAATTGTTAAAAAAATTAAAATAACTCTTAATTAAAACTTACTGATATAATCTCGAATATTCTCTTATAAAATTATTGTTGCTATGTTAATAAAAAAACTCATTTCTACTTTGCTTTTTACATCAATACCTTTTTACTGCTTTGCCGAGCTCCCCCAAGACTCTCGAAGAGCTGGCGGAATCGCAGTTATTCCCTTAACTAGTGATATTACTCGGGTCACCTTTCAACAAAAGCCAGTTTTAATCAGTCAGGAAGGTCATCAGCGTTATGCTGTACTTGGTATTCCGTTATCTACTCCACTCGGCAGTGTTCAGCTCGACACTAATAAAGCCCCTATTCAAATAGAAATTAAGCCCTATCCTTATGCTGAGCAACGGATTAAAGTTACTAACCAAGACTATGTGAACCCCAACCAAAGTCAGTTAGACCGTTACGCTCAAGAAGCGAAAGAACAAAATGATGTGTATAGCTCATTTACACAGAGCACATGGCAAGCCTTGCCAAAATTTATACGCCCCACTTCGGGGAAATTCAGTAACTCTTTTGGGCGAAAACGCTTCTTTAATGGCGAAGAGCGCGCGCCCCACTCAGGTTTAGATATCCCTGCACCAGTGGGACAAAAAGTAGTTGCACCAGCAGATGGTGTTGTAATTCAAACTGGATCTTATTTTTTTAATGGTCAAACCGTATTGATTGATCACGGGCAAGGCTTAATCAGTATGTTTTGCCATTTAAGTGCAATTAAAGTAGAGAAAGGCCAACATATTCGCCAAGGAGAAACTTTAGGTTTAGTGGGTAAAACTGGACGTGTTACAGGTCCGCACTTGCATTGGGGCATGAGTCTCAATAATGCACGAGTAGATCCGCAATTGTTTTTAGGCACTGCCCGCTAATTTAAAGCTTTTCGAAAATATTTTGGCGCATCGACATACCCTTCTCGTAAGTAAAATTGATGCGCCAATGTCCGTTGTTCGCCTGAATGCAGTTCCATTCGATCACAACCACGTTGTCTTGCCAATTGCTCAGCCTGCTGCAAAAGTAAATGTCCAACACCTTTACTTCGTATATTTTCATCAACACATAGATAGCATACTTTGGCAAAGTCACCTTTTAAGGCGATTTGTGGAATAAAATAAAGGGATAAAAAGCCACATACTTTATCTTCCTCTTCAGCAATCAAAATTTGTGATTTAGGATCGCTATGTAGTATTTCAAATTTTTCTTGGATAAGAGCGAGTGGTTGTGGGTACTCCATCTGTTTAAGTAAATTACAAATTGCCTGAGTATCTTCCCATTTAGCAGCACGAATATTCACTTTCATTTCTCCTCTTATTTTTTAGTTATTTTTGACAATAAAAAAGCCAACTCTAATGTCAGCTTCTTTTTTCTACCTATCAAAAAAACACCTTATTCAGCTTCAATAATTTCGAAGTCATGGGTGATTTCAACACCACCATCAGAAAGCATTTTACTCGCTGAACAATATTTTTCGGCAGATAATTCAATCGCTTTTGCAACCTGTTTTTCTTTCACAGCTTTACCTGTTACCACGAAGTGTAAGTGGATTTTAGTAAAAACAGCCGGAATTGCGTCAGCGCGCTCAGCTTTTAAATTACATACAACATTCATCACATCTTGACGAGATTTCTTTAAAATGGTCACAATATCAAACGAAGCACACCCACCAAGTCCCATTAATAGCAACTCCATAGGACGTGGACCACGGTTTTCACCACCATACTCAGGTGAGCCGTCCATGATGACACTATGCCCACTATCTGATTTCGCTTCAAAAGCAACATTCTCTAGCCAATGTACACTTGTTTGCATTGCAACTACCTAAAAAAAATTATAAATTTAAGCAGGGTCTGTTGACATTTCATCTATGGATTGCTTTAGAGCTAAAAATTAATCCAAATAAGACGCAAAGCCCAGACAATGGCTAACCTTTGTCCAGTTTTGTTATATAGTTTGTGAAATTTCAGCCATAATCTGAGCTGCAATTTAAGCAGTGCAGGCATAGCGCAAGACCATGTTATTTTGTACGTTCCGTTGTTAAGATCTATTTATTTAGAATGGCTAAATTTCATAGCTCTTGGTTGGTAACGTCTAAAAGAATTGTCTTATGTCGCAACCATCTGTGAAATGTCAACAGACCCTTGTTTTGTACACTAACATAAAATGAGTTGATAAGGAATTTCATCTCTTCTGTGTAATAGCTCATCTCGGGCTTGTGTGAATTGTTTACCCTATTCGGAACATATTAAGCATGACTTCAAATTTTTCACAACTCAGCACAGATGCTTTATCCCCGGGGCAACTACCTGAATCCGTTAAAGCATTGTTAAAACGTGCTCACATCAACAGATATCCAAAACGAACCACAATTGTTGATGCCGGAACAGAGTCGAAATCTTTATATTTAATTTTAAAAGGCTCAGTTTCAATTATTTTACGTGAAGATGATGAACGTGAAATTGTTGTTGCATATTTGAATCCGGGCGACTTCTTTGGGGAAATGGGGCTTTTCGAACCGAACCCTCAACGTACAGCTGAAGTTCGTACTCGTGATGTCTGTGAAATTGCAGAAATTTCTTATGACAACTTTCACGAACTTAGCAAACAATATCCAGACTTAAGTTATGCTGTTTTTGCACAACTCGTTCGCCGTCTAAAAAATACGACCCGTAAAATGACAGATCTTGCATTTATTGATGTGTCTGGCCGTATTGCACGTTGTTTAATCGACCTATCTTCACAGCCAGAAGCAATGATTTTGCCAAACGGTCGTCAAATTCGTATTACTCGTCAAGAAATTGGTCGTATTGTGGGATGTTCACGTGAGATGGTTGGCCGTGTACTCAAAACTTTAGAAGATCAAGGCATGATCCAAACAGATGGTAAAGCTATTCTTATTTTTGATGTTTCATTAGAAGATGCACCTGTTTCTGATGACGACTATGATGATGACGAATAATATTTATTAAATTTTTAATCAAAAGCAAACTTCGGTTTGCTTTTTTTATATGCAACAATGAGTTAATACACAAAACTTACAAACTATTCTAATTTTATGATTTAAGTTGAATACATATTCTCAGTTAGGCTAACTCAAAATTTCCAAGGATTCCGCTGTATGCAATTTAACCCACTTAGTCGCACAGGCCTCAAGCTTCCAGAAATTTGTTTAGGCACCATGACATTTGGTGAGCAAAACTCCCAGCAAGAAGCATTTCAACAACTCAATTATGCTTTGGCACACGGTTTATATTTTTGGGATACGGCAGAGATGTATTCGGTTCCGCCAAAACCTGAAACTTACGGTGCAACAGAAACGATCATTGGCAATTGGTTTGCCCAAAATGGTCAACGTGACAAAGTCTTTCTCGCTTCTAAAATTGCCGGACCTGGCTTTGGAGGAACACACATCCGAGAAGGCCATACGCGCTTCAACAGCGATCATATTGCGAAAGCCCTGGATGGTTCACTCAAACGTCTCCAAACCGACTATATTGACCTTTATCAACTCCATTGGCCTGAACGTCATACCAACTTCTTTGGTACGCTAGCTTATGGCAACCAGCAAGCTCAAAATGATTACGACACAACACCTCTAGAAGAAACATTACTTGCTCTACAAGAAGAGATTAACCGCGGACGCATTCGCTATATTGGCTTATCAAATGAAACTCCATGGGGCACTATGAAGTTTTTACATTTGGCTGAAAAATTAGGTGTAAGTAAGTTCGTAAGCGTTCAAAACCCATATAGTCTACTCAACCGTACTTATGAACTAGGTATGTCTGAAATTGCTAAATATGAAGATGTTGGTTTACTGGCATACTCTCCTCTTGCTTTTGGTTATCTTTCTGGCAAGTTTAGAAATGGCACACGTCCCGCTAATGCAAGAGTCACATTATTTCCACGCTTTAGCCGCTACAGTAATCCTCAAAGCGAATGGGCAACTGAACAATATGCACAGCTAGCAGAGAAACATGGACTCAGCTTAACCCAAATGGCATTAGCATTTATCAAACAACAATTCTTTGTGACCAGCACAATTATTGGTGCCACTAATCTAGACCAACTTAAAGAAAATATTCAGGCATTTGAAATTGAATTATCTGCTGAAGTTTTACAAGGTATTGAGGCCATTCACACTCAACAGCCCAGCCCTGCGCCCTAAATAAAAAACGGATGCTTAAGCATCCGTTTTCTTTATCTATAAAAAATTTTATATCTTATTTACGGCTATTATAAACTGCCATTGCCGCAGGCAAGTTTTTACGCATATCACCAATACGCTGAGAATTAGATGGGTGAGTTGACAAGAATGATGAACCACCGCTGCCTTCAAGCTTGTTCATTTTCTCCCACAATGTAATAGCTGCGTTTGGATTATAGCCCGCACGTGCCATCAACATTAAGCCGCCTTGGTCAGCACGACTTTCCAAGCTACGCGAATATGGCAGGCCCACACCCACTTGTGTACCTAACTGAGCTGCAGCCGCTCCCAGTTGATTAACGTTACCACCACCAATCTGGCTTAAGCCAATGTTTAATGCTAAATCAGTTAAAGCCTGAGCACCAATTTTACTTTTTGCATGCTCTTCTAAGGCGTGAGTCATTTCATGCCCCATGACCGCTGCAATTTCAGCATCAGTCAGGTTCAATTTATTTACAATACCTGTATAAAACACGACTTTACCACCTGGTGCCACATAAGCATTAATGGTATTAGATTTCAGTACTGCCAACTGCCAGCTAAAAGGCTGACCCGTCTGGTTCATCTGGTTCGCATAAGGTTTTAAACGGTTAAAAACAGCATTAATACGGCTATAAGTACTTGAACTTGTATCTAATGTCCCTTTACCACGCTCTTCCTGTACCATTTTATTAAAACTTTGTGCGGATTGTGCGTTTAACGTTGCCGTATCCGCGCCTGCCATGTCAGCTACTGTTGTACAACCAGAAATGGTTACAACACTCGCAGCACATAAGCTTAAAAAAAGTTTTTTATTCATCAATTGGATCACCTAAATCGTTAAAAAAGCTGTTTATTCTTTTGCGCTTATTATAAGAAATCCCGCTTATGCTTTGAATGTCTCATTTCTTCATGATCATAGTATTTATGTAACGATCAAGTAGATAAAGTCATCAAATAAATCCAGAAAATCAAACATATTACATTTAAGCCAAGATAGATATGACTTAAGGTCTTAACCTTCTCTTCCAGATTAGGACTTTCTCTTTTCCAGAGTAAATAACTATTTTGTATGAATACCACAGGAATTAACACACATGCGAACAATACTGACAAGCTCATAAAAGCAGTCATGAAAAAATCTTCATGATATTCTTGCCCATAAATGACCAACATCGCTAATGTAGGTGAACCACCAATAGCAAATAAAAAAGAATAAAAGATTGTTTTCGAAATAGTTGGTTGCAGCTTCATCCTGAGCCCATCATTCCTTATCGATATATAACGTTTTAATCTGAATCTAATAAAACAAAAACTGCACTTTAGTCGGGTATAAAAAAGCCCCCTTTCAGGAGGCTTTTTTATCTTTACTAATTAAGCAGAGAATGGATGACGTAAAACAATTGTTTCTGCGCGGTCTGGACCAGTTGAAACGATATCAATCGGACATTCGATTAACTGTTCAATGCGCTTCACATAAGCCAAAGCATTTGCTGGTAATTGGTCGATACTAGTTAAACCAACAGTCGACTCGCTCCAACCAGGCATAGTTTCGTAGATTGGTTTCAAGCATTCAAAAGAAACCGCATCAGAAGAACCTACACAGCCTGAATCTGTATTTTCATAGCCCACACAGATTTTCACTTCTTCTAAACCATCTAAAACATCAAGTTTAGTTAAGCAAATACCAGAAAGTGAGTTTACATCTACAGAACGGCGAAGGATTTCAGCATCAAACCAACCACAACGACGTTGACGACCAGTAGAAGCACCAAACTCATGACCCACTGTACCCAAGTGTTTACCCACTGGATCACCAGCATCAGCAGCTGCATCGTAAACCAATTCAGTTGGGAATGGACCAGCACCTACACGAGTTGTATAAGCTTTAGTAATACCTAATACATAATCAAGATGTAAAGGTCCCATACCTGAACCAGAGCTTACGCCACCAGCAGTTGTATTTGAACTTGTAACATATGGATAAGTACCGTGGTCAATATCTAGAAGTGAGCCTTGAGCTCCTTCAAACATTACAGCCTTACCTTCTTTGCGATAGTCATGCAACACTTTAGTAACATCAACCACTAATGGAGCAAGAACTTCACGCCATTGGTTGCAAAGAGCCAATACATCTTCAAATTTAACAGCTTCTACACCGTAGAACTGAGTTAACTGGAAGTTATGTAACTCAAGCATCTCAGACAGTTTTTCTTCTAATGCTGCACCACCACGAACAAGGTCAGCAACACGCACTGCACGGCGAGCCACTTTATCTTCGTATGCAGGACCAATACCACGACCTGTAGTACCGATTTTAGCATTACCACGTTTCTTTTCACGTGCCTGATCAAGTGCAATGTGGTTAGGCAAAATGAGTGGACAGTTTGGAGAAATACGTAGGCGTTCTTTAACAGGAACTCCTTCTGCTTCCAAAATTCCCATTTCTTCAATTAACGCGGCTGGTGAAAGTACCACACCATTACCAATTAAGCACAATACGTTTTCACGTAAAATACCTGATGGAATGAGGTGCAATACAGTTTTTTTACCACCTACGACAAGAGTATGACCTGCGTTATGTCCGCCTTGATAACGTACTACCGCAGCCGCCTGATCTGTGAGCAGGTCGACGATTTTACCTTTACCTTCGTCGCCCCATTGGGTACCAAGTACCACAACATTTTTGCCCATAATAGCCTCATTACATCATGCTGTTAAAATTGGAAACCACCAGTAAAAAATTACCGTTGGCGTTTAAATCTTTTCAATATTCCATTGACCATTTTGCGCCACGAGTTGATGGGTCGCGTATGGAATAGAACTTAAATCATCATTACCTAACAATTGAACGACACGTAAACCTTGAGCGCGTGCATTCGAAATTGCTGAAAGTAAATCTTGTTCTGAGCCTTTTGGAGCAACAACAGTTTCGATCTCTGCGAACTGATTTGCACCTAAGGCATATAAATCACAACTAAAGCCAGTAGCAGGACGTGCACGACCAAAGTGTTCACCAATACCATCGTAACGGCCACCCTGCGCTAACGGCGCAGCACGGTTTGGCGCATATACTGCGTACATTAAACCAGTGTGATAGTGATAACTACGTAGCTCTACAACATCGATACCGATATTGAGATTTGGCCAACGGCCTTTAATTTGCTCAAGCGTTGTCTTAAGTGCATCTAATGCTGACTTAAATTCCGCATCTTGCAAAATATTGGCACTTAAATTCGTCTGCAATGCTTCTAGATCACTAGAATAACGGCCAAGCGCATAGAAATCAGAACCCATATTCAGGCTTTGAGTAAATTCTGCTAACTCTGGCAATGCTTTTCTTTGATAAAGATCAGACAGTTCATGCTCTTCATTTTTTGACAGTCCAGCATACTTGACTAGACTACGGAACAACCCTACATGGCCCAAATCTAAATGCGCGCCTTGCAAAGTATAGATGTTCTCAATCAACCCCAGCATAACATCGACCATTTCGACATCAGCTTCGATACTATCGTGGCCATATAACTCCGCACCTAATTGTAAAGGTGCACGAGTGGCATTGAAATTTTGTGGTTTAGTATGTAATACAGTCCCTGAATAACAGTAACGTGCGACGCCTTCAACTGGTCTTACATGTGCATCAATACGTGCAACTTGTGGAGTCATATCAGCACGAACACCGAGTAAACGGCCTGAAAGCTGATCAATAACCTTAAAAGTTACTAAATCTAAGTCTTGATTTGATTCTGATAATGAAGACAACGATTCGATGTATTCGATAAATGGTGTATATACCAATTGATAACCTCGTACCGCGAGGAAATCTAAAGCTTCACGGCGAAGTTTTTCAATGACTTGTGCCTGTTCCGGCAATACATCGGCTACCCCGTCAGGCAGCAACCATGTCTCTGAAATGGTCATATTTCAAGCCTAAAATCTGATCAACGTGGAACGACCCCACATAAAAAAATCGGGAACACACCCGATTTCTCTTAGTGTAGCATGATACTTTCTGCCATGCACCTGACAATTTGCATAAATCTTTCTTAATAAACTCTAAAGTCAAAAAGAAGATTTAAACAATTAATAATAATATTCAATATCTTACTTTGCTTTGCTCATATCATAGTCAAAAGTTCTTCGACCAAAGAATGGGCCAATATCTGAACTACCACCTGGTTTCCAGTTAACTAAATTTAGCTTTTGAATAGCTTGAGCTGCTTGAGTATTAAAAGCAAAACAACCTTTTTCAAGATTTGCAATTTTTAATTTCTGCTTCAAAGCATTTGAGGAGTGCACATTATTAAGCGGGTTATCTTCTATAGAATAAAGGTGAGACTTCTCATACGCCAAACTTCTATCAGCATCCCATAAGCTGCTTGATACAAATTCCATAGAAGCAAACTGATCATTATTATTACCCAGTGCACTTTCAATATCACCAGTTTCTAAATTTTCTAAAACAGTTAAGTTATAGCCGTACCACTGCGAATTTAGAAGCCTAAAATACTTTTTATCTTGACCTAAGTTATTATATCTTTCGATGATTGACTGCTTTTCCTCACTAAACGATGGACTTGAATCAAAACTAGATATATATGAAATATAAGATTGATTCCATTGAGTCTCTTTTAAACGATAACAATAACTATTTTTAGGAAATGTAGCACTATTATAATTTTGATAGAATTTAATTAAATTTTGATTTGGTCGATCACTCTGATCGACATTAAAATTTATATTGTCTCGATAGCCAGGTAAGACACGATCAAAGATCTTTTCCCCATCTAACTTAACGATTTCAAAATTTAAGTTTTGTTTCAGCTCAGAGGTTAGTTCATAAGTCCAACTATTAGGAGTTAACCTTTTTACAATATTTGTTTGTAGTGTACCTTTATTTAGAATTTTTTCTTCGGTAAAAATTTCTTTTTCTAAAGGTTCGTTATGTGACTTTGAAAAAAATATTTCATTATTTTTAATTGGATATTGAGTGATTTCAAAAAAATCACTATAAACCTCTGAAGAAAAATTAGAAGGTTGATAATAAACTTGGTAAATCGCATCGTCTTTTTCTAAATTACTTTCAGCTTGATCATTAGTACTTTGATCTGAGCCTCCACCACAAGCGGTTAAAATAATAGTAGATGTAATAATTAAAAAACCACTTATTTTTTTTGATTTAAATTTCATATAAACTCTATAATTAAAATTTTAATGTTTGCGAATCATACAAATAGAGATAGTTTTTCACAATATAAATATTTAGAATTTTAAAATAAATTTTCTTTTAAATTTTTTCTACAACTATTCAGATCATAAATTAGTAATTATAAAAAAGGATGTTAATTTAACATCCTTAAATTATTTCAATTGACGTTTAGAAAGAATCACACAAATCTAATAATCGATTTGCATAGCCCCATTCATTATCGTACCAAGCAAATACTTTAGCTTGATGCCCAACGACCATAGTTTGAGTTAAATCAACAATAAGTGAATAAGGTGAATGGTTAAAATCGCTTGAAACTAAAGGCTCATCAGTCACTGCCATAATTTCTACATAATCTGTTTGAGAAGCTTTAATCAATACTTCATTAATATGATGCACAGTAATTGGCGATTGCGCGATAAAAGTTAAGTCAATTGCAGCTACATTAATAGTAGGTACCCGAATTGAATAACCGTCTATACGGTCTTCCATTTTTGGCATAACGCGCTTTAATGCACCTAATGCACTAGACGTAGTTGGTATAATATTTTGTCCAGAAGCTCTGGCACGACGCAAATCACGATGCGCGTGATCAAGTACAGACTGGTCTGCTGTAACAGCATGAATTTCTGTCATGAGCGCTGTTTCAATTCCAAACGCATCATCAATGATTTTAACTAAGGGTACTAATGCCTGCGTAGTACATGACACACTTGATATGATCTGATCAGTCGCTTTCACATCTGCATGGTTAACACCATAGACAATTGCTGCATCTACATGGTCAAAAGGTGCTGCACCAATAATTACCCTTTTTGCCCCAGCTTGTAGATGGCGGGTTGCATCAGCGTGGGAACGGAACAGTCCCGTACACTCAAGTACGACATCAATATCTAAATTAGACCATGGCAAAAGCTCAGGTTGTTCCTGTTTTAAAACTTCAACTTTTAGCGTTCTTTGATTTGATTGAATGTTCAAAAAAACTTTTTCATTTTCAATAAATATTTCCACATTTCCATTAAAACGGCCATGTGTGGAATCATATTTAAATAAGTGCACTAATGTTTGTACATCTGCTATATCGTTAATCGCCACGATTTCAAATTGAAATTGTTTTGAGCTCTCAAACCAAGCACGTAAAACATTACGTCCAATCCGCCCAAACCCATTAATGGCGATACGTTGCATGACCTATCCTTATCTACAAAACTAAAGGCTAAAGAAGGCATATAGTAAAGCACGTCACGCCCAATTGAATATAGATTTTTAGCCAAATCACAGTTTTGTAAGATATTCCTTTTAAAATCGTTGGTTCGGTGGGGTTTTTCCGCTACAATTTAGCGTTTTTAAAAAATAAGCCCCGTATCAAATGCTCAGGTTTGACATAAAACAAACAGGCATTGATACATTTAGCCAAATTCGAAAATATGGAGTGACTTGGTTGTGAGTACTCGTTTAATGACATCTGCTGAAATTCGTGAAGCATTTTTGCGCTACTTTGAGACGCAAGGGCATACACGTGTCGCGTCGAGTTCTCTTGTTCCTGCCAACGACCCAACTTTATTATTTACAAATGCTGGGATGAACCAGTTTAAAGACTGCTTCTTAGGTCTTGAAAAACGTGACTATGTACGTGCAACTACATCACAAAAATGTGTACGTGCTGGTGGTAAACACAATGATTTAGACAACGTTGGTTACACTGCTCGTCACCATACATTCTTTGAAATGTTAGGTAATTTCTCATTTGGTGATTATTTCAAACGTGATGCTCTTAAATTTGCTTGGGAATTTTTGACTAGCGATGAGTGGCTAGCACTTCCTAAAGATCGTTTATATGCAACCGTTTATCACACTGATGATGAAGCTTATGACATCTGGAATAAAGAAATTGGTTTAGCGCCTGAACGTATTATCCGTATTGGTGATAATAAAGGCGAAAAATACGCATCTGATAACTTCTGGGCAATGGGTGACACAGGTCCATGTGGTCCTTGTTCTGAAATTTTCTTTGACCACGGCGATCATATTTGGGGTGGCTTACCAGGCACACCTGAAGAAGATGGCGACCGTTTCATTGAAATCTGGAATAACGTTTTCATGCAGTTCAACCGAACTGCTGATGGCGTACTTCACCCTCTCCCTGCTCCATCTGTTGATACAGGTATGGGCTTGGAGCGCATCTCTGCTGTATTGCAACATGTTAATTCAAACTATGACATTGACTTGTTCCAACACTTATTAAAAGCTGCTGCAAACATTATTGGTATTGAAGACGAAGGTCAGCCTTCTTTACGTGTAGTTGCAGACCATGCGCGCTCATGCTGTTTCTTAATTGCTGATGGTGTAAACCCAAGCAACGAAGGCCGCGGTTATGTATTACGCCGTATTATCCGCCGCGCTGTGCGTCACGGTAATAAGCTTGGTGCAACTGGTACATTCTTCTACAAAATGTTGCAACCTTTAATCGAAGTTATGGGTGAGGCTTATCCTGAGCTCGCAGCTCGTAAAGATGTGATTGAAGCAACTTTAGTTCGTGAAGAAGAACAGTTTGCTAAAACACTTGAGCAAGGTTTAAAACTACTTGAAGGTGAACTTGCTCAATTAAAAGACAAGACGATTCCTGGTGCGACAGTCTTCAAACTTTACGACACTTACGGCTTCCCAACAGACTTAACTGCTGATATTGCACGTGAACGTGACTTTATTATTGACGAAGCTGGTTTTGAAGTAGAAATGGCTGCTCAGCGTCAACGTGCTCGTGATGCTGGTAAATTCGCTATTGACTACAACAGCATTGTACAAGTTGAAGGCGAAACTCAGTTTGACGGTTACATCAACACTACTGGTCAAGGCCAAATTGTAGCGATCTACAAAGATGGCGTACAAGTTGATGAAGTTTCTGAAGGCGACGAAGCACTTATCGTTTTAAACCAGACTCCTTTCTATGCAGAAAGTGGTGGTCAGATTGGTGACACAGGTATCTTCAAAAATGAAACTGGTATTTTTGAAGTTCAAGATACCAAAAAATCAGGCGGTGCCTTTGTTCATCAAGGTATTGTGACCGTTGGTAATCTTAAAGCCGATCAAAACGTTGAAGCGATTGTTAAAGCGGATATTCGTGATGCAACAGCTCGCAACCACTCGGCAACTCACCTATTACATGCTGCTCTTCGTCAAATCTTAGGTTCACACGTACAACAAAAAGGTTCTTTAGTTGCAAGTGATATCTTACGTTTTGACTTTGCTAACGACCAACCAGTAACGTTTGAACAGTTACAACAGGTTGAGCGTTTGGTAAATGCAGAAATTATTGCAAATACCGCAGTAACCACTGAACTACTTGACATCGAAGCAGCAAAGGCCAAAGGCGCAATGATGTTATTCGGTGAAAAATACGGTAACGAAGTTCGTGTTCTTGCTATGGGTTCAGTAATTGATGAGAAAAACTTCTCAATCGAACTTTGTGGTGGTATTCACGTTAAGCGTACAGGCGATATTGGTTTATTTAAGATCACTTCTGAAGGTGGTGTGGCTGCTGGTGTACGCCGTATTGAAGCAGTTACAGGTACTAAAGCGTTAGATGTGGTACAAAAAACTGATTCAGATATCCAGCACATTAATGGCTTATTAAAAGCACAGAAAGACCAAACTGTTGAGCGTGTACAAGCCAATGTTGAATTGGTTTCTGCATTACAAAAGCAGATTGAACAGCTCAATCAGAAATTGGCAAACTTCCAAGCGTCAGAATTGATTGATCAGGTACAAACGATTGCTGGTCGTCAAACGCTTATTACCACTGTTCAAGGTGTAGATGCGAAATCACTTCGCAACTTGCACGACAGTGTTAAATCAAAATTAGAGAACGCAGTCATTGTATTAGCTGGCGTAGAGGGTGACAAAGTTAGCCTGCTTGCTTCAGTTGCATCACAATACACTGCAAATCTAAAAGCAGGTGACATCATCAAGCATCTAGCAACTGAGTTAGGTGGTAAAGGTGGTGGTAAACCTGACTTAGCACAAGGTGGCGCGCCACTTAACGAGAAGTTTGGACAAGTTATTGCTGCATTACCTGCATGGCTTGAACAAAAATAAGACTTCACTTTTTGTGTAACTGACCCTGAAAAGCCTCTCAGGGTCATGGCTTATATGGAAAAACTATGGCATTAATCGTTCAAAAATATGGCGGTACTTCTATGGGTACCCCCGAGCGCATTTTAAATGTTGCTCGTCGTGTTAAGCGTTGGCATGATCACGGTCACAAGGTTGTTGTGGTCGTATCTGCAATGAGTGGTGAAACAAACCGCTTACTTGCTCTCGCTAAAGCCATTACCGAAACACCTGACCCACGCGAGTTAGACCAAATGGTTTCAACCGGTGAACAGGTGACGATTTCCATGTTAGCTATGGCACTTAATTCGATTGGTGTGGAAGCTAAATCCTATACCGGACGTCAAGTCGGTATTAAAACTGACAGTGCATTTACCAAGGCGCGTATTGAGTCTATTGATACAGATGTCATGACCAATGACCTTGATGCAGGGCGTGTTATTGTTGTTGCGGGCTTCCAAGGCTTTGATGCTAATGGAAATATCACAACTCTAGGCCGTGGTGGTTCAGATACTTCAGGTGTTGCTCTTGCTGCTGCTCTAAAAGCAGATGAATGCCAAATTTACACTGATGTAGATGGCGTTTACACCACTGACCCTCGTGTTGCTCCTAAAGCCAAAAAAATCGACCGTATTTCTTTTGAAGAAATGCTAGAAATGGCTTCATTAGGTTCAAAAGTTTTACAAATTCGCTCAGTAGAATTTGCCGGAAAATATCAAGTTCCTTTGCGTGTATTATCAAGTTTTGATAATGATAACGACGGCGTGTTTGACGATGAATTTAAAGAAAATGTAGGTACACTCATTACTACTGAGGCGGAAGATAATATGGAACAGCCAATTATTGCAGGTATTGCTTTTAACCGTGACGAAGCAAAATTAACGATTTTAGGTGTACCTGATGAACCAGGTATTGCTTCTAAAATTTTATCACCAGTAAGTGATGCCAATATCGAAGTCGATATGATAGTGCAAAATGTTGAAGAAGATGGCACAACAGATTTCACTTTCACTGTAAACCGTGTTGATTTAGCTAAAGCTGAAAAAATCTTAAACGAAACTGCCAAAAATATTGGTGCACGTGAAGTTTCAACACGTGATGACATCGTTAAAGTGTCTATCGTGGGTGTAGGTATGCGCTCACATGCAGGCGTAGCGAGCAAGATGTTCACTGCCCTTGCTGATGAAGGTATTAATATACTTATGATTTCAACATCTGAAATTAAAGTTTCTGTCATTATTGATGAGAAATACTTAGAACTTGCTGTTCGTTGTCTACACACCGCTTTTGGTTTAGATCGTGAACATGGTGAAAGCAGCGCCCGCGCTTAATTTTACCAAACGGTCAATTATTCATTAAAAAATGTTTACTTGTCCGACAATAATTAAAGAAAACACAGAGCCGCTATAGTTTTTTTTATAGCGGCTCTGTTATATTAAACGGAAAGTTTTTTGGCAGTGATTATCAAAATATGACTTTGTTCTCATATTTCTGTTAGAATCTGACTGAAAACTGAGGTTGAGCTTTTATTTGGGTACCAATATTGCAGTTTTAAGCGTTTAGCAAGGAGATAAACATGCTGATTCTGACCCGCCGTGTCGGGGAAACATTAATGATTGGGGATCAAGTCAGTGTTACTGTGCTTGGCGTCAAAGGAAATCAGGTTCGTATTGGTGTGAATGCACCAAAAGAGGTTTCTGTTCATCGCGAAGAAATTTATCAACGTATTCAACATGAACGTGCAATGCATGAACACCTTCAACATCTTGATCAAGATTATCAAGTTTCTTTTGAAGATGATAATTTTGCACAGAAAAACTTCAATCGTTAACATGAAGTTATTCTCTCCCTAATTAAAGCGACTTTATAGTCGCTTTAAATTTTTTAGGAAGTTGTATTTATAGGCCTAGAGCACGTTTAACAGGTGCGTAACTACGGCGGTGCTGATCAATTACACCATGCGCTGCAATCGCTTCAAAATGCGCTTTAGTTGGATATCCTTTATGTTTGGCAAAACCAAATAATGGATATTGTTGATCTAATTCCTGCATTTGTCGATCACGCGTAACTTTTGCCAGAATACTCGCTGCACTGATCTCCGCATGACTCGCATCTCCCCCAACAATCGCTTCACAAGGAATAATGATTCCTTTTGGAATTTGATTACCATCTACGATCACTTTTTGTGGCTGAGTTTTCAAACCATCAACTGCACGCTGCATGGCCAAAAAAGTCGCTTGTAAAATATTTAATTCATCAATTTCATCGTGCGTTGCTTCTGCAATTGACCAAGCTAAGGCTTTTTCTTGTATTTCAATAAACAACTTTTCACGTTTCTTTTCAGTTAATTTTTTAGAATCATTTAATCCCACAATTGGATTATTCGGATCTAAAATAACAGCCGCTGCCACCACAGAACCCACCAAAGGTCCTCGTCCCGCCTCATCTACACCAGCAATAAACATCAACTCTCTACCTTTAAACAAAAGAGGCTGATCAATAGTAATCAGCCTTCTTTAATACAAAAATCATTAATTACTTTTGTAAAGCTTCTGCCACACACTCATTTACAGTTTTTGAAACCACTTGGTTTACAATTGTAGCACGTGCATTTACATCAAATGCAGCCGCAGCCAATTCTACTGCTGTCACACTATTTGGTGCCTTTTCGCTCACACAACCACAAACATTGGTTTGAATGCTGTCACGTTGCTCAGCAGTCATAAGCTTTGTTGCTGTTTTCCAAGCCGAAACATTATTAATTTCTGTAATACATTTTGCATTTACAGCAACTTTTAATGCAGCAACACCCAACTGTTGAGTTGTAGTTTGTGCAGAAGTAGCGCCTGTACCCGTACCTGTAGTCGTTGCACACGCTGTTAAAGCTAAAACAACTGGCGCTAGAGCGAGCATCAATTTTTTCATCATTTTTTCCTTTGATTGAACGTTGGCAGCGCGTATTGTGCCTAAACTCAACTTTATAAGAAACAAATAATTTGATGCATTTATGCAAACTATTTTCCTCTGCAAAACTCAGCTCATCAAATGCATTTTTTCTTAAACGTTCTGTTTTTAGCACGCTCTGTTACATTTAAAACATTTCTCAAAATCAGCGCTTTCCCATAAAATTAAAAATCAAAACGACAAAAAAATAGGGTCTTTTATGCCTGCTGTTTCATCTCAGTATTACACCCGTACCGCACAAGTCCTGCATTGGGTGATGGCAATCATTTTCATCGCAGCGTGGGCTATTGGCTTCTATAGTGGAAATTTTTTAAGTTATGACGTTGATGGCAGCTTTAAAGGTGATGTCATTACGTTGCACAAAAATATTGCGACAACCATTATCTTTTTGGTGATTATCCGGATTTTATGGCGCTATACACATCCAGCTCCAAAATTACCAGATACAATGTCACCAACCATGAAAACACTGGCACATGTTGGTCATCTATTCCTTTATGTGATTTTGGTGGCGTTACCTGTCACTGGTTGTTTATTTAGCTGGAGTGCTGGTCACCCTGCCCCTGTTTTATATTTATTTGAAATTCCGCGGTTAGTGCAAGATAACCCAGAGCTTTTAGCTATCGTTAAACCATTACATATTTATATTTCTTGGTTTGCAGGCTTTCTTATTGTTGGACATGTACTTGCTGCTTTAAAACATCACTTTGTTGATAAAGACAATATTTTAAATAGTATGACCAAACAACCAAAGTAATTGTATGTATAAAAAAACCGCCTGAGATAGGCGGTTTTTTTATTTAGATTTTTTTGATTTCTGCAATCCACTTTTGTTTCTCTTCATCTGAAATGAAAGAGGCTTCAAAAGAGTTGATTGCGAGTTTTTTCAACTCATCATTTGTTAGATCTAAAGCTTGCTGAATTGCAAAGAAGTTATCATTCATATATCCACCGAAATATGATGGATCATCTGAGTTTACAGTCACGTGTACGTCTTTTTGTAGCAAACGACGGATATTATGATCTTTCATATCATTTACGACACAGAGCTTTAGGTTACTTAAAGGGCAAACGGTTAAAGGCATTTTTTCGTTAATTAAACGTGCCATTAATTGTTCGTCTTCTTCAGAACGTACACCATGGTCAATACGGTTCACTTTGAGCAAGTCTAAAGCTTCCCATACATATTCAGGTGGGCCTTCTTCACCAGCGTGAGCAACGATTAAGAAGCCCTCTTCACGTGCCTTAGTAAAAACACGTTCAAATTTAGCTGGTGGGTGCCCCACTTCACTTGAATCAAGCCCTACAGCAATAATGTCTTGCTTAAATGGTAAAGCCTGCTCAAGTGTTTCAAATGCAGCTTCTTCGCTTAAATGGCGTAAGAAACACATAATAAGCTGAGAGCTGATACCAAACTTAGCTTTGGCATCAGTACAAGCACGTTTTAAACCGTTAATCACTGTTGAGAAAGCAACGCCACGGTCAGTGTGGGTTTGCGGGTCGAAGAACATTTCTGTGTGAACCACACGATCTTCGGCACACTTTTCAAAATATGCCCATGCTAAATCATAAAAGTCTTGTTCATGTACAAGAACATTCGCACCAGCATAGTAAATATCTAAAAATGATTGAAGATTATGAAAGTTATAAGCTTGCTTTACTTCTTCAACAGATTTGTAAGGAATCTGAATCTGATTGCGCTGGGCAATTGCAAACATTAATTCAGGTTCAAATGTCCCTTCAATATGTACATGCAATTCGGCTTTTGGTAAGGCGCGAATCAGCTCGACTTGATTCATATTAACTCCACGTCTAAAGAAAAAAGGGTGTGGTAAAAATCACACCCTTCTATAATTTTCTTCTTATTAAAAACTATGACTAAGACAGCTCAAGAAGAAAATTATAAAAAATCATATTAACCGCCAAACGCGATAAATTTAAATACCCAAAGTGCAGCAATAATCCACACCATGTACGGTACAGTTTTTGCCTTACCTGTGAATAATTTAACTAATGCATAGCTGATAAAGCCCATTGCAATACCATCTGCAATTGAATAGGTAAATGGCATAAATACAATAGTTAAAAATGCTGGAACAGCTTCGGTAATATCATCCCAATCGATATGAGTGATCCCTTGAATCATCAACACACCAATGAACAATAAAGCTGGCGCTGTTGCAAAACCTGGTACAGATTGAGCAAGAGGCGCTAAAAATAAACAGCAAATAAATAAGACTGCAACGACAACAGCAGTTAAGCCTGTACGCCCACCCGCTGCCACACCTGAAGCTGATTCAATATATGGCGTAGTTGAAGATGTACCTAATGCGGCACCAGCAACAATTGCAGTAGAGTCAGCAAATAATGCTTTTTTCAAACGAGGTAATTTACCATCTTGCAAAAGACCAGCACGGTGTGAAACACCAACCAAAGTACCCGTACTATCAAACAAGTCGACAATAAAGAATACGAAGATTACGCCAACCATACTTGCAGTAAATAGACCTTTAAAGTCCATTTGCATAAAGGTTGGTGCAATTGAAGGAATTTGACCAACTACACCCTTAAATTCATTTAGACCTAAGGCAGTCGCAATTGCTGTAACAACCAAAATACTAATAATGATTGCGCCACGGATTTTTAATTGGTGTAGAACCACAATCATTAAAAATCCAAATAACGCTAATAATACTGTAGGTTGTTTGATATCACCCAAGCCAACTAATGTCGCTTGATTATCAACAATGATGCCAGCATTTTTTAAAGCAATAAGTGCGAGGAATAAGCCAATACCACCACCAATCGCAAACTTCAGCGACATTGGAATAGCATTTACAATCGCTTCACGAATTTTAAAGAAGCTAATTGCAAGGAAGACAAGACCTGAAACAAAAACAGCAGCTAAAGCTGTTTGCCATGGCACACCCATACCCATACAAACTGAATAGGTAAAATAAGCATTTAAACCCATACCAGGGGCCAGTGCGATTGGATAATTAGCAATGATCCCCATCACTAAACAGCCGATTGCTGCTGCCAAACAGGTCGCAACAAATACGGCGCCATGATCCATGCCGGTTTCAGATAAAATGAGTGGATTGACAATAATGATGTAACACATCGTTAGAAATGTAGTTACACCAGCAAGAACTTCAGTCCGGAAAGTGGTTTTATTGTCGCTTAACTTAAATAAACGCTCTAACCAGCCTGCCGAAGAATTGGGCGCCGCCATAAGTAGCCTCTATGCAAAATCTGAACTGTGGGATATTTACTTCTATGTAGGTCGCTGAACAATATTGTTTTTCTGTTCAGGCCTATAAACAAGAATCTCAAATTTAAGAAGCAACAAATATGCCACTCATTTGGTTTCTAGTTCATACATAGGAAATAACCACAGCCCCTCTTGAAACACAAAAAAGCTGCATAATCACTATGCAGCTTTTTTACTATACGTTCAATAAGTTTAACAGATTCAACCGAAACATGATCAAAATTTATGAAAAGATATGATCAATGACGATGCAAAAAATCAGAAATTTAAAGCGCGATATTATTAGAAAATAATTTTTTTCTCGCTTATATAGCCTTGCAAATTATAAGAAGCCAAATTGCTGTGATGAGCATGATTAGGATTGCGTTCGATGCTTTGTAAATTTTGTTCTGCTTCTTGAATGATTCGCATCAATTCCTGATGTCTTTTATTTTGGGTATCTAAATAAGCCCAATACCCTAATACAAAGACGATACTCACACACAACACGATTAATACTTTATTGATCATTATTATTATCTCTATGTTTTTAATGTTAATGATCTTAACAAAAAAAAATAGCTTTGTGAATGTTTTCACATTTATTTACAATAACACACATTCATCCAAATAATTGATAAAAAAGGTGATTTTAAATTTCTCACTACAATTATTGATAAATACAAAACATTTCCATTGAAAAGTAACTTTATTTTAAAACAGTTTGTGTTTAATTATTTTTAATATTAGCTTTTTATTCATTTCCATTATTAAGTTCATTTAAATATGCAGTGTAGACAAATGTGTATATCGCATGAAAAATCTCTAAATTTTCTATCTACTGAATAAGATAAAAAGATCGATTTTTCTTTCAATTGTTATATTTAAAATTGTTTAGTTACCCAGCCATTTCCTTTTTTCATCCTTAGCTTCAAAAGTAAAATTCCAATTTTAACTAAAAGAACCCTTTTTCTTATTTCAGAAATAGCTTTCCATTTTATCGTTCTATAAATCGTACCAAGCTTTCCATTTTTAGAGCTTTATTACAATAATCGCTACGATAAACTGCACTCAGAGAAAAAATTAAATTAGGAGAGTAGATCATGTTTGATATGCGTTTATCTCATGAACGTGGCGCAGCACATCACGGCTGGTTACAATCAAAACATAGCTTTTCATTTGCTAATTATTGGGACCCGAAACAAGTCGGTTTTTCAGATCTACTTGTAATTAATGATGATAATGTTGCTCCGTCTAAAGGCTTTGGTACTCACCCTCACAATAATATGGAAATTATTTCCTATGTACTTGAAGGTGCATTAGAGCATAAAGACTCGATGGGTACAGGTTCTGTGATTGTGCCTGGTGATATTCAGTTAATGAGTGCAGGTCGTGGAGTGGCTCATAGTGAATTTAACCATTCCGCTCAAGAAGGCGTACATTTTTTACAAATTTGGGTCGTTCCAAGTGAAGTAAATACAGATCCAGGTTATCAACAAATTCATATTGATGAAGAAGACAAACGCGGTAAATTGCATTTGATTATTTCACCAAAAGGCGGTGAAAAAACTTTATCCATCAAACAAGATATTAATATTTACTCAGGTCTTTTTGATGGTGAAGAAACTGCCGAATTTATGATTCCTGACGGTCGATATGTATACCTACATGTTGCCAAAGGTCGCGTTGATGTAAATGGTAAAACCTTTAACACAGGTGATGCAGCACGTATCCGTGATGGTGGAAACTTATCGTTTACCAATGGTGATCATGCTGAAATTCTGATTTTTGATATGCGTCCGGAAGAAGTTCCAACCATGCCATAATGAAGCTAAGCCCTCACATAAATTTTTATGTGAGGGCTTTTTTAGCGTTTATACAAATTGAAAAAGTCTAACTGTGATCAATGCTCTTCTGAGCGCGACATCTCTGCATTGATATAACTCATGATCATAGTGGTTAACCCCTGCACCATTTCATCAAAACTGATATAAGGGTTTGGCAAAATAAGATGCCGCGCCACATTAAAAATCCCACTATTAATGCAGATGTACGTAATCACAGCCACGTTGTTAATTTTTAAATATTTAGGATTATGCATCATATATTTCATGATGACTTCCACTAAAGCCTGCTCGATTTTTGGAATGTATTTATCGTACTGTAACTCGCCTGCATAACGTAAAACAGTTAAATAACGGTCATTATTTTTCTTTAATAAATCACTAAAAGTATAAAAAATCATTTCAATGACAGGTTCTAACTCCAACTGTAAAATAGTTGGCGTAAGTTCCGTAATCATGTCCAAAATTTCTCGAACAAAATAGTGATTCATCGCATCGTAAATTTCTTCTTTATTTTTAAAATATTCATATAAAGATCCGACACTCACCCCTGCAATTTCTGCAATATGGCGTGTGGTGGTGCCACTTGGTCCATGAAGCGCCACTGCAATAAAACCCGCTTCAATAATAGTATCGACAGTAACTTTGGCTCGAGTTTGACGAGGTTTACGCGTGGTCATACGATCTAATCAATAATCCGAACATAAAGTCAGATTAGCATGTAATCAGACTCGGTAGAAATAAAAAAACAAAATCCGAATAGTTGTCAAACTTGATCAAAAAAAGCCATAAAAATAGATGCAATTAAGGATATCGAAACACTCTTATATTTACTCTAACGACCTTAATAAGAATAAATTATTTATTATTTTTCAACAATATGAATAAACTTTTATTAAAGTTTTCCTTATGCAAGAAATTGATAAATTACTTTTATATATTTAAAAATTTACCCGAATTGAATCCGAACATAAAGTCAGATTAATATGAAAAAATTAAAGAAGAGTCACTGAGAAATTCTGTGTGTCTCAACTCTTCTTTCCGTTATTCAGCCAAATAATCAAACAAATAACGGAGCAACAACACCGTAGTCAATCCAGAGAACACTCTGCTTTGAAAATGGAATTTACAGTGCCTTGTTGAACATTAAGTTTATTGATTTTCATCAAAATGCACTACTACTGATTTGTCTCAAGGTGTCGCTATGATCTCGACCACAGTAAAAAAATCATTTAACAAACTTAAATTTCAACGTGAAATTGAGTTGCCGGATTTTGCTAGTAAAAGCACTATTCCAATCCGTCATTTAAATATTGGTTTTGATGGTAAGGAAATTGATGTCAGATTCTATATGGACAATCAATTTGCCACCTTGTTTTTTGCCACACTTTCAGTTTTTTTAACTTATGGTGAAGATCTTGTGATCGAAACCGCTCGCCATCACCGTGACTTTATTAAAGACCCTATCTTAAAACAGCGAGTGACTTCGCTCATTGGCCAAGAAGCAATTCACTCAAAATTGCACAATGAATATAACGATGCACTTCAAGATGCTGAATATCCTGTTGCCCTCTATCGTTTCCTTGGCTCGAACTTCTTTAAATATGTGTTTTTAAAGTTTCCGCAGCCACTCAAATTATCGATGATGGCGGGTATTGAGCATTTTACCGCAGTACTTGCTGAATACATGATGAAGCATGAAAAAAACTTCTATTATTCAGATGATGCGAAGAGCCGTGCTTTATGGATGTGGCATATGCTTGAAGAATCTGAGCATAAAGATATTGCCTATGATGTCTACCAAATCTTAAATGGCAGCTACCCATTACGAGCGTCTGGTTTCGTCCTTGCTTTAATTACCATTTTAGGGCTTATTCCTGCGACGACCTTATTTGTCCCTGTTTTAAGAAAACCGCAAGAGATGTTCACCTTAAAATTCTGGAAAGATGCCCGTCGTGGTGTAGGTTTAATCTTTGGCCCGAAAGATGGCGTTTTCGGAAGTACAATTGGTCAAATTCTTGACTATTTACGTCCAGATTTTCACCCAAATGACCATGATACGACTGAATATCTTGAGTACTACAAAAAGAAATTGCTGAACGAAGGCGGTGCAATTGCTCCTTACTTTGTTAAAGAATTTACCCCACCAGTACGCATGTCTTAATCGTCCTGCATTTCCAGCTATCAAACAGATAGCTGGCATCTCTTCAAGTTATTTATGGATGAATCATGATTTTATTTGGCAAAAAGAAAGTTAAACCAAGCCAAAAAGCTTATGCAGTGGTGACAGGTGCAGGCAGTGGGATTGGTCGAAGTTTTGCAATTGAACTGGCAAAACGTGGTGGCAGTGTGGTTTGTGCAGACATTAATCTCGAAGCTGCTGAAGAAACCGTAAAAATTCTTGAACAACAAGGCGCGAAAGCTTTCGCTATACGTTGCGATGTCGGTAACTCAGAACAGGTTACAGATCTAGCAGAAACTGCTGAGATCTTACTTGGGCACCCTGTCACCCTTGTGATTAATAATGCAGGTGTAGGTTTAGGCGGAAAATTCGATGAAATGACGCTCGAAGACTGGAATTGGGTCATGAATATCAACCTTTGGGGTGTTATTCACGGTTGTCATGCTTTCGTCCCAAAATTTAAAAAGTTGGGTTATGGTGCGATTATTAACGTTGCTTCCGCTGCATCGTATACGGCTGCACCAGAAATGACCGCCTATAACGTGACTAAAGCTGGTGTACGTGCACTGTCAGAAACTCTTTCTGCCGAGCTGCATAAGTTCAATATTAAAGTCAATGTACTCTGCCCCACTTTGGTTCCAACCAATATCATCAAAAATGGTCGGATTCCAGGGCGATATTCAAAGCTTGCAGACCATGCACTCATGAATTATGCCCTCACCACAAGTGATAGTGTAGCCAAATTAACACTGAACCGCCTTGATCAGAATGAGCTTTACACCATTCCTCAAATCGATGCGAAGTTATTCTGGCTCATGAAACGTGCATCACCAAACTTGTATAACAAGTTCCTTGGCACGTCTTACAAATTATTTAAATAAGAAATTTATAGGTAGTACGCATATGACTGCTCAAATGAAAACAAATGCATCAGCAAAAAAAGCTGTCAATTCACCCAACCACATTTTCGACACCTTTATTGTAGGTGCCGGCATTTCAGGTATAGCTACTGCCATTCGCCTAGATCAAGTTGGCTATACCAATTATAAAATTATTGAAAAAGCTGGCCGTGTTGGTGGAACATGGCGTGAAAACACCTATCCGGGCTGTGGCTGTGATGTGCCATCTGCACTTTATTCTTACTCGTTTGCACCAAGTGCAAAGTGGAGCCATTTATTTGCTCGACAACCAGAAATTTTAAGTTATCTGGAAGATGTGAGTAATGAGTTTAATGTCTCATCTAAAATCGAATTTAACAACGAATTGCTGAACGCCGCATGGGATGACTCACGCCATGTGTGGGTACTTGATACCACTACTGGTCAGTATTTATCTAAAACTGTTATTTTCGCTACGGGTCCAATTACCGAAGCACAAATTCCACGTCTTGAAGGTTTAGATACGTTTAAAGGCGAAATGTTCCATTCAGCTAAATGGAACCATGATTATGATTTGACAGGTAAACGCATTGCCGTGATTGGTACAGGTGCATCTGCCATTCAGTTTGTGCCCCAAATTCAACCAAAAGCGAAAGAGCTTTTTGTGTTCCAACGTACAGCGCCTTGGGTACTACCAAAACCAGACACGGACTTGGGCGAATTTAGTAAATCAGTGATTGCTAAGTATCCATCTATTCAAGCAAGCTGGCGTAAAAGTGTAGCGTTAACTCTGAATGCAATTAACTTTGGTTTACGTAACCCGCTTGCACTTAAACCGGTAAATGTACTAGGTAAGCAATTACTTAAATTGCAGATTAATGACCCTGTGCTACGTAAAAATGTAACGCCAAACTTTGATATTGGTTGTAAACGTATTTTGTTTGCTAATAATTACTACCCTGCACTACAAGCACCAAATACCAACCTTATTCCTCATGGTTTAGTGAAAGTTGAAGGCAATACTGTTATTGCTGCCAACGGTGAACGCCATGAAGTTGATGTAATTATTTGGGGCACTGGTTTTGAGGTATCTCATCCGCCAATTGGTAAACGTGTTCATAATGAAAAAGGTCAATGTTTACAAGATTTATGGAAAGATAGTTCACCTGAGGCTTATTTAGGTACCAACATTGAAAATGTGCCGAATGCATTTTTAATTTTAGGACCGAATGTCTTGGTTTATGACTCTTTTATTGGCTTAGCTGAGGCTCAGCTAGACTATATTGTAGATGGCTTATTGAAAATTAAGAACAAGGGTATTAGCAAGTTCAACGTTAAGCCCGAAATTATTAAAAAGCATAATGATCTGGTGCAAAAACACTTAAAAACAACTGTATTTAATAGTGGTGGTTGTAAGAGTTACTACCTTGATGCCAACGGCCGTAACTTCGCTGCATGGCCATGGTCATTGAAAAAGCTGAAACAACGTTTGAAAAACGTCGATTTGAAAGATTATGAAGTGACATATCAAACGACAAAAACTCATTAATTTGTAATTTTGATCAAATCCGTTGTAAGAAATAGGCAGTGTATTTTAGGTTTTCATGAAATACACTGCCTTCTTCGTTGAATATCTTCAAGAAATAAAAAAACAGGATAAAGATGAAAGAAGGTCAATCAAGTCGTACCGCCGAAGCCGCCGCTGCATTACGTGCAAATCACTTTAAAAATACGGTCAGCCCTGTATTTTCAGACCCTTATGCTTTTGAGCTGACCAGTAGAAGCTGGAAAAAACTTCTATCAAGCCCACTTCTTGTTAAATTAATGAATTCTGCAGTTTTAAACCGCACTTTAGGTTTACTTACCGGGCAAGTGGTCGGACGCTCTCGTTATGCCGAAGATTTACTTGATCAGGCAGTTCAACAAAACACTCAACAATATGTTTTAGTTGGTGCAGGTCTAGATTCATTTGTACTACGTGAGTCTCAACATTACCCAACTTTAAAAATCTTTGAAGTTGATCATCCTGATACTCAAGCGGCCAAACAAGCCAAGCTAAAAAAGCTAGGAAATATTCCTGCTACAGTTGAGTTTGTCGCAATTAATTTTGAAAAAGAGTCTATTTCGGAAGCTCTGACCAGAAGTGTCTATGATTCATCTGCTCCTGCATTTTTTTCGTGGTTAGGCACAACTCACTACTTAAACCCGCAAACGACCTTGCAGACCTTAAAAAGTATTGCTGAATTTGCAGCAAACAGTAGTGAGGTGGTACTCGACTATTCGACCGATTTTCAGGAATTAACTGGTATCGAACGCATTGGTAGCATGGGTGTTGCCCAGTTTACCCATTTGCTCAAAGAACCATTATTAGGTCAATTTAAACCGACTGATTTACATCATGCCGTGGAGCAGATGGGGTTTGAGGTCGTTGAAGATTTGTCAGGTGAAGCCATTACTGAACGTTATTTTAATGGGCGTATCGATGAAATTCGCCATACCTCGGCGACACGGTTATTGCATTTGCGTTTAAATAAAAACTAATGTTGAAAGCCAACTTAAACTTTAAGTTGGCTTTTTTTAATCAAGGTTAATGCCATCATTACCAGCTTGAACGCGGCTCTGGCCCATCGACATGCTGATTTAAAAATTGGCGTAAATGATCTAAAAAGTGCGCGACTTTAGGTGACAGATTTAATCTCTCTAAATACACCGCATAGACATCTGCGGGTGGTGTTTCATAGTCCGCTAGCACTTGAACCAATCTGCCACTTCTTAAATATTTTGCTACGTCCCACTCTGCTCGCATCAAAATACCGTAGCCTTCTAAAGCCCAATTTAATGCGACTGCCCCATCATTCGTACTCAATTGCCCATGAACTTTAACGGTTTCAACTTGTTTGCCATGACTTAACCGCCAATTACCATAAGCAGAATCATTTTGCCGAATCACAATACACTGATGCTGCGTTAAATCATGGGGAGTGAGCGGTTGCCCTGCCGTTTTTAAATAGCTAGGTGATGCGCATAACAAACGGCGGTTGGCTGCCAGTTTTTTTGCAATTAGACGTGAATCGGGTATTTCGCCAAATCGGATTGATACATCAATCGCTTCATCTGGCAGAGTAATCGGGCGATCAGTTAAATGTAGTTGGACATCGACATCAGAATAGATTTTGGCAAATGTAGAAATCGCTGGAGCAATATAAGAACGACCAAAGCCTAAAGGAGCATTCACACGCAATACCCCTTTGGGTGCTGCCCGACTACTTGAAACCAAACGCTCCATTTCATCAATCTCTTTTAAAATACGAACCGCATTTTCAAAGTAGACCTCACCTTCACTGGTTAAACTAATTCGGCGTGTTGTTCTATTTAAAAGCCGTACTCCTAAACGCTCTTCAAGTTGATTTAAACGTCTGGAAACCGCAGGTGGAGTCAAGTTTAACTCTCGTGCTGTCGCGACAAGACTTCCTTGTTTGACCAATAAACAAAAGAAAGCTAATTCCGTATCTGCATTCATGATTGTTAAGTTTTTTGCAATAGTGATTTAACTTTATATCGATTCATCAGTTTTTTAAAGGGTTTAACATCCATTTCATTGTTTCCCGACATAAGTCGCCTCTTATTTAAGAGCATAAAAACGTCCGCAGAAGGAATGCTGTGGATGAACGGGAAAAGCCATCTAGCCGAATAAATAGCGGTAAAGAAAGCGGAAACTACCAATCAGGATTGGTAGTCATGAATATGGAGTCATGACATGGAAATGGATATTGAAAAGCGAACGTTACGTCGAATCACGTGGAGAATCGTACCGTTTATTATGTTGCTATACCTTGTAGCCTATATCGACCGCGTCAATATTGGTTTTGCCGCCCTCACCATGAAAGAAGATCTAGGCTTTACTGCCTCAGTTCTCGGATTTGGTGCCGGAATTTTCTTTTTGGGCTATTTCTTATTTGAAGTCCCATCCAACATTATTTTGCATAAAGTCGGTGCCCGTATCTGGATTGCTCGAGTCATGGTGACTTGGGGTCTGATTGCAGCTGGCATGGCATTTGTAGAAAGCTCAACCAGTTTTTACGTTATGCGATTTTTACTCGGTGTTGCCGAAGCTGGTTTCTTTCCGGGCATTATTTTGTACTTAACTTACTGGTTTCCTGCACGACATCGTGCTGGGGTGATTGCTTTATTTATGGCAGCCGCCCCAATTGCCACCGCGGTTGGTTCACCAATCTCTGCCGCATTACTTGAAATGCACGGAATTGGGGGTCTCGCTGGCTGGCAATGGATGTTCATTATTGAAGCAATACCCGCACTCATCTTAGGCGTTGTCGTTTTTAAATATATGACTGACCGCCCTGAACAAGCCACTTGGTTAAAACAGGATGAACGCGAATGGCTTGTAAAAACCATGAAGGAAGAAGATGTAGGGAAAAATGCTCCTGAACATCACAGCATTCTTCGCGGCCTTGCCAACCCACGAGTACTTGCCCTTGCATTGATTTATTTCGGAACGTCGGCTGGGCTTTATACCCTCGGTATCTGGGCACCACAAATTATTAAACAGCTTGGCGTAACGTCTATGACTGTCGGGCTTTTAAATGCCATTCCACCAATTGTTTCTGTCATTGCCATGGTTTTATGGTCTCGACACTCTGACCGCACCAATGAACGTACATGGCATGTTGCTCTCGCGTGCTTAACCGCAGCGGTCGGTCTCGCAATTGCAGCAGGCACACATAATGTCATTGGATTAATTGCAGCACTTACCATTGTGAATGTCGGTATTAGCTGTGCTAAGCCACCACTATGGAGTATGCCAACCATGTTCTTGTCAGGATCAGCCGCAGCAGCAGGCATTGCCACTATTAACTCAATTGGAAATTTAGGTGGGTTTGCGGGCCCTGCCATGATCGGCTGGATTAAAGATCAAACTGGAGACTTCACAGGTGGACTTTATTTTGTTGCCGGACTACTCATTATCTCGACCTTACTGACACTAGTGCTGAGCTTCTCCCAAAAAGTGAAAATAAACACAGCCAAAGCAACCCAATAACCCTATTTACATCAATTAGATCTGAACAAGTTTCTTCAAGGAGCACAACATGGACAAAGATATTGCCGTCCAGTCCCTTACGGACACCATGGCCAAATTTACGGCTTACATTGGAAAACGCCTACCCAAAGATGTGAAAAGTAAGTTAATTGAACTTCGTACTTTAGAAACCAATCCATTGGCTAAATCAGTTTATGACTCGATGGAAGAAAATCAGCAAGCTGCGGATAAACTCAACCGCCCAAGCTGCCAAGACACGGGTGTCATTCAATATTTCGTTGAAGCAGGTGCGAACTTCCCTTTGCTTGGTGAACTTCAAGATATTTTGAGCGAAGCAACTGCTGAAGCAACTCGCATAGGTCCTTTACGTCACAATGCTGTCGAAACCTTCGATGAAAAAAATACGGGCACCAATACAGGCACTCAAATTCCATGGTTAGACTGGCGTATTGTGCCTGAACTCGACACTTGTACCATTGATGTCTATATGGCAGGTGGCGGTTGTACCCTACCGGGTGCGGCAAAAGTTTTAATGCCCGGTCAAGGCTACGAAGGCGTTGCTGAATTTGTAATGGATGTTATTACCGAACGCGGTGTAAATGCTTGTCCGCCGTTACTGGTTGGTGTGGGCGTATCAACTTCGGTTGAAACCGCGGCTCGTCTTTCTAAACTCGCTATTATGCGCCCAGTTGACTCAACAAGTGAAAACCCACGCGCTGCCTTGATGGAGCAATTGTTAGAACAAGGTCTTAACGAAATTGGTATTGGTCCTCAAGGACTCACAGGTAATAACAGTGTGATGGGAGTCAATATTGAATCTTCTGCACGCCACCCATCAACAATTGGAGTTGCCGTAAATACAGGTTGCTGGGCACATCGCCGTGGCAAAATTAAGATTAACCCAGATATGTCGTATGAAATCTTATCTCACGAAGGGGTTGTACTATGAAAAAAATTCTGACAACTCCTATTAAAGATGAAGACCTTTTAGATCTTAAAGTCGGTGATGTAGTTTATTTGACTGGCCGTTTGGTAACTTGTCGTGACGTTGCCCATCGCAGACTGATCGAACAAGGTCGAGAACTACCAGTTAATCTTGAAGGTGGAGCGATTTTTCATGCTGGCCCTATTGTGCGCAAAAAAGGTGAAAACGACTTCGAGATGGTTTCGATTGGTCCAACAACCAGTATGCGGATGGAAAAATTCGAACGGGAATTTATCAAGCAAACTGGCGTTAAGCTTATTGTGGGTAAAGGCGGTATGGGTCCAGAAACAGCTGCTGGATGTCAGGAAAATATTGCGGTTCATGCTATTTTTCCAGGTGGTTGCGCAGTGCTCGCAGCAACATTGGTTGAAGAGATTGAAGGCGCTGAATGGCAGGATTTAGGTATGCCAGAAACCCTTTGGATTAACCGTGTGAGAGAATTTGGCCCGCTCATTATTTCTATTGATACCAAAGGCAATAATCTGATTCAACAAAACAAAGTTGAATTTCAGGCCAAGAAAGCTCCCATTTTAGAAAAAATCAGCAAACAACTGAGCTTTATTAAATAAACCAATCCTCATAGATGAAGGGAAAGCAAAAGCACCCTTCATCTTTTTTTTATTTTTGTGCTAAACGCACTGCATGCGGTGTCTTACCATGCCATCTTTTATAAGCATGAATAAAACTGGCAGGTTCGGCATATCCCAACCATTCGGCAATTTGCTCAATAGAGGCTTTCGGTAAAGTCAGATATTGTTCTGCTAGAACCTGTCTGACTTCTTCACGAATTTGAATAAAGGTCATACCTTCTTGAGCCAAATGACGACGTAAGGTACGCGCGTTTAAGTGCAAACGATCGGCAACCATGTCCATAGATGGCATTTCCCCTCGTACCATCATTAACTGCTGCTGCACTAAATTAATAAATTTCTTTTGTGTTTGGCGTCTATCTAGAATTTGCCTACATTGTTCTTCAGCCGTATGTAAAATCAGGTCATTGGCCATTTGTAGTTTTTGATCTACTTTGTGTGGATCGAGTAAAACAAAGTTCTTAGCCGCCCCAAACTCCGGCAGAATTCCAAACAAATCGATATAGGGTTGTACCTCAGCTTTAGCCTGGAAAGTGAAAGCCATATATTGACAAAAATTATCTTGTACCAAGTCCCGTTGCACCGTAATGAGCGCCGCGGCGTCCCGTTCAAGAATAAACTGGCGAACTGAAGGTGGTACGCCCTCATCTTCAATCTCAATCCGAATACCTTCATCTGTATCTGAAACTAGAAATCGGGTAAAGGCAAAAGTAAGTGAAAAATAGGTTAAAGCTAAATCAAGTGCTTCACGAATGCTGGCACTACTCATGAGGGCCATGCCTAAAGGCCCAAATGTTGTAAAGTGATAGCGTGTACCTACATCTAAGCCTAATGTCGGCCTGTCTCCAAGCTGCTCAACCAAGTTATGAATAACCTGCAATTCTTGCTGACCTGTCACCACCATATTAGGGTCAAGCAATTGCTGTTGACTGATTCCAGTCTCTTCTAAAATGGTCTGATAAGAAATGCCTGATTCCACCGCAAAATCAGCCATTAATCGAACACTATGTACACTGCGTTCAAAAGCCCATGCATACTTCACTGTATTGCTCAGAATGTCCTCGAATCACAATATTTTGTCCTCATCCATCCTCTAAATCAAGCAAATAAACGACTATTCTGCATACAGGAAATTGCGATTCTTTCGCCCACTGTTTTTAAGGATTTTAGAGCAGCCTATGTTTAATTCGTCAGCTAATTCAAATAAAAATGTACGCATCGCCATTATAGGCACTGGTTTTGGTGGTTTGGGTCTTGCGATTCGTCTCAAACAAGCCGGTTTTGAACAATTTACACTGTATGAAAAAGCCACTGATGTCGGTGGTGTCTGGCGCGACAATACTTATCCGGGTGCTGCTTGCGATGTACCTTCTCATCTGTATTCTTTTTCTTTTGAGCAAGAGCTGGGTTGGAAAAACCGTTACGGCACATCTCAAGAGATTTATCAATATTTACGCCATTGCGCCGATAAATATGACATTCGCCCACATGTTCAATTTAATACCGAAATTGCCAGTGCCGAATTCGATGCATTACAAGGTGTATGGCACATTCAAAGTACAACCGGTGAGCATTTTGAAGCTGAATTTTTAATAGGTGCTGTGGGCCAGCTCAATCGCCCAGCCTATCCGAAACTCAAAGGCATTGAAAACTTTAAAGGTAAGGCTTTTCACTCCGCGCGTTGGGATCATGACTACGATTTAAATGGAAAACGTGTTGCTGTAATTGGTACAGGTGCAAGTGCCATTCAGTTTGTTCCCGAAATTGCTAAGGAGGTTGCTCATCTTGATGTTTATCAACGTTCGGCACCTTACGTCATTCCGAAGCCAGATCGGATTTATCAACCTTTAGAGAAAAAAGCATTCCGCAAATTACCGATTTTGCAAAGTCTAGATCGTGCCTTACAATATGGACATCACGAAATTCGTCTGCTGGCTTTCACCACTTCGCTGAATGAAATGCCTTTAGTGGAATATTTATTCCAGCGCCATATTCGTAAAGTGGTTAAAGACTCCAAATTACGTCACCGTTTAATGCCGGACTACCCAATTGGCTGTAAGCGTATTTTGATTTCCAACCATTGGTATGAAACGCTCACTCAACCCCATGTAAATGTTATTCATACGGGCATTCAAGAAATTACTGAAAATGGAATTTTAGATACGGACGGAAATCTGCGCGAAGTTGATACCATTATTTATGGTACTGGTTTTGCTGCAACTGAATTTATGGCGCCAATGCAGATTACAGGTCTTGATGGTCGCACCTTAAAAGACACATGGAAAGATGGTGCAGAAGCATACCTTGGCTTAACTGTGAGCGGCTTTCCAAACTTCTTTATGCTCTATGGTCCAAACACCAATCTTGGGCATAACTCAATTGTGTATATGATTGAAAGCCAAGTGAACTACATTTTAGATGCCATTCAAACAACCATACAAAACAAACTTCTGTTCACCAATGTTCGTGCAGAAGTTCAACATGAGTTTAATCAAAGTATTCAAGAAAAAATGAAGAAAACCGTATGGGCACAAGGTTGTACCAGTTGGTATCAAACTGCTGATGGTAAGAATACCAATAACTGGCCAGGTTTTACCCTTGAGTATCGTCAACGCACTCGTCGCTTTGATGTGGAAAACTACACTCAGGTTTCGGCTATTTCTTAAACAAGCTTCACCATAGGAAATGAGAAAAATAAACGGAGAATATTATGAAGTCTTTTAAAAATAAAGTTGCAGCTGTGACAGGTGCGGGTTCTGGTATTGGACAAGCAATTGCCATTGCACTCGCAAAACAAGGCTGCCATCTGGCACTTTCCGATATCAGTGAAGCCGGCTTAGCCAAAACTGTCGAGCAGTTATCAGCCTACCCAGTTAAAGTGACCACTCAAAAAGTCGATGTGGCTAAGCGTACTGAAATTGCAGATTGGGCAAAAGCTGTTGTAAATGAGCATGGCCAAGTTAATTTGATCTTTAATAATGCTGGTGTCGCAATAGGTAGCACGGCTGAAGGTGTGAGCTATGAAGATCTTGAATGGCTTATTGGTATTAATTTTTGGGGCGTAGTTTATGGCACTAAAGAATTTTTACCTTACTTAAAGCAAAGTGGTGATGGACATATTATTAATATTTCCAGCATGTTTGGTTTAACAGCTCAACCAACCCAAAGTGCCTATAACGCCAGTAAATTTGCTGTTCGTGGCTTTACTGAATCGCTGCGCCAAGAACTCGACCTACAAAATGCTGGAGTGAGTGCAACCTGTGTTCATCCGGGAGGTATTCGTACCAATATTGCCAAAGCTGCCCGTATGAATAATAGCGTCCAATCTTTGGGAATGGACCCTATTAAAAGTCAGGATGCTTTCGATAAATTACTTCGTACCCCTGCTGACGAAGCTGCTCAACAAATTTTAGAGGCTGTTCGTAAAAACCGTCGCCGCTTACTGATTGGAGCCGATGCAAAAGTCGTTGATGTAATTCAGCGTATTCTTCCACAGGGTTACCAAAAGATTTTTGCAACAGCAACCGCGTTGCAAACTCGCCTACTCAACAAATCAGCAAAATAAAAATAGTGGTCAGCATACTCTTAATTTTAAGAGATGCTGATCGATAAATGACAAGCTCTAGTATGAGTTCTTATTATGAAGCAGCTTCTTGCATGGACCATCCGTACCACGCTACGTCCAGCTTTATCCCCCAAAACCCCACTAAAGCTACAACGTTTTTGTAGTGATGCAGCCAGTGTCATTGTGCTTGGGCCACGTGGTTATAAAACAAAAAAGCAAATAATTGCTCAAGTGCCGACAGTTCATATTCAGCCCAAAACGACTAAGTCAGGGCTGGGTATCTTGTATTTACATGGCGGTGGCTATGTTGTTGGCAGTTCAAAAAGTCACACTAAGCTTGCGGCTCGAATCGGACATGCAGCTCAGGCACAAGTCTGGCTACCTGAATATCGCCTAGCTCCCGAGCACACAAGTCCTGCTGCTATTGAAGATGTCGTTGCTATCTACAAAGCTTTACTTGCCCAAGGACAAGACCCGAAAAAACTCGTGATTGCGGGTGATTCTGCTGGCGGTGGCCTGAGTTTAAGTACTGCAATTGCAATACGAAATGCAGATTTACCGTTACCAGCAGCATTGGTTTTACTTTCACCTTGGGTTGACTTAAGCCTCTCTGGAAGCACGATGAAAACCCATGCTGCTCAAGATGCGATGCTCTCTGAAAACTGGTTAGCTTGGTGTGCAAAAAACTATTGCGCGCAAAAATCAGTAACCGATCCAACCTGTTCTCCACTCTATGCTGACTTAACTGGACTACCGCCTATTTTGATTCATGTCGGTACCGAAGAAGTTTTATTAGATGATGCAAAACGTCTTGCTGAACAAGCTGGAAAATACGGCATTCCGACGAACTTTAGGATTTATGACCAAGTCGGACATGTTTTTCAGTTCCACACGGGTATACTAAAAGAATCTAATGACTCAATTGAGCGCATTGGGCAATTCATTGATAAGCATACACAGTCAATATAAAAAATAATCGCCAGAGAGGAGCCTCGGCATGACAACAAACAATTATGACTATGATTATCTCATTATTGGTTCAGGCTTTGGTGGTAGTGTTTCTGCTTGCCGTCTAACCGAAAAAGGTTACTCAGTTGCTGTAATGGAAATGGGGCGTCGTTGGAAAGCCGAGGATTTTGCGAAAAATAACTGGAATTCCCGCCGTTGGATTTGGCGTCCGGGCATGAAGCTTTTCGGCTATTTCAATATGCGCTTTTTTCGCCATGTCACCATTATTTGCGGGAATGCCGTAGGTGGAGGTTCAATTACCTATGCCAATACCCTACTCGTTCCACCTGAACATATTTGGGACGAAGGCACATGGGCAGATGCTGCGGACTGGAAAAATGAAATGCCCCAGCACTATGCAGAAGCAGAACGCATGCTTGGGGTGACGGATAATAAAATTTTTGGTCCAGCTGACCATATGCTCAAACAAATGGGTGAAGCTATCGGCGTGGGTCACACATTTAAACCGACTCGTGTTGCGACTTTCTTCCCACCCGAAGGTGAACAAGGCGGCAAAACCTACCCTGACCCATATTTTAACGGTGAAGGTCCAGACCGTGCGACATGTACCGCATGTGGCGGTTGTATGACAGGTTGTAAACACAACGCAAAAAACACTTTGGATAAAAACTATTTGTACTTTGCCGAAAAAAATGGTGCCAAGGTTTATGAAGAAACCAAAGTTGTTGATGTTAAACCACTCAATGGTAAAGCAGATGGCAGTGATGGCTATGAAGTAACCACTGAATGCTCGACCTCATGGTTTAATAAACAGCGTCGTACATGGCGAGTACGCAACGTGATTTTCTCGGCATCTTCTTTGGGTACTCAAGAGATGTTGTTCCGCTTAAAGCAGTCTGGTTCACTGCCAAATATTTCCGATGACTTGGGTAATCGAGTTCGTACCAATGCCGAATCTATTTTAGGGGTTCGTTTCTTTGGTAAAGATGTCGACATGAGCAAAGGTGTTGCCATTGGTTCAAGTATTTACATCGACCATGACACTCATATTGAGGCAACTCGCTACCAAAACGGTTCCGATGCAATGGGTCTCATGTGTACTTACATGGCAAAAGGAAAACCGGGTTGGACACGTATCTTCTTTTGGTTATGGGCGTTAATCTGCCATCCATTTATTTTTCTACGCATGAGCAATCCGGTTGGTTTTGCACGTCAAACCTTGATTTTCTTGGTGATGCAAACTGCCGATGCCTCAATTAACATGCGCTTGAAGCGTAACTGGTTTTGGCCTTTTGGCAAGGTTTTATCTAGCGAAGGTAAAAAGCTACCGGTTTATATTCCACAGGCCAATACCTTTACCGAAAAAGTTGCCAAAATGTTTAATGGCCACCCTATGACAACCATTACCGAAATTTTATTTAACGTGCCTTTTACCGCACACTGTATGGGCGGCTGTGCAATTTCCTCAAGCCCAGAACTTGGCGTGGTGGATGGACAAAATCACGTTTTTAACTATAAAAACTTATATGTTGTAGATGGTTCAATGTTAGGTGCCAATTTGGGCGTCAACCCAAGTCTCACCATTACAGCTCTAGCAGAACGTGCAATGTCTTATATTCCGGCTAAACATACTTTAGATGAGCAACAAGATCATAGAGCAGATGCAGAAACCGTAGAGATCATCAAAGCTTCTGCTTAACATAGAAATTTGTTTTATAAAAAAGCCTATTTTTTAAATAGGCTTTTTTTATTTCGCTTTTTAAATTACGAAGCTACTGCTTTAGCGCGAGCTGCATGTAATTTTTTATAGCTATCGATAAGACGTAAATGTCGATCAAGTCCTTCTAGTTTCATGCTAGTCGGCGTTAAACCGTAGAAACGAACGCTACCCTCTACAGAACCTAATACTGCCTCCATTCGTGTGTCACCAAACATACGGCGGAAATTAGTAAGGTAATCTTCAAGCTCAAGTTCTTCATCCAACATCACTTCAAGCACCACGTTCATGCACTGATAAAACAAGCCACGCTCAACAGTGTTGGTGTTATATTGCAAGTAAGTTTCGACTAACTCTTTTGCCTCTTCAAATTGCTGCAAAGCAACGTAAATCAACAATTTCAACTCTAAAATCGTGAGCTGTCCCCAAACTGTATTGTCATCAAATTCAATGCCAATGAGCGTGGTGATTTCAGTGTAATCGTCTAACTCACATTCTTCTAAGCGTTCAACCAATGCTTCAAGTTGTTCATCATCCAAACGATGCAGATTTAAAATATCTTCACGGAATGAAAGTGCTTTATTGGTATTGTCCCAAATCAAATCTTCAACGAGATAAATTTCTGAATAATCCGGCACTAAAATACGGCAAGCGGTCGCACCTAGGTGCTCATATACTGCCATATAAACTTCTTTGCCCATCTCTTCGAGAATACCGAACAATGTTGCAGCTTCGTCTGCATTCGACTCTTCGCCTTCTCCAGAAAAATCCCACTCAACAAAGTCATAGTCAGATTTAGAACTAAAGAAACGCCAAGATACCAAACCGCTTGAGTCAATAAAATGCTCAACAAAGTTATTCGGTTCAGTCACCGCATTACTTTGGAAAGTCGGTTGTGGTAAATCATTTAAGCCTTCAAAACTACGACCTTGAAGCAGCTCAGTCAAACTACGCTCTAACGCAACTTCAAAACTTGGATGTGCACCAAACGATGCAAAAACACCACCCGTACGCGGGTTCATTAAAGTCACACACATTACAGGGAACTGACCACCTAATGATGCATCTTTAACTAATACAGGGAAGCCTTGCTCTTCTAAGCCTTTAATACCAGCAACGATACTTGGGTATTTTGCTAATACTTCTTCAGGAACATCTGGAAGTGCAATTTCACCTTCTAAAATTTCACGTTTAACGGCACGTTCAAAAATTTCTGACAAGCATTGAACTTGGGCTTCCGCCAAAGTATTACCTGCACTCATACCATTACTTAGGTACAAGTTTTCAATTAAATTTGATGGGAAATATACAACTTCATCGTCAGACTGACGCACGAAAGGTAGCGAACAAATGCCACGCTCTACGTTGCCTGAATTGGTGTCATATAAATGCGTACCGAGTAATTCATCATCTGGGTTGTAAATCTCAAGACAGTATTCATCTAAGATTTCTTTAGGCAATTCACCATTCGGACCCGGTTTAAACCACTTTTCATCTGGATAATGCACAAATTCAGCATTGGCAATCTCTTCACCCCAGAACTGATCGTTATAGAAGAAGTTACAGTTAAGGCGCTCAATAAACTCGCCTAATGCAGATGCTAAAGCACTTTCTTTAGTTGCACCTTTACCATTGGTAAAACACATCGGAGACTGTGCATCGCGAATGTGTAACGACCATACATTTGGAACAATGTTACGCCAAGACGCGATTTCAATCTTCATGCCCAAATTTGCCAAAATGGCAGACATATTGGCAATGGTTTCTTCTAATGGCAGGTCTTTACCTTGAATATAGGTATGGCTTTCTGAAGTTAAGCTTGGCAATAACAATGCTTGCGCATCCGCATCAATGCTTTCAACTTCTTCAATAATAAACTCAGGACCAGTTTGAATGACTTTTTTAACAGTACAACGGTCGATTGAACGTAAAATCCCTTGGCGATCTTTCTCTGAAATATCGGCTGGTAATTCAATCTGAATTTTAAACGTTTGCTTGTAGCGGTTTTCAGGATCAACAATATTATTTTGTGATAAACGAATATTATCGGTTGGGATATCTCGGGCTGCACAATACACTTTTACAAAGTACGCTGCACACAATGCGGAAGATGCTAAAAAATAGTCAAATGGGCCCGGTGCCGAACCATCACCCTTGTAGCGAATTGGTTGATCGGCAATTACCGTAAAGTCATCGAACTTAGCTTCCTGTCGAAGATTGTCGAGATAATTAACCTTGATTTCCATGCTGGCACCTAAATATTTTTATGTGTCAGCACAGACACATAAAATTCTAAATATTGAAATATAAGCCGAATCACAGCGAAGAAATTGACTTAAAAAAATGAAAGATTAAAGCCATGTGTTTAATGAACGACTCAATTGGCTTTAATAAGATTGGCGGTATTATAGAGTGATTTTGTGAAGTTGATAACTAAAGTTAAAACATTGATGCTTACAATGTTTTAACTTGTCTTTAATTTACTTAAATATTGAGCATTAAAATTTAAAGGTGTAATCAACATTCAACCGTGTTTCATTTGCCGAGTGAAATGTCATATTGCTTGGCATATCGTTGCGATAGTGAGAAAAACGAGCTCGCATGCCTAGGCCTTTTAATCTCCCTTCAGGGATTTTATAGCCTAAATCAAATTCCATCGACTCTTCTTTAAAACGCTGATCGCCATATTGCAGCAAATCAATATCTTCCCCTTTTGCATAGCGAGTCATAAAGCGCAGTCCATTTAATGGAACATCCCCTAATCGTGCATTTTTAAAATCATATTCGTAACGAATCGAATAGACTTTTTCGTCTTTATTTGAATAATCCGAACTCATAAAATCAAGCACGACTGGACTCTCAGTTCCCGACAAAAATGGCAGACCTGTCGAGCCAAACGACTGCATATAGCCCAAAGAAACCGTATGATTTTGATAGTTCAAACCAAATAAACCACTTATATGGCGGTTATCGACCTCTCCTATTTTTTTGCTTCCAGTTTCTTCACTATTAAAAAAACGCACGTCACTTAAAAAATTAAGCTGGTCATTTAAAGGCTGTTTTCCGTTAAAACCCAAAAATTGTTGCTGATAAATTTCTTTGAGTTCAGCATGGTAAGCGCGTAAACGGTAGTCCTTTAACTGATAACTTCCTCCTAAGGTGTAAAAAGAATCAGTGGTTGCCGCCTTGTCAAAACGACGGTTGATATTGTCCGTTCCAACATCGGTAAAGCGGATTGAATCACGTTGACGCACTTCATCGACATAAAACCCTTCGAGTTGAAGATTTGGAATTTCATTTGAAACAAAGCGAATACCGCGATAAGTCTGTGGAAACAAGCGCGCTGGCGATGAAAATATGGTTGGTAATTGCGGAACCAGATCCCCCACAAAAAGCTCATTTTTTCTAAATTTAGCCTTCCCTGTAATACCAATTTTTCCATAATAATCGTCACGCGAGTTATCAGTATTGACGGGTAATAAGCCACTACGTGCATAGTCATCAGCGCGACTTCCCATTAGGTTAAAGCCTGCCATTGCCAGTACATCAACACCGAATCCAACTGTTCCTTCGGTATAACCAGACTGCCCTTTAAAAATTAGACCCTGCGCCCAATCTCTGGCAGCTGTATAGGGATATGGGTCTTTTTTATAGTCTCGGTCAAAGTAAAAATTACGCATTGTCAGCTCAGCCTTACTGTCTGCAATAAACTCAGCATGTACAACTTGACTAAATAACGGGCACAAGCATACCCCCACCCACAATGGTGTCTTTTTCATTTTTTTATCTCAACTATTTAATTTTTAATGGTTTAAGGCGCTGTTTTAAGAGAATAGTTTTGTTCTTTTTTACTTCGGTAAAAAGCACTACCCAGACTTAAAATCAGGAAAATAGCCAAAATAAAGACCACACCGTAATAAGCATAAAGCGTTGCTGGTGCAATACCTTTATCCAAAAAAATACCTGCAATCGTTGGCGATAAAATTGCCCCAATACGGCCAAAACCAATGGCATAACCCACGCCACGACTACGGATTTCAGCGTCATAAATTGTTGGAGAAATAGAATATAGACCTGCCACACAGCCATTAATAAGTGTGCCGAGTAATAACCCCACCATGAGTGCGACACTGACTTGAGCGGAGACTGCGACAAATAGAAAAACACAAGCAGACGTTAGTCCTAAAAATAGGCTTAAGGCATAGAAAATTTTTATGCGTGATGCGAGTAAACCAATAATGGCTGCACCGAAAATACCGCCAATACTAATTAAAATACCGGTACTTACCCCTTGCTCTGGTGACATTCCCATTGAAATAAGAATTTTTGGTGTCCAGCTCATGACAAAGTAAAAGCCAAACATCACTAAAAAGAATGCAAACCAAAGGCAAAGTGTTTGAAATCCCAGTTGCCCTGCAAATAATTTGCTGAGTTCACTGCCATTTTGCGTACTCATTTTTTCATAGCGCGGCATAACTGATAGTTCGTTAAGCCCCATGCGGTTTACAGTTATATTAATTCGTTCTAGTGCCTGTTTTGGTCGTTTCGCGAGTAAGTAATCTAAAGATTCAGGCAATAACCATGCGCTGATCAGCAACATTGCAATGGTGGTGATTCCACCTGCTAAAAAGATTGAACGCCAGCCTAAATGTTCAATCAATGCTAGTGATAGTACCCCGCCCAGTGTCGCGCCAATTCCATAACCTGTAGACATTAAGCTAACTGCGAGACTGCGCCAGCGAGCATTGGCATATTCACTTGCCAGTACATTACTACTCGCAAGGATGCCACCCACCCCAATTCCGGTAATAAACCGAAGTGCTGCTAACATGCCGTGGCTTTGTACAAAAGCACAGCCCAACATGCTAAGACCTGCGATCACAAGACAAACTAAGATGAGTAAACGACGACCAATTTTATCGGCTAAAGGTGCAAGAAAAATGGAACCGGCAGCCATTCCAAAAAGACCTGAGCTAAGCAACAAGCCAATTTGTGCGCCTGAAAGTGACCATTCTGCCGAAACAGATGGAGCGGTAAATGCCATCACCATCACGTCAAAGCCATCAATAATATTGAGACAAATACAGATCAAAATGACGAACCATTGGTAGCGGCTCATGTTGTTTTGATTGATCTCACTTAGAACGTCTCTTTCCATTTGTGTATCTCCCTTGGATAAGACATACACACGACATTGCTGATATGAGCGATTGGGTGGTTATGCACATCCGTATCCATAATGACCTAGAGGAATATTTGTTTTTTGAGCATCCTGCTCTTTTTCTATACTGAATATTTGGATCCAAAAAATCAACAATATTTTAAAATTTAATTTAACAACCAACAATACATTGAAAAATATATCTATAATTTATTAACAAATGTTTAAAATAAAAATATGGATCCATAAATTATTTACCCATTTTCAAATCGGCTATTCGAAAAACGATCCAACTTCAGCTTAGGATTGGAATATTTTGGATCCAAATTAAAACCATAAAAGATTCCACCTCTAAAACTCAAAAGAAATACAAAAGCCTTTGATAGTAATTAAAAATATACAAATTAACCAACTCTAACGAACAATATTTTTTAAGAAATATGCTGTTTATCAATTGACCATTATTTTTATTTATTATAAATTGGATCCAATAAGTGATAAGGAGTCGTCACAATGTTTATTAAAAATGCATGGTATGTTGCCTGCCGCCCAGAAGAAATCCAAGACAAACCGCTAGGTCGCACCATCTGTGGTGAAAAAATCGTTTTTTACCGTGGTAAAGAAAACCAAGTTGCAGCCGTTGAAGATTTTTGTCCCCATCGCGGTGCCCCACTTTCACTTGGCTATGTAGAAGATGGCAACCTTGTATGTGGTTATCATGGTTTAGTCATGGGCTGTGACGGAAAGACTGTTTCAATGCCAGCCCAACGCGTAAATGGTTTCCCTTGCAACAAAGCATATTCAGTTGTTGAAAAATTCGGCTTTATTTGGATATGGCCAGGCGAAAAGGCATTAGCAGATGAAGCAAAACTGCCAACTTTAGAATGGGCAGATCATCCTGAATGGCGCTATGGCGGAGGTCTGTTCCACATCCAGTGTGACTATCGCTTGATGGTCGATAACCTGATGGATTTAACCCACGAGACTTATGTTCACTCAAGCAGCATCGGACAAAAAGAAATTGATGAATCATTGCCAGTCACTAAAGTTGACGGTGATCATGTGATTACCGAACGCTATATGGAAAATGTGATCGCACCTCCATTTTGGCAAATGGCCCTTCGTGGTAACCACTTAGCACATGATGTACCAGTTGACCGTTGGCAACGTTGCCACTTCTTTGCCCCAAGTAATGTGCATATTGAAGTCGGTGTGGCACATGCTGGACATGGCGGTTATCACGCACCAAATGACAAAAAAGTTTCGTCAATTGTCGTGGACTTTATTACTCCAGAAACTGAAACCTCACATTGGTATTTCTGGGGAATGGCACGCAACTTCCAGCCAAACAATACTGAACTCACCGATCAAATTCGTGAAGGCCAAGGCAAAATCTTTACTGAAGATTTAGAAATGCTTGAGCAACAACAGCAAAATATTTTAAACAATCCACATCGCAAGTTACTGATGCTCAACATTGACGCAGGCGGTGTACAGTCTCGTAAGGTGATTGACCGACTCCTTGCTGAAGAAAATAAAATGCCTCCTGAAACATCCGCACAGATGTTTCCAAACATTCGGATTATTTAAAGGAGCATGAACATGGACGTTATTATTCAAAAAATTCACCAACTCACCCCGACCATTCGTGCCTTTGAACTGATTGCAGCAAATGGTACAGAGCTGCCGAATTTTGAAGCTGGTGCACATATTGATGTGCATCTTAAAAATGGCCTAACCCGTCAATATTCACTTTCAAATTGTTGTAGTGAAAAACATCGTTATGTGATTGGTGTTTTACATGATGCCAATTCACGCGGTGGCTCACGTTGTATCCATACTGAATATCGTGAGGGAGACTATTTAAAGATTGGTGAACCGCGTAATTTATTTGAGATTCATCCTCAAACAAAGCAGGCTGTTTTATTTGCTGGCGGTATTGGCATTACCCCCATTTTATCGATGGCGTATCGGCTTAAATCGGCCAATATTCCTTTCAAATTACACTACTTTGTTCGTAGTCATGAAATGATTGCCTTCTATGGCAATTTAACCGAGCACTTTGGTGATCAAGTTCATTTTCACATTCAAGATCAGCCAGACACCGAATGTAATATGGCAGAGGTTTTAGGTGAGAGTTCACCAGATAGACACTTATATGTGTGTGGGCCTACAGGGTTTATGCAGTTTGTAATGAGCTCAGCCGAGCAAGCGAATTGGCACAACGAGCAATTACATCAAGAGCACTTTGTCGCGCAAAAAGTAGATACGTCTAACGATGAAGCTTTTACTATTGAAGTTAAAGGTACGGGCCGCCGAATTGAAGTATTGCCAGAGCAAACTGCTACTGAAGCATTAATTGCAAATGGTTTTGATATTCCTGTTTCGTGTGAACAAGGCATTTGCGGAACGTGTATTACTCGCGTTGTAGAGGGTACGCCTGATCATCGCGATATGTTTATGACCGAAGATGAACATGCGCTGAACGACCAGTTTACGCCCTGCTGTTCTCGTGCAAAAACCAAAAATCTTGTGATTGAGCTTTAATACTTAAGTTCCTTTATTCAAAAATAAAGGAACTTATTTCACCTTAAGCACTAAGAACATTTCTTAGCGTTTCACCTAAAATCACTACACTACTGTGCTCACGCATTAAAGTTTCAGCACGCCCTGCCTGACGATGTGTCAACGCATCGAAAATCGAACAATGCTGTAAATGTGCATAGTGCAAACGACGATATTCCGACAAAGCTTGCTTCTCATCATAGGTAATGGCTTGAGCAGAAGCCATCGGCAATTGATTGTTTTTTGCTAAAGCTTGTATGAGCGCTACATTTTGCGCGCCCTCAATAATCGTGTCATGAAAAATGACATTAAAATGATGGTAACGTTCCAGTTCGGTATCGCCAAACTCGTCTTTTTCATTAAAGAGTTTTTCAGTTTCTTGAATGCAATGTTGGAGGGTCTTTTTCTGCTCTTCGCTTAAACCTTGTTCTGCCAAAGTTTTCGCAGCCAATCCTTCAAGTACCCCCCGCACTTCAAGCGCATCATGAACCAGTTGTTCTGAAATTTCACGGACGGTGTAGCCACGGGTTGGGTTCTTAATGAGAAGACCTTCTTGTTCGAGCAGCCGAAATGCAATACGAACAGGCTGTCTCGAAACACCAAGTAACTCGGCAGTGGGAATCTCAGCAATTCTGGCACCACCTTCAAGTTCCCCTGAAATAATCATTTTTCTTAATTTAAGTAAAACTTGTTGCCCTGAAGACATTTGCTGCCACACATTGTCAAAAACGTCACTTTGATGCTAACAACTTCATTTGCAAAATGAAATAAATTTTCTGTGTGAATCAGTGCTTGGGAATTTAGCTCGCCCCCAAAAACTCATTTATTTAAAGGCTTTTAAGATTATTCACCATGATATCGAGATTATTACGAATTAAATAAGCCAGATTGATATCAATGCCTTCAAGCATTTTTTCTTCAACTTTTAAAACCACTTCATTACATTTATTTAGCTTTTCAACACCGCTTTCAGTCAGGGTAATTAAAATACGGCGGCCATGTGTAGGGTCAGGTTTCTTTTCAATCCAGCCATTGACCAGCAAATCTTGCAGAATTTTATTGGCAGATTGCGGCTTAATAAAAGAACGTTCAGCAAGTTTGGCATTGGATACATTACTTTTTGAAGCTAAAACAGAAAGCGCAGTAAATTGCGGCAAGGTAATCTCAAGCTCTTTTAAATGTTCTGTTAAATGTTTACTAATAATTCGGTCAACACGAGCAATCATGTAACTTAACTTAGGCTCATCTTCTACTTTTTTTTGAACTAAATTTGAACGTACCATAACCTTTCATTCATCATAAGAAAATCTGTAGTGAAAGTATGAGGTAGTCACCCCATACTTTCCTTAAAACTTAGCGAGCACCTGAGCTTTGTACTAAATGTACAGGCTGTTTAGGTTTTTTGACAAGAAGTAATGCAGAGATCGCTGCAATTAAAATCACTGGAATGCTTGAACCAATCACAATGGTCGAGCTTTGTCCAAGTGAAAGTAAAAAACCAGCCATTAAAGGCCCTGCAAAAGAACCAATACGTCCGATTGCAACCGCCGCACCAACTCCAGTTCCACGCATTTCGGTTGGATAATACATTGCTGCCAGACCGTACAATGCCGATTGTCCGCCCACAATGAATAAACCACAGCCCACTGCCGAAAGTGCCAGTAATGCAACGGTTGGAGAAATTGCCAAGCAACAAAGTGAGAATAAAATGCCTAGATAAATCAGCTTAATCACAAAACTCATGCGTAATTTATCAAGCAATACACCCATTAAGATTGAACCTAAGATTCCGCCAACGTTGTAGCCCATCTGTACATAATTTGCCTGAAGTTTCGATAAGCCTTGCGCCCCCATAAGTAGCGGTAACCAGTTCAACAAGAAGTACAACACCACTAAGGTACAGAAGAAACTTACCCAAAGCTGAATGGTCGACATACGACGTTCTTTGGCAAATAAAACTTCAAAGAATGGTGTTGTTTTTTGTGCTTGAACTTTACGTTGCAGGTAATCATTTGACTCAGGTAAAAAGCGCATGATGAGTGGAATTAACAAAATAGGCGCAATACCACCAATATAGAAAATATGACGCCACTCTGCATCACCCGCCAACGACATGGCAACGACAGAAGTCAGTAATCCACCAAAAGGAATGCCGCTATACATGACACTTACCGCTTTGCCCTTGTGCTGGTCAGGCACAGCTTCGGAGGCAAGTGTAATCATCATCGGGAGTGCCCCCCCCATTCCTAAACCAGTACAAAAACGGATGAGTAACAGCAAACTAAAGTTAGCAGCATAGGCCGTTAGCAAAGACATAATTCCAAAAAGCAGAATACTAAAAATCAGAATTTTCTTACGCCCGACAATATCTGCAAATCTGCCGCCTAATATGGCACCCGGTAGTGTTCCTAAAATTGCAGCACTAAATGCCCATGCCATCTGGCCATTATCCAACATAAACTCAGCCCGCATTCGTGGAGCGGCTACCCCCATTGATTGAAGATCAAAACCTTCAAAAATTGCGATTGCAAAGCAAAGTAGTAACGTAATCTTTGCTCTTGCAGACTGTCCTAATATCTTTTCCATTGTGTTGTCCTTTATTGACTAGTCGTTCCATTTAGCCCTTTGTGTATTGTTGTTTAAACACACCAAAAATATCAGTTAAACTTACTAAAAAATCAACATATTTTTATATAAAATTATTTATTAAATTAATTTTTACTTAAAATACATACAATTATAAAATAATTATTAAATTTTAGAAAAAAGACTTGAATGTAAGTTTAACTGATATTAAATTAAATCTCAGAACATCACAAAATCATTCAAGGAGTATGAAGATGACTTATGAAAATCGCTGGGAAACCGTAGATGTTAAAGTTGAAGATGGAATTGCATGGGTCACACTAAATCGCCCAGAAAAGAAAAATGCCATGAGTCCTACACTCAATCGTGAAATGATTGATGTGCTTGAAGCCATAGAACTTGATCAAAATGCGCGTGTTTTAGTATTAACTGGTGCGGGTGATTCTTGGACAGCAGGTATGGACTTAAAGGAATATTTCCGCGAAGTCGACACTCAGCCAGAAATTTATCAAGAACGTATTCGTCGTGATTCATGTCGTTGGCAGTGGCAACTTCTTCGCATGTATTCAAAACCAACCATTGCAATGGTTAACGGCTGGTGTTTCGGAGGCGGTTTCTCACCATTAGTGGCATGTGATCTTGCAATTGCAGCAGATGAAGCAACTTTCGGTTTATCTGAAATTAACTGGGGTATCCCACCGGGTAACCTTGTAAGTAAAGCAATGGCCGATACTGTGGGTCACCGCGCAGCTTTGTACTACATCATGACGGGTAAAACCTTTAGTGGTAAAGAAGCCGAAACCATGGGACTGGTAAATAAAAGCGTACCGCTTGAACAGCTAAAAGCAGAAGTCACTGAACTTGCAAATTGTTTACTTGAGAAAAACCCTGTGGTTCTTCGTACAGCTAAAAATGGCTTTAAACGTTGCCGTGAGCTGACATGGGACCAAAACGAAGATTACTTATATGCCAAGTTAGATCAATGTATCCATCGTGATACTGAAAATGGTCGCCAAGAAGGTTTGAAACAATTTTTAGATGAAAAATCAATTAAACCGGGTTTACAGAGCTATAAACGTACTGGTTAACTTTTGATTCTTTAATGGCAATGTAAGGACACAACCCATGCAAAATGTACAGTTACTTATTCACGGTCAATCTGTTGATGCATCAAATCAGGCAACTTTTGAGCGTATTAGCCCCATTGATGGATCAGTGGCAAGCAAAGCCGCTGCTGCAACTTTGGAAGATGTTGATCGTGCAATCGAATCGGCGCAACAAGCTTTTAAAGTATGGTCGAAGCTCTCGCCTACCGAACGCCGTTTACGTTTGTTAAAAGCAGCCGATTTAATGGACCAAAAGACCGAGCAATTCATTGAAACTGGAATGCAAGAGACAGGTTCAACTGCTACATGGTATGGGTTTAACGTTCACCTTGCTGCCAACATGTTACGTGAAGCAGCAGCAATGACCACACAAATTGACGGCAGCCTGATTCCGTCAGATGTGCCGGGCAATCTTGCGATGGGTGTACGGGTTCCTTGCGGTGTTATTGTTGGAATTGCACCTTGGAATGCCCCTGTCATTTTGGCAACACGTGCGCTTGCTATGCCTTTGGCTTGTGGTAACACGGTAGTGTTAAAAGCCTCGGAAGCCTGCCCAGCAACACATCGTCTAATTGGTGAAGTGTTACACGAAGCGGGTCTAGGTGAAGGTGTGGTAAATGTGATTACGCATGCTGCTGAAGATGCACCACAAATTGTTGAACGTTTAGTGTCTCATCCAGCCGTAAAACGCATTAATTTTACGGGTTCAACCAAAGTCGGAAAAATTATTGCAGAGACTGCTGCTAAATATTTAAAACCTGTTTTACTCGAATTGGGTGGCAAAGCCCCTGTTGTGGTTTTAAATGAAGCTGACATTCATGAAGCCGTAAATGCAGTTGCTTTTGGAGCATTCTTTAATCAGGGGCAAATTTGCATGTCGACCGAACGTGTTTTGGTTCAAGACAAAATTGCCGACCAGTTTATTGAAAAGCTCATTGAGAAAACACACTCTATTCATGCGGGCAACCCAACCTCGAAAGAAAATGCACTCGGTGTTTTAGAAAGCCGCCGTGCTGCAAATCGCATTCAGCATTTGCTGGAAGATGCCCAAAACAAAGGTGCAGACTTACCTTTAGGTATTCATATTGAAGACACCACCATGCAACCGACACTGGTACTCAATATTAAAACGGACATGCTGCTTTACCGCGAAGAATCATTTGGGCCTGTCTGCACAGTTCAACGTTTTGCAACCGTTGAAGAAGGTGTAGCACTGGCAAATGACAGCGAGTTCGGTCTTTCTTCAGCAGTGTTTAGCCAGAATATTTCGCAGGCATTGGAAGTCGCTAAACAGATTGATTCAGGTATTTGTCATATTAACGGCGCAACCGTGCATGACGAAGCTCAAATGCCATTTGGCGGAACAAAATCGAGTGGTTACGGACGATTTGGTAGTAAAGCCTCTATTGGTGAATTTACCGAACTACGCTGGATTACCATTCAAACCCAATCACGCCATTACCCGATTTAGTCGGGTTAATGCGAACAACGACATATTAAATAAAAATTGCATGATGCAAAAAATAAAGCGCAGTGATGCGCTTTCCATGGAGTGAAAGAAATGCAAATGAATGCCACTCAATCACAAGACCGCGAACGGTTCGTAAAATTAGGGCAACATGATATTCATTATCACCATAAAGATGACACGCTCTATATCAGCCCAAAAGAGCAATTAAAACCGTATCCACAAAAACTGACAGATCGGTTAATTCATTTTGCACAAACCAAACCAGACCATATTTTTGCAGCAAAACGCAATGCTCAAGGTGAGTGGGTCAAACTAAGTTATGCAGAAGTTTTACAACGCGCATGGCATATTGCTCAGGCTTTACATGAACGTAAGTTAAGCCAAGAAAGACCTTTAGTCATTTTAAGTGGTAATGATCTTGAACATTTAACACTCTCTATGGGTGCTATGCTGGCGGGTGTGCCTTTCTCAGCAATTTCCCCTGCCTACTCTCTTATTTCTCAAGACTTTGGCAAGCTCAAACATGTGTTTGAAGTGCTCACACCTGGCTTGGTCTATGCCAGCGACGGTCAAGCATTTGCCAAAGCCATTCAGGCATGTATTACATCCGACATTGAAGTAGTGACCAACAAGGGTCTTGTGGGCAATCAGATCTGCACGTCTTTTCAATCGCTTTTAGATACGCCAGTTTCAAATGTTCAAGAGTTTTACCAAACCCTTGATGAAAACCAGATTGCCAAATTCTTGTTTACATCAGGTTCAACTAAACTCCCTAAAGCTGTGCCAACCACGCATTTAATGTTGTGTGTTAATCAGCAAATGTTATTGCAGACTTTCCCTGAATTTGAAGAGACTCCTCCTGTTCTTCTTGACTGGTTGTCTTGGCACCACACATTTGGCGGCAGTCACAATGTCGGTATCGCGCTCTATAACGGCGGTACGATTTACATTGATGATGGCAAGCCTGTTCAAGGCAAATTTGACGAAACCATTCGTAACCTCAAGGAAATTTCTCCAACTGTCTATTTAAATGTGCCAAAAGGTTGGGAAGAACTCACCGAAGCTTTAGAAAAAGATGAGGAATTAAGAGACCGCTTTTTTGACAAAGTTAAAATTTTATTCTTTGCAGGTGCAGCACTTTCAGAAGCTGGTTGGAACAGGCTCGATAAAATTGCTCAGCAACATTGTGGAGAAAAAATTCGCATTATGAGCGGATTGGGCATGACTGAAACAGCACCATCTTGTGCTTTTACAACAGGTCCATGCGTGATGGCTGGCTTTATTGGTTACCCTGCTCCGGGATGCGAAATTAAGCTGGTTCCATGTGGTGACAAACTTGAGTTTTGTGTTCGTGGCAAACATGTCATGAAAGGATATTGGCGCTTAAAAGCAGACCAGCAAAGCACTGTGTTTGATGATGAAGGCTTTTTCCATACTGGCGATGCTGTTCGTTTGGTCGATATCAATGATCCGACTAAAGGTCTCATGTACGACGGACGCATTGCCGAAGACTTTAAACTCAATACAGGCACTTTCGTCAATGTCGGCACACTACGCAACAAAGTGCTCATTCAAGGTAATTTACTGGTTCAAGATGTCTGTATTACAGGTTCAAACCTGAATGCTGTTGGCTTTCTGATTTTTCCAAAATTAGAAGCTTGTGCTCAATACGCAGGCCTTAAGCTTGGCGAACATTCTCCAGCAGAGATATTACAACACCCTAAAGTCCAGCAATGGTTCCGTCAATTTTTAACGACATTTAATAAAGATGCGACTGGCAGTTCAAATACAGTTTCAATGCTTTATTTAATGACCGAACCACCTCAGCTCGATGCTGGAGAAGTGACCGATAAAGGCAATCTCAATCAAAGCAATATTACTAAACGTCGTGCTGCCTTAATTGATGAGCTTTATCAAAAGCAGGCCGAAAACCCACTCATTATTCGAGTGCCCACCTTAAAGCAATAAGCTATTGAAGTAAAAAAGAAAGCTCAAACTTCGGTTTGGGCAATAGCCACACTTTTGCCTAAAAAAAGGTTCAACATGCCACACGATACAGAATTTGAACTATTTCGAGACAGTTACCGCAGGTTCTTAAAAGAACAGGTTGCCCCATATTACGAACAGTGGGAACACGATGGCCTGATCCCACGTGATCTATGGCTTCGTCTTGGGGAAAATGGCTTTTTGTGCGTCGATGTGCCCGAAGAATATGGCGGCTATGGCGCTCCTGTTCATTACTCTCTCATGCTGGTTCAAGAAACCGCTCAAGCTGGCTTTGCATCTTTAGCTGTTGCAATTGGTGGGCAAAATGAGCTGGTCTCTCCTTACTTGCAAAATATTGGAACTGAAGATCAAAAACGCTATTGGCTACCCAAAATGGTGACAGGTGAAGTGGTCACCGCAATTGCCATGACAGAGGCGAATGCAGGCTCAGACTTACAGGCCATACGGACTCAAGCCGTTTTAGAAAATGATCACTATCGTTTAAATGGTTCAAAAACGTTTATCTCAAATGGTTTGCACGCCGACCTGATCGTTCTTGTGGCTAAAACCAATCCTCAAGCCAAAGCAAAAGGTATTTCGATTCTTTTAGTTGATGCTGCTTTAGACGGTGTCAAAAAAGGTCGCTCTTTACAAAAAATCGGACTACATGCCCAAGATACTGCCGAACTTTTTTTTGATGATGTTTGCGTGCCTATCACACAACGTTTGGGTGAAGAAGGACAAGGTTTTACCTATTTAATGCAAGAGTTACCACGTGAACGTTTAAGTATTTCCATGATGGCTTTGGGGTCAATTTTAGGCGCCATCGAACTGACCAAAGACTACGTGCTGGAGCGTAAAGCTTTCGGACAACCTTTAAGCCAAATGCAAAACACGCGCTTTGTGCTCGCAAATGCACAAATCAAAGCCAAAGCCGCCCAAGCTTTTGTAGACCAATGTGCAGCGCTGTATCAACAACACCAGTTAAGTGTCACTCAAGTTGCCGCACTGAAATGCTTTATTACCGATGTTCAATGTGAAGTGATTGATCAATTACTTCAGCTTTTTGGTGGCTACGGTTACATGCAGGAATACCCGATTTCACGCTTTTTTGTGGATGCACGGGTACAAAAAATTTATGGGGGAACCAATGAAATTATGAAGGAAATCGTGGCCCGAGAACTGCTCGGAAAATAATTTGATTTAAAAACCAAATAAGGCAGACAGAACAACCATGCCTTGTTGAAAACAAAAAATGATATTTCAGGAAGAAATGCTATGTCGAAATTATGGATGTACTCAACCCTCATGCTCTCTGGTTCAGTGTGGGCTGGTAATTTTATTGACAACAGTTCAGTAGAACTCACCACACGAAACTTCTATTTTGACCGCGACTACCAAGAGCAATCCGCTTACCCTGCCGCCAAGGACTGGACACAAGGGTTTATTCTCAAAGCCAATTCAGGTTATACCGAAGGGACTGTCGGTTTTGGGCTGGATGTACTTGCGACAGCAGGCTTCAAACTCGATGCCGATGCGGAGCATGGAGGTACAGGAAACTTACCTAGAGACACACGCACCAATGAGCCTGCCGACTCTTACGGAGAAATTGGTGTAACAGCAAAAGCTAAAATGAGCCAGACAGAGCTGCGCATAGGCACGCTAATGCCGATGAACCCTGTTTTAGTAGCTTCGCCTGCTCGTTTGTTACCTCAAACTTATCGAGGAATTTCACTGACCAGTAAAGATATTAAAGATTTTGACTTACAGGCAGCCTATCTCGATAAAGTGAATCATCGTGATTCAACTAACTATGAAAAAATTAAAATTTCAGGAGTGAATGGACGGTTTAAAAGTGCCGAAACTGATGGACTGTATTATTTAGGTGGGAACTATCAGCTTGATCCAGCAATCAAACTCACTGCGTTCTATATGGATGTTGATGATCTTTATAACCAGACCATGGTCGGTGCCTTACACCAACACAAAATTAATGACACTACTAATCTTAGCTCGCAGTTACGTTACTACCGCAGTCGTGATGACGGACAAGCGAAGGCTGGTTTAGTCGATAATGATCTTTATCATGCTCATTTCGAACTCAAACATCAAAACCATAAGTTTATTTTTGGAACCTTCCAACATCACGGCGACACTGCATTTCCGTATTTGACTGGAGGTGAAACAGGCCTACTCATTGATACATGGCCGGGCGAGTTTTTAAACCCAAAAGAAAAAGCCTATAGCTTCCGCTATGAATATGACTTTAAAGATTACGTTCCAGGTTTACGTTTCATGACCCGTTACACCACAGGTCACAATATTTATGCACCCAACTTAGGTGGCACCAATCTAAAAGAACGCGAAACCGACTTTGATTTAGGCTACACCGTTCAAAGTGGCTGGTTAAAAAATCTCGGGCTACGCGCGCGCTATGCAATGTATGACAACAACATGCTCTCCACTGCAAACATCAAGCCTGTAAACGAAACCCGCATCAACATTGATTACACATGGAAATTTAAATAATTCAAAAAAAGAGGTTCAGTTACACATAGAACCTCTTTTTATTTCGGGAAATTCATCATGAAGAAAGTTGTAACGCTACTCTGTGGAATGAGTCTGATTGCCCTGACTCATGCCGAAACTCAATATAGCCCACCGCCCATTCAGCTAGAGCCTTTAGCAAAATTTAGTGTGGATTTAAATGCGCCTGTTTGGGAATTAGGCACAACCAGTGATGCTGGTAAACGCCGAATTATTCCTATTACAGGTGGAACATTTGAAGGAAAATCGCTTAAAGGCCGCATTTTAAATAATGGCGCAGATTGGCAGATTGTCGACAGCAAAGGACTAGCAATTATTGATACGCGATATTTGTTAGAAACCGATGACGGTGCACTCATTTATCTTCAAACCAAAGGTTACCGACATGGCTCGGCAGAAACACTAAAACAGCTTGCTCAAGGCAAAGATGTCGACCCGAAAAATTACTATTTCAAAATTACCATGCAGTTTGAAACCAGCTCACCTAAATATGCATGGCTTAACCAGACCGTTGCAGTAGGTAGTGCAATGCGCTTGGGCAAAGCGGTTATTTATGATGCCTATACCCTGAAATAATAATTTTTATAACACTTACAAAAGGATGGACCATTCATTATGGATCAAAAAACTTTAGAACACTTACCGCCCATCCACCACCATTTGGGTGGACACAATATCCATTGGAATGAAAAAAACACTGAGCTCGCCATCCACTACACGGCGCTAGAAAGCTTTACCAATCCACGCGGCACCGTCGAAGGCGGCATGATCTGCGCCATGCTTGATGACGTGATGGGACTTTTTGCATATCTCGCCAATGACCGTAAACCAGCCACCACCATCAACTTAACGATGGACTTTTTAAGACCCTGTGCTGTGGGCGAAGTCATTACAAAATGCCGTTTCATTAAACAAGGCAAAACTGTACTGAATCTCGAAAGTGAAGCTTGGCAAAACAACAAAATGATTGCACGAAGCACAGCTAATTTTCTGGTTTTAGATTAATTGCAAACATTCATTCGATAAGGATATGAATAAATGAATTACACCAACAATAAACGAATTTTGACCCACTCCGCTTTAGTACTTGCCATGCTTGGTTCTTTGGCAGGCTGTGGAAGTGACAGTGATGACACAACTACGCCCTCAACAACGAAACCACCTCAGTTGTCTCCTGCTGTGGGCGTAAAAATGACAGGAAGCTGTTCAGACTTACTCGGATTTCAATACAACAATACCGTCATTAGCTCAGCCACGCTTCAAGAGGCAGGTACATTGACGGTAGCCAACAAACCAATTGGTGCTCATTGTTTGATCAAAGGTTATATGGACCAACGTATAAGCTCTGTCGATGGACAAACCTATCAAATTGGTTTTGAAATGCGCTTACCTGTTGATTGGAACGGCCGTTTTCTCTATCAAGGCAATGGTGGAACCGATGGTAATTTAATTCCTGCAACGGGTCAGGTCGGCAGCGGTGGTCCACTTACCAATGCCCTACATGATGGTTTCGCTGTTATTTCTTCCGATGCAGGACATAATGCCTCACAAAATCCAATGTTTGGTTTAGACCCTCAAGCCAGAATAAACTACGGTTATGGTGCGATTACCAAACTCACGCCTATGGCAAAAAATCTAATTAAAACAGCGTATGGTAAATTGCCAGACCGCTCCTATGCAGGCGGCACTTCAAATGGCGGACGCCACGCCATGATTGCGGCAACCCGTTTAGGCGACCAATATGATGGAATTTTAGCAAGTACACCCGGTTTTCATTTGCCTCGTGCAGCCGCAGCACAACTCTATACAGCACAACAGCTTCGTCGAGTTGCAACAGACGAAAATGACTTAAGTACAGCCCTCACTCTTTCAGAGCGTAAAGTATTAGCAAAAGCGATTTTAGATCAATGCGATGCGTTAGACGGTGTTGCAGATGGACTGGTTCAAGATGTTGAGGCTTGCCGTACTGCATTTGATATTCACAAAGATGTACCTGTTTGCTCAAGCACAAGAGATGGCACATGCCTAAGCACCGAACAAATTGATGTATTAGCCAACATTTACCGCGGTCCTGTAAATTCGGCTGGACAAGCCCTCTATGCAACCCAGCCTTTCGACCCCGGTTTAGTGGGAAGCAACTGGGCAAGCTGGAAATTCGAATCTTCGGTGGGAACAGCGCGTGACCCTGTTGCAGTCGGTATTCTTTTTCAGGTTCCACCAGACCCAACTGTAGTTCAAAATTCTAGACAATTTGCCTTTAACTATAATTTTGATACTGATTATCTAAAACTATCGGCGACCAATGATGTATACGCCGAAAGTTCTATGTCTTTCATGATGCCACCCGATGAACTCAATCTGGATAAACTCCGTAATCACGGTGGAAAAATGATTGTGGTACAAGGCACAGCAGACGGCGTTTTCTCTGTAGATGACACCCAAAATTGGTACGATCAACTGCTACAACACTATAAAAATGATGCAAAAGGTACAGCACCTGAATTTGCACGTTTCTTTAGAGTTCCTGGCATGAACCATACACGTGATGGCATTTCGACCGACCAATTTGATGCTTTAACCGCTTTAGTCAACTGGGTCGAATATGGGCAAGCACCTGACAAAATCATTGCAACTGCACGTGGAGCTGGCAACCCGAGTGGTCAAGTGAATACTGAACTTCCACAAGACTGGGCGCCAGACCGTAGCCGTCCACTTTGCCCTTACCCACTAATTGCCCGCTACAATGGTCAGGGTGATAGCGAAAAAGCTGAAAACTTTAGCTGTAAATAACACCCTATAAGATAAAAAGAGAGCTTACATAGGCTCTCTTTTTTTATTTTGCTAAGTATCACTATTGAATCATTATCAAATGATATTTCATCCAATGCCTGCATCGCTGCTAAGATAACACCGAAAACCAAAAACTCATTTCGATATGCAAAATCAGACTGCTTCAACCAAACCCTCAACTCAACTTGGAAAAGCACTGCTTTGTCTTATGACATCAGCATTATTATTTTCCATTATGGGGGTATGCATTCGTTTTGCTTCAGAAACGGTAGACAATGCGACCGTCGTGTTTTTTAGAAATGCAGTGGGTTTATTTATTTTTATTCCTATGCTCTTTAAGCAAGGGCTGGACTTTGTTAAGACCGATAAGCTTTGGATGCATACTTGGCGAAGTGTCGTGGGGCTCGCTGCAATGTATGGTTTTTTCTATGCCATTGCGAACTTAAAACTATCAAATGCGATGGTTTTTAGCTACTCATCCCCAATCTTTATTCCACTCATTGCATGGCTTTTCTTAAAAGAAAAAATTACTAAATCGATGATTTTTGCCGCCGTTATTGGGTTAATTGGGGTTTTATTTGTTGCTAAACCAGATCAAGGCCTACTCAATGTATTGTCCTTTATTGGTTTAGGCGCCTGCTTTTTATCAGCAATGGCTTTTGTCACTGTAAGGGCTTTAACCAGTACTGAGCCGCCTGAGCGTATCGTTTTTTACTTCTGTATTTTTGGTAGTTTAATTTCCTCTATTCCAATGTTCTGGCATTGGCGTATTTTCACTTGGCACGAATTAAGCCTGCTCATTGCCGCAGGACTTTTAGCAAACATTAGTCAGCTTTTTATGTCTTATGCCTATAGCTTAGCCCCAGCAGGACAAATTGGCCCAATGAACTACATTGCCATTATTTTTGCAGGAATTTGGGGATTTGTTTTTTGGCATGAATTACCGGATCTGTTTACTCTGATCGGCATATTTATTATTTTATTTGCTATTTTGCTCTGTAATCCATTTTTGCAAAAAAAGTTATTCTCTTGCTTTAAGTAGCAAGCAAATCTTATTCTAATTTTGATACTGTAATCGATACTCATTTGGTGAAATACCTGTCCAGTGTCGATAGGCTTTTCTAAAATTAGAAGTATCTGAAAAGCCAATTCTCTCGGCAATTTTGTCTATGGTTAAAGTTGTTTCTCGCAAGTATTCATCAGTAAGACGGCGCCGAGTTTCATCTAATAATTCTTGATAAGTCAGACTAAAACCCGCCAAACGCCGATGTAAGGTACGCTTTGACATATGTAACCGTTCAGCCATTTCTTGAACTGAAGGAAAAAGCCCCGTTCCATCCAATAATATTAAACGAATCGTTTTCACCAACTCAGGCTCTTCAAGTTCAGCTGTACCTAACATCCGCTCACAAAAAGTTACACATATCCGCGGTAATCGGGTTGGCATTTGGACAAGGTACATCAAGCCACTTTAAATCAAAGTGCCATTGCATCATTCCAGTATTAAACTGAACAGGACAATGAAAAACTTTTTCATATTCTTCTGCATAATCAGGTGCTGGGTATGGCAATAAAAGCTTCTTCGCTTGAAATGGTCCTTCCAGCACACGTTCAATTAAGGTTTGCATTGAGCTAAACCAAAATTCACACACCAAAGGCAAAAGCTTACCTAGTGCAATAATATCTTGCCCTTCAAAAACAGCAGCATCCTCTCGAATATAAAAAGACTTCTTTAAAATAGGCCCAGCAAGTTTAATATGTCGAATGCCAAGCTCTACCGCTTGTCTAAAATTACGCGAAGAATAGAGTGCGTAACTATACACTCCAAAATCTGACAGCCGCTGCTTTTGTCCTGCACGCAATCCAATTAACGGATCATGAGATAAACGTTGAATATTTTGAAATAACTGGATTTTTTGAAGTTGAGAAATATATAAAGAGGGTTGATTCATCGCATCTGGTGAAATATTTGTACCAGATAGAACATCTGACATTGAATGGCCTTGCAAGCCCATTTCATCAAATAAACTGGTCAACCCCAGCAAATATGTATTCGAACCAAAAGATGTATTATCATAATTTCCTTCGATAACAAGATTTGTATTTTTATAAATATTATTAGCCATTTAACTCACACCATCCCTAGAGTGACGTGCATAATGGCACTAAACTACCTCTTGTTGTCTCAATTTAACATCGACCATACAACGCTTCAAGCATAAAGTATGATAAGCAAAAGTATGGGAAGGAATAAAAATGGAACACTCCACTTTAAAAGAATATAGCGGCTCTGCCACCGAACATATGGAACTTATTTTTTCCAAACAACGTGCTAATTTTGAAGCGGACCCTTACCCAAGCCTTGAGGCTCGCCGAACAAAACTGCATCAACTCAAAAAACAAATTATTCGTTATCAAGATGCTTTAGCTGCTGCGATTAATGCTGACTTTAGTTCAAGATCACTGGATGAATCTAAACTATTAGATTTACTTGGCTCTGTGTTAGAGGCTGATCATGCAATTCATCACTTACGCCGCTGGATGCGCCCAAGTAAACGCCGTACGGAACTTTTATTTTTATCAAATCGTTTAAGTGTGCAATACCAACCTAAAGGCGTGGTTGGTGTAATTGTTCCTTGGAACTTTCCAGTTTATTTAGCACTTGGTCCGCTCATTGCCGCATTAGCTGCGGGCAACCGAGTCATGATTAAATTGTCTGAAATTACACCGAATACCAATGCAATGCTACGACGTATGCTCGCCGAAGTCTTTAATGAAGATGAAGTCGCAGTTTTTGGTGAAGAAATTACAGACCCAGCAAGATTTACCTCTTTGCCGTTTAACCATATTGTATTTACTGGCTCTCCAGCTATTGGCAAAGTGGTCATGCGAGCAGCAGCTGAAAATCTAACACCTGTTACACTCGAATTAGGCGGTAAATCACCTGCAATTGTAAGCCGCAACTACCCGCTTGCCGATGCTGCAAAACGCATTACGCATGGTAAAGCAACAAATAGTGGTCAAATTTGTGTAGCACCTGACTATGCGTTGGTTCCCAAAGAAAGTATTGATGAATTTGTGGATGCTGCAAAATCAAGCTTTATACAAATGTTTGGTCAAAACATCACAAACAATGAGAATTACACGTCCATTGTAAATGACCGTCATTTAAAACGTATTCAAGATATTTTGAACGATGCACAAGAAAAAGGTGCGCGAATTATTCCTTGTGACACTTATAGCTTTGACCAACAAGGCCGCAGAATGCCTGTACAGATTGTGCTTAACTGCACTCCCGACATGCGCATTATGAAAGAAGAGCTCTTTGGCCCTGTTTTACCCGTGGTGGCATATGATTCTTTAGATGATGCGATTACCTATGTGAAATCGGATGAACGACCTTTAGCACTTTATTGCTTTACACATAGTTCGGTAGAACGTGATCGTATTTTACGTGAAACTCATTCGGGTGGTGTAACCATCAATGATTGGGGCTGGCATGTAGTTAACCATGATGCTCCTTTTGGTGGTATCGGAAACTCGGGCATGGGGTCGTATCATGGTGAAGAAGGTTTCCGTGAACTTTCTCATGCCAAAACGGTATTTACACGCCATCGGTTTTTCCCGACTCAACTTTTCCACCCTCCTTATGGAACATTCCTACAAAAATTAGCGATCCGCTTTTTCTTGAAAAAAGGTGATCCTAATATTAAATAAGGATTATAAAAAAGCCTCGTAATGAGGCTTTTTTATAATCCTTATTTAATATTTAAATCAAAATCTATACAACTTAAAATTCTAAAAAAATAAGTAAAAAAAGATCAGAAACACTAATCCAAAAAATAATGAAATCCCAGACAATACATTAAATAACGTATTCTTTTTCGATAATTTTAGACTTCCTATTCCTTTCAAAAAAGAAAAAAAATAAGGGAAAATTATTGAAAAAAATAATGAGTTTATAACTATAGAAAAAAAATAACTCCTATTTAAGAAAATATGGTCTGAAAAAACATTCAAAAATAAACAAAAAATAATTTCAAAAAAACAACAAATTAAACACAATAAAAAATTAAACCTAAATCTTACATTTAAAATAAATAAAGGGCTTAAAATAAAGAAAGGTGCAATTAAACCATATAAGAATCTAAACCCATAAAAACCTTCATTAAGATCAAAAAATGAATATCTTATTACAACAACAAAGTAATAAAAAAATAGTAAAAAATAAACCACCCTCGTTAATATTAAAATATTAAAATATTTATTATTCACTTCCCCTAAAATATTACTAAGAAATATAAAAACTATTGTAAAAGATAAATAAAAATTAAAAAACACTACCAAACAATCAACAAATAAGTTTTCATTAAATTCAAAAGCTGTAAAAATGCTGAAGAAGGTAAAAAAAGACCACACAAAACCAGTTATAAAATAATTCTGAAGAATTACTTTATTTACAATCAGATAAGATATATTTTTATTCATTATGATTTACATCCCTGAGCTGCAGTATAATTCATTTTCCTACATCCATATTCAATACGACTGCGATAATCAAGTAAATTAACATTCATAAAAAATTGTGGAATCCAAACCATCGGCTTCCAAGATTTATCAGAGAAGTATTTTTCATGAATTGGTTGTAATAATTTTTGCTCTTGTTGCATCTGACTAATATTCCAAGCAACTACATCAGTTACTTTACCATCATAAAGTTTCTTAAAATTATTAAATCCACCTTCCATTAATGCTTTTCCAGCTTCACTTCGCCAATCATAAGCATTTGTAGTTGATATAAAATTTCCAGCTTTAAATGTAAGTGAAGAAAGTTCTCCTTCCGCCCCTAGGCCAACAATAGCTTTCCGTGAGGTTTCATTAGCAACCCTAAACCATTCAGCTCCCGTTTTAGCATACATGGCACTGAAAAAATCAGCTCTTAAATCAATATCATTTATCATGCCATACCAGTTATTAGTATCTTTAAATATATTTTTTAATACGAGCTCTCTACTCCGAATCTGATCAGCTTTTAAATTAACCATTGCTGAAGAATTTATTCCATAAATTTTGTTAAAGTCACTACCTGCATAGTCTAAGGCAGCTTGTAGCATATTATTGCAATCTCGACTTCGAGCCGCATTATTACAAACTGTTGCGAGTTCTATATCATTAGTTTTCGAAAGATTCTGATAATTTTGTATAATATTATCGCAATTTGATGAAGTTACTTTACACTTTCCTAAATCTGCAACAAATTTCGCTTTACTATAATGTGTTAAATAATTGTTTTGTATAGCTATATCAGCAGAATTGGCTGCTGTATTTACATCATAGCCAGCATAAGCAGAGACTACTCCAGCAACGACCTTCCCCATATTTTTAATTTTTACTTTTTCCTCATCATTATATTCAATTCCATTGATAGGCTTAGGCATTAAACTAGCAACGATTTCACCAACTCCAGCTCCTATTGCGCCTGCTTCACAGCTTGCTTTTGTAGCAGCTGCGGCAGCACACCCAGCTGCGGCATGAGCAATCTTATGTATTGTATATTGTAATATT
>NZ_JBKEZV010000014.1:0-106355 GCF_053345265.1 Acinetobacter sp. M5A5_2a | reverse complement strand
AACTAGCTCTTTAATTTGAGCCGCTTTATCTGATTCATCCAAAGCAGCAACTAATTCGATTGGACTTTCTAAACGTTCTAGGTAAGCTTTTAATTGAGTTTTAATGTTTTGATCTAACATCTGTTTTTACTCCAATGCATCCAAATTCTTTCAATAGATGCATAGTACGTTAAAACATAAAATAGGTAAAACAGTATGTTTTTATAGATTTAATCGGTTTTTTGAATGTAATGTGGTACTCATAAACAATATCAATAATTTAAAGCGGTAATTTGTCTTTAAGTGTCCTTTATTACTCTTTTTTATCTTTTAAAGTGAAAGTATTTAAAAATTTATATATGTTATATGGCTGTAAAGATTTTATGTCATAACATTAAAAGGTACTTTCATGTCATTGCAACGCGGCATTTATCAGCATTATAAAGGTAATCTCTATCAAGTTTTTTCTGTGGCAAAACACAGTGAGACTGAAGAGGAGCTAGTCGTTTATCAGTGTCTTTATGGTGACTATTCAACTTGGGTGCGTCCACTAGATATGTTTACTGAAACGGTTCAAGTGGCTGATGGAAGTATCGTACCGCGGTTTAAGTTAATTCAAAGCACTTAACTTAAATGGCTGTCATATAAAATAACGAGTTTAAAGGGTGAATAGATGCCAAATACTTTTTTCTTACAAAGAGTTGCAGATTTATATGACACCTTTAAACGGCATGATGCCCAGCAGGCAGATCGCTTGCTGCGTTATCGCAATATTGAGGCTGAGTCTGCAAAACTATTGTCGCAATTTATTCGTATGCAGCAAGCCAAGGCTATTTTAGAAATCGGTACGTCAACGGGTTACTCAACTTTATGGCTAGCTGAAGCCGCTCAGGCAACTGGTGGGCAGGTGACTACAGTTGAAATTGATGCAAAGCGAAGTGATGAGGCGAAACGCTATGTTGCTGAGTTAGAGCTTAGTGAAATCGTTCAATTTTGGGTAGGCGATGCAGCTGATTATTTAAAAGAAGCGCAGGAAACGTTTGATTTTATTTTGTTAGATGCTGAGCGTCATGCTTATGAGAATTATTGGCCAGATTTAAAACGTCTGATCAAGCCAAAAGGTGGCGTACTCATTATTGATAACGTCATTTCACATGCTGCCGAAGTAAAATCATTTCTGGAACTAATTAAAAATGATCAAAACTTTATGAGCAGTATTTTGCCGGTAGGCGCTGGTTTATGTATGGTGATTCTAAAGTAGGTTCACTTTCTTTAGATATTCTTGCCGATAAGCTTGCGGACTACAGCCCTGTACTTTATTAAATGCACGGGTGAAATTGGCAGGATTGGAATACCCCAGCTCATAGGCAATATGGGTAATGGTAAAGGCAGAATTCTCTAATAAATCAATGGCACGTTCAGTGCTGATCTGCTGCTTTAAAGCATGAAATTCAACACCTTGTTGCTGCAAATAGCGTTGCAACGTTTTGGTAGAAATGTTTAAGACTTTGGCACATTCCATTAGGGTTGGGACTTGATTGGCTTGTCGTAGCATCATGCTGACCCATTCCACAATTTCACCTTGATGATAGATCTTTTGGATTTGTTCCTGACAGCGTTGCTCAACTATTTTTAAACTATGCGCGTCAGCTAAAGGCAAGGGCAGTGCCAATTGTTGCTGATCAATCACCACGCGTATACCCGAAAGCCACGTATAGTTAAAGTGGAAATTGGCTTTCACTAAGGATACGTAACGTTCTTGATAGCTCGGCTCTGGAACACTCAAATATACTTGGTAGCGTTGTAATTGCTGACCTGCCAATTCTAACAGGCTGTAGTAAAACGCCACGGTAATCGCTTCAATATGAAAGGCCAAACATTGCTTATTCATCTGCAAAATCGGTTCGAATAATAGTTCAACCTTTTGCTGATTGGTTGGAAATCCAATACTTAGCTTAAAACTCGGCATAATCAGTCTAAAATATTGTGCAATCAGCCTAAGTGCATGTTCCAAATTAGGACTAGTCATTAGCGCATAGCCCACTAGACTATGTGAGCTGAGTTTTATATTTTTACCCAGTTCAAAGGCCAAATCTTGAGTATTGGGCAGACTCAAACCAATCTCAATGAATTGTTCAATTTGTTGAATCGATAATAATTCTGTTTTTGCCAGTTCTTGCTGCAACACCACCAACAAATCATTATCGTATTGATGTGTGCTGATTAAAATTTCAATCAGCCGTAAATAATAACGTGATGGAATAACAGGGATCTGTTGCTTCTGCACAAGAAAAACTCAGTAAAGTCTTAAAATGATAATAGCAAGTCTTGAAATGATAATATAGAGAAGCTATGAAGGAACACAATCAATTCAAGCAAAGCATTTTGTGTTTGATTGGAGTTTCTAATGAATATGCATACTCAACTGGATGTCGAGCAAGCGACAACAACATTTAAAGATAAAAAACGTCATTTATGGCTATTGGGTTTGGCTGTACCGACCATTGCAATGGGTGGCCTAGCGGGCTATCAATTTGGTCCTAAAAAAACTAAAAAGTTCTTCGCTTCATTTGGGCCATTATTTATTCATGGTGTTATTCCTGCATTGGATAAATTGATTGGGGAAGACACAGAAAATCCGCCATTAGATGCAATCGCCGATTTAGAAGCTGATCCGTATTACGCTCGTATTGTTAAACTTTTTATTCCTCTGCAATACGCGACCAATATCTATGGGGCATATTTAGCCAGTCGTAAAAATATACCTCTTGCTGATCAGGTTTTACTGGGAACTTTGGTGGGAATGGTCAATGGAATTGCTATTAATACTGCCCATGAACTTAGCCACAAGAATGGACAGCTTGAACATTATTTATCGCATTTAGCTTTAGCGCCATCGGGTTATAACCATTTCCGAATTGAACACCCTTATGGACATCACCGTCGCGTTGCGACACCCGAAGACCCAGCATCTTCACAATTTGGTGAAACCTTCTGGAAGTTTTTGCCGCGTACCGTAATTGGTAGCTTTAAATCGGCAATCGAAATTGAAAAGAATCGTTTAGAACGTAAGAAATTGCCTTTCTTCTGTAAGGAAAATGAGCTGATTCATGGTTGGGCGATGTCTGCTGTGTACCATGCAGCCATGTTTGCGAAATTTGGTACGCGTTCCATCCCATTTCAAGTTACTCAAGCCGCTTATGCAGTAACTTTGTTTGAATCGGTGAATTATATTGAACATTATGGTTTAAAGCGTGCAAAGAAAGAAAATGGCCAATATGAACGTACTTTACCAGAGCATAGCTGGAACAATAATAATGTGGTGACCAATTTGTTCTTGTATCAATTACAACGCCATTCAGATCATCATGCCAATCCCACTCGCAGCTTTCAGACCTTACGTCACTTTGAAGATGCGCCGCAATTACCAGCAGGTTATGGTGCAATGATTTTGCCTGCATTTATTCCATCTTGGTGGTCAAAAATTATGGATGATCGTGTTGTCGAGCACTATAAGGGCGACCTCAGTAAAATCAATATGCATGTTGATGTGAAGGAAAAAATGCTAGAGAAATATATTGAGCAAAATAACGCGGCTTAATAGCCAAAAGATATAAAACAGATCAGCCCCAGCGGGCTGATTTTTTATGATTAAGCAGAAATACGGAGTCTGTTAAAATGCAGATCAAACTCAAGATATTTGTGAACAAATGCAGTTTTATCATTGGTACGTAACAAATTATTGTAGATAAACTCTGGAACTGGATGGTAGAGCTCACCTGAGCCATTGCTATAGAAAATTTTTAAATAGCGTGAAGAAACATCATATTTCCAAGAGGTTACAACAACAGATTTTTCCATATAACTACTCCTACTTTTGTTTGATCTTTTAATACATATATAAAACTCTTTTGTTTCATCATTTGACAGTACTCTAAGTTAAGCAGGCTGACAATTCATAAATGAATATTGCTATAAATTTATAAGTATAAGAATTGTAAAAAATTAGCTATAAAATTTTGGTGTGGAGTAGGGCTTAGATTTATAAAAATAACCAATAAAAAAACCACCCTAAAAAGGGTGGTCTCAGACGTATTGGTCTAATCTAAAAAATTAGATTTTACCAACTAGGTCGATAGATGGAGCAAGAGTTGCTTCGCCTTCTTTCCATTTAGCTGGGCAAACTTCACCTGGGTGAGCGTGTACGTATTGAGCAGCTTTTACTTTACGAAGAAGTTCAGACGCATCACGGCCGATACCGCCAGCGTTAAGTTCAACGATTTGGATTTTACCTTCTGGATCGATAACGAAAGTACCGCGGTCAGCTAAGCCTTCAGATTCGATAAGAACGTCGAAGTTTTTAGAAAGAGTCCAAGTTGGGTCACCAACTAATGGATATTGAATTTTTTTGATTTCTTCAGAAGTGTCGTGCCAAGCTTTGTGCGTGAAGTGTGTATCAGTAGATACAGCATAAATTTCAACACCAAGTTTTTGGAATTCAGCGTAGTTGTCCGCTAAGTCACCAAGTTCAGTTGGACAAACGAAAGTGAAGTCAGCTGGATAGAAGAATACAACAGACCACTTACCTTTAAGGTTAGTTTCGTTAACTTCAACAAATTGGCCGTTGTGGTAAGCAGTTGCTTGGAATGGTTTAACTTCAGTATTAATCAAGCTCATCATTGTCTCCATGATTGAGGTTTATATTTAAACTTGTTTACGAGATGTAGAATAAATAAAAATTCTTTATTGGGGAAATAGTATTTTTACATGACTAAAATCGGAAAATTGAATAAGTGATAAATTTGCGATTTTTAAGTCCCCAAATACTGTACTCGATTTGACTGCAAAAACATGTAAATCAAATGACAGTTATAGTAAAAGAAACTTGCCTAACAACATGAAGTCTCGTTAGTGAGAATTCAAGGGTAAAATGTAAAAAAATTAAAAATATATCAAAAACCAATTGTTTTACCTTATGCACATTAAAGCGTAAAATAGCGGATTGTTGTATTTTCAGGAAAGTTTGTTTGTGCAGAATGGTTTAAATATAGATCAGTGGGTGATGGCAAGAGATCGTCACCGTTTAAATCGTTTACGTAAAGATAAAAAAGCCAATACAGCAGAGATTGAAAAATTATTTGAACAATCTAATGCCAAAGTAAGACAGCGCTTTGCACGTTTACCTGAAATTAAACTAAATCAGGAACTACCGGTTTCTCAATATGCTGACCGCCTAATTGATGCAATTCAAAAGCATCAGGTCATTATTGTGGCAGGTGAAACAGGTTCCGGTAAAACCACTCAGCTTCCCCAAATTGCAATGTTAGCAGGTCGTGGCTTAACAGGTATGATTGGTCATACACAGCCACGCCGTTTAGCTGCCCGTAGTGTGTCGCAGCGTATTGCAGAAGAAGTCGGCGAAAAGCTTGGCGAGTCGATTGGTTTTAAAATCCGATTTAATGAACAAGGTTCGCAAGATTCGATTGTTCGGTTAATGACCGACGGTATTTTACTTGCCGAGTTAGGCAATGATCGTTTCTTGTCTAAATATGACACGATCATTATTGATGAGGCGCATGAACGCTCACTCAATATCGACTTTATTATGGGCTATTTAAAGCAGTTACTGCCAAAACGCCCAGACCTTAAAGTTATCGTGACTTCTGCAACTTTAGATGTAAATCGTTTTAGTAATTACTTTAATGACGCACCAATTTTTGAAGTTGAAGGGCGTAGTTATCCTGTTGAAGTGCTTTATCGTCCAATTTCAGAGATGAATATTGGCGGAAGTGACGACGATGAGTTTGATGATTTTGAAGAAAATCTACCACGTGCAGTGGTACAAGCGGTTGAAGAATGTTTTGCCGATGCCGAAGCAAAAGGTCATCCTGAACATGCCGATATTCTGATTTTCTCAAGCACAGAGCAAGAAATTCGTGAATTACAGGAAACCTTGCAAAAGTACGGGCCAAGACATACCGAAATTTTACCTCTATATGCGCGTTTAGCTGTTTCTGAACAACAAAAGATTTTCAGTCCAGGCGGTAAAGGTCGTCGTATTATTATTGCGACCAACGTAGCCGAAACAGCGCTTACTGTTCCAAATATTCGCTATGTAATCGATAGCGGTTTTGCTCGTATTTCTCGTTATAACTATCGATCACGTGTACAACGCTTACCGATTGAAGCCATTTCCCAAGCTGCTGCCAATCAGCGTAAAGGGCGTTGCGGTCGTATTGCTGCCGGTGTCTGTATTCGTTTATACAGCGAAGAAGACTTTTTAAGCCGTCCAGAATTCACCGAACCGGAAATTAAACGAACTAATTTAGCTTCCGTTATTTTGCAAATGCAAAGTTTGGGCTTAGGTGAGTTAGAAAACTTCGATTTTATTGAACCGCCAGATTTCCGTCTTGTAAACGATGGTCGAAAGCTCTTGATTGAGTTAGGGGCAATGAATGAGAAGAAAAATGAGCTAACCAAAGTCGGGCAAATGATGGCACGTATGCCGATTGACCCACGTTTAGCGCGTATGATTATTGGTGGTGCACATTTTGGTGTACTCAAAGAAATCTTGATTGTGGTGAGTGCTTTAGCGGTTCAAGATCCTCGTGAACGCCCAGCAGACAAACAAATGCAGGCTGACCAAAAGCATGCATTGTTCAAAGAAGCAGATTCAGATTTTCTGTTTTATTTGAAACTTTGGGATACTTTAAATCCTAAAGGTGAAGTAAGTATGTCTGAAAATAAACGACGTCAGTTTGCTAAGGAGAATTTTTTAAGTTGGTTGCGTTTACGTGAGTGGAAACAAACGCATCAGCAATTAGTTGAATTAGCAGAAGGTTTAAAACTCAGCTTTAATGAAAAAGATGCAAATTATGAAAATTTGCATCGTGCGTTGCTGACAGGGTTACTTTCTTTCATTGCCAATAAAACAGATGAACGCAATACCTTTATGGCAGTGCGTCAGCAAAAGGCAAAAGTTTTTCCGGCAAGTACTCTGCACAAAACCAATACCTCGTGGGTGATGGCTTTCGAAATGGTCGAAACGTCGCAGGTATATTTACGTACTTTGGCCAAAATTGATCCTGAGTGGATTTTGCTCGCTGCACGTGACTTGTTGAAATATCACTATTTTGAACCGCATTGGTCTAAAAAAGCCGGTATTGTAAATGCCTACGCGCAAATTTCTTTGTTTGGTTTAATTATTGAGCCAAAACGGTTAATTAATTTTGAAAAAGTTGATCAACCTGCTGCACATGAGATTTTCTTACGTGATGGATTAACTACAGGTAATTTGGGTACGGTTCCACCATTTTTAAAACACAACTTACTTAAGCTTGAAGAAGTAGAGCGAGTTGAAGATAAATTGCGTCGTCGTGATTTAGTGGTTGATGAAGAAACAATTTATCAGTTCTATGCCTCTAAAATTCCCGAAGAAATTGCAAGCCGTCGTAGTTTTGAAGACTGGCGAGCGACCGTAGAAGCAAATAATCCACGTTATTTATTTGTTGAGGATGATGCGCTTTGGCTCAATGATCGACCAACAACGCAGCAATTTCCAGATCATCTGCATAATGGGCAGCTACGTTTAGCGACGACATATCATTTTGACCCAAGCCATGACGAAGATGGCGCAACTGTTCAGATTCCTGTTCAGGCACTACCTCAAGTTGATGAAAATATCTGGTCATGGGGAATTCCGGGCTGGCGCCAAGACTTAATTGAGGCTTTACTCAAAGCGTTACCTAAAGACAAGCGTCGTAATGTGGTGCCTATTCCTGATACAGCTCGTAAGCTCATGCAGGGTATTGATGCAGTACATTTAAGCGAACATATTTTTAGTTATTTAGCTTTTGCCTTACGTGGCGAGCAAATTACAGATAAAGATTTCTCGTTTGAACGCATTGACCCATATTTGGTACCGTTCATTAAAGTCATTGATGAAAAAGGTAAATTGATTGCCAAAGGTCGTGATCTGCCAGAGCTAAAAGCACGTTGTCGTGTGGAAACGCATCGTCCAGTAAAACAGCAAAAAGGTGAGTTTAAAAACTTCCCTGACAACTTTACTTTTGAGGCTTCACACAAGGTCACAGGTGTTGTTGTGAAACAATATCAGGCTTTAGTGCCGACCAAAGCTTTTGCTGAAACTGATGCTAAAGATGATTCTGGTATTGTCATACAAACCTTTAATGATCAGGCTGAAGCCATTAAACAGCATCGTGAAGGTATTATCCGTCTGGTACACATGCAACTTGGTGACTTGGTTCGTCAATTGAAAAAGCAGATTTCAAAACCGCTTGCTTTAGCTTACTCACCTTTGGGCGATAAAGCTAAACTTGAGCAGATGTTGGTCTATGCAACTTTACAAATGGCAATTACAACTCTGCCAATTAATGCAGATGAATTTAATAAACTGCTAGAACAGGTCAAAAAGCAATTTTTGAGTTATGGTCAGCAGGCTCTTGAGCAATTGAGCGAGATTTATATTCAATGGCAGCAAATTCGCCGTCAGCTTTTGGTGCTTGATCCAGAGATATTTGGGCGAAGTATTGATGATATTGAAGATCAGCTAGATTTAATGTCACTTGGCAATTTTGTTTATTGCCAGCCTGTCGATCTTTGGCAGGAATACCCGCGTTATTTGAAAGCGCTGCTATTGCGTTTAGACCGATTGCCCAATAATCTACAGCGAGATCATGCAGCAATTGACGATGTCGATCCATGGATGGACAAGGTGTTTAAATTGAAAAATGATCCTAAAGTCAAAGAATTGTATTTGATGTTGGAAGAGTTTCGCATTTCTTTATTTTCCCAACCGATGAAAACCAAGATGCCTATTTCACCAACTCGACTGCAAAAGTTATGGGATCGTTTGGGAATCAGTTAAAATAGATATGGGTCTGTTTATGTTGTTTTTAGCGAACAACGCAATTTATAAATGAAAGATTAACAGACCCTTTTCATTTTTTTAGGAGTTTTACATGGGCATTCGTATTACAGGTACTGGGCTATTTCATCCAACAGAAACCATTTCTAATGAAGAACTGGCCGTCAGTTTAAATGCTTATGTGGAACAATATAACCAAGACAATGCAGAGAAAATTGCATCTGGTGAACTTGAAGAGTTACGTGGTTCAAGTGCTGAATTTATTGAAAAAGCTTCTGGTATTAAAAGCCGTTACGTAATCGAAAAATCAGGAATTCTCGATCCGACTCGTTTACGTCCTCGTTTGTCTGAGCGTTCAAATGATGAGCTGTCTCTTCAGGCCGAATGGGGCGTTATTGCGGCTAAACAAGCAATGGAAAATGCAGGGGTTACTGCTGAAGATATTGATGTCGTAATTTTGGCATGTTCAAACATGCAGCGTGCTTATCCGGCAGTCGCGATTGAAATCCAGTCGGCGCTAGGTATTCAAGGTTATGCATATGACATGAATGTTGCATGCTCAGCTGCTACTTTTGGTTTGAAACAAGCGGCAGATGCAATTCGTTCAGGCGCTCGCCGTGTTTTATTAGTGAATGTTGAGATTACCTCTGGTCACCTAGATTACCGTAACCGTGATTGTCACTTCATTTTTGGTGATGTTGCAACTGCTTCTATTATTGAAGAGACTACGACTAAAACTGGTTTTGAAATTTTAGATATTCATCTATTTACTCAATTTTCAAACAACATTCGTAATAATTTCGGCTTCTTAAACCGTAGCGAAGATGCGATCGTTGACGACAAATTATTCCGTCAAGATGGCCGCAAAGTATTTAAAGATGTTTGTCCATTGGTGGCAAAAATCATTAATGCACAGTTGGAAAAAATGCAGTTAACTGCAAACGATATTAAGCGTTTCTGGTTACACCAAGCCAATGCCAACATGAATGAATTAATCTTGAAATATGTTGCTGGTAAAGATGCAGATCTAAGCCGTGCACCAATTATTTTAGATGAATTTGCCAATACCTCTTCAGCAGGTGTGATTATTGCTTTGCACCGTACAGGGCATGAAGTGAATGATGGCGAGTATGGCGTGATTTCATCTTTCGGCGCAGGCTATTCAGTAGGTTCGATTGTTGTACAAAAGCACGTTGCTTAAGTTGCTAGATTAATTAAAAACGCTCGTAAGGGCGTTTTTTTATGAGTGAAATAATATAAAAAAGCGAACCAAAATTGGCCCGCTTAGATTGAATTAAAAGTTATTAAAACTTTTTGGTATAGTTTACAAACAAGCGGTCTTCACCAAAATCATTGCCATGTTTTACGTTGTAATCAATGCGAATGTATTGCAGGGCAACGCCCTTTAAGTACTGTTGCTGAAATGCATAGTTCAGAATGACATTCGACTCAGTTTCATGATTTTTCTCGCCATTGGCTGCTTTAAAATCATGGCCGTACACATATTTCACCATTGCGTTTAAACCAGGTACATAGTCTTTAAAGTCATAGCCGTACATGACATGGTAAGACTTTTCATCTTCTTTAAAGAATCCCGTGGTATTCCAGTTAATGAAATAGGTCTCTGGTAAGAAACCATCTGGTAATGGGTAAGCCGATTCGCCAATAATTTGTTGGTATCCTAAACCAAAGGTATGGTTTTTCACTTTAAGCGTTTCTAGTACTCCAATGTTTTGTGCATCGATATCAAAAGTATTGCCATCATCTTTTGCATTGAAGTATTTAAACTTAGAAGTGAGGGAAAAATTAGGCTGTTTCCAATTATGCTCAAGCCCTACATAGTGTTTGTTATAGAGATCTTCTAAATTACCAAAGTAATATTCGCCCTTGAGTGAAGGTGTAAATTGATAGCGCAGATCAATATAATTTAAACCATCCGATTCTTTGGTAATTCCATTTGCCGTGAACGAAAACTTTTTAAAGTCCTCTTCATTTCGTGGCGATACTTTTTCGACTCGACCAATTTCGGCATAAAGCTGATCCGAAAGTTGCGACTTTAAATTGGTTCCCCAATATGAAGCAAGCAACTGACGGCTGGCATCGACAGCGGTTACAGGCAGGTCTAGCCAAAGCTCACCCACACTCAAAAGCGTTTTGTCATAACCTAATTTTAATGTCGCCCCGTATTTTAAAAAGTCTGATGCTTGTGACTGAGTGTCTTTGTTAAAAGGTAAAACTGTGTCTGCGACATGTTTGTCCGAACTTAGGCGCACGGCGTATTGAACGGAAGCATCTGCACCAATCGTAATAGGTTTGTCTGCAATTTGCAGCGGAGTGTCATGCATTTTCGATTTATAAAATAACGATGCTGCCTGAGACCAACTGCCGGTATCTTTGAGCGCATCATTATCAAAATTACGGTTGATGTAGGCATTCTTTAAAGTGAATTTCCATTCATCTTCAGCCTGCTGATTTGGATTTGCAGCGAATGAATTGCCACACATCAATACTAAGGTTGCAAAGGTTAAAGCATGTGGCTTAAAGCGATGTAATAATTCCATAATCCATTTCCAAAATCTATGCGCCAGTCCTAGGCGCATGTATGTTTACTGCTGGGTAAGCGTGTTTTGAGTGTTAAATGTTGATGGCGTTTGTGCGGCAACAGAGGCTTTTAGATTGACCATAAATATTGCAAGTGCAGCAATCACACCCGGAATTGCAATTGCTAAGAAATTCATTTGGTGAGGAAGCTCAAATGTAAGTAGAGCTCCAGTTAAAACGGGGCCGATAATCGCGCCAATACGACCAATTCCAGATGCCCAGCCCATGCCAGTTGAGCGGAGTGCTGTCGGGTAGAACTGCGCAACAAATGTGTAGAGTAAGATTTGCGAGCCAATTGTGGCAGCGCCAGCAATGGCAATCAGGCTATATAAAATAAATTGCGGACTATTGATGCCAAGTAAAATTAAAGCTGCTGACCCAACAATAAACATGATGGTAATAACAGGCTTTAAATGGAATCTGTCTGCTAAAGCACCGCCACCAATAGCACCGACCATGCCACCGATGTTAAGTGCGAACAGGAACAACATGCTCGCACCTAGCGAATAGCCCGCTTGCAGCATAAGTTTAGGTAACCAGCTTCCTAAGGCATACACCATGAGTAAGCACATAAAGAAAGCAATCCAGAACATAAATGTGCTGAAGGTACGGCCTTGTTGGAAAAGCGCACGGACAGGTGCTTCAGTTGTTGTGCTTTCGTTTAACACCAGTTGTGTATTGGCATTTACCTGAGTTTGAGGTGCAATTTTGCTGACAATACTTTTAGCCTGTTCACTCTGATTAGATTTCACTAAAAATGCGAGAGACTCTGGTAAAAACTTCCAGATCAGTGGGAGTAATAGTAGTGGAATACCTGCAAGTAAAAACATGATTTGCCAGCCCATATCCTTAACGAGCCATGCACCGAGTAGGGCAGATGTCATGCCACCAATTGCGTAACCACTAAACATGATTGCGACCAATGTACTACGAATTTTTTTAGGCGCATATTCGGTCATGAGTGCGACCACGTTTGGCATAACGCCACCAATACCAAGGCCAGCAATAAAGCGCAAAATTGCAAATTCAGTTGGTCCTTTGGCAAAAGCACCGATAAAGGTAAATCCGCTAAATAAAGTCACACAAATCAGGATGGTTTTTTTACGCCCGAGTTTGTCCGAAAGTGTGCCGAAAATCATGGCACCAAACATCATGCCAAATAGAGCCGCGCTTGCCAGCAAACCTGCTTCTACCGCAGTTAATGACCATTGTTGCATTAATAAAGGGAGTGCTACTCCATAAATGACTAAATCATATCCATCAAAAATAATAATAAGTAAGCACCAGATTAAAACTTTCCAATGAAAAGAAGTAAAACTGGCTTTATCAATTAGCTCATTAATATTAACCTTGCTCGTATCCATTTTCTTCACCTCCAATTTGTGAAGTATCGCGTTATTTTTTAATAAACTATTTTGTTATTGACTTAGAGTCAAAAACCTAATTGATATATCTTTATGTCTTTAAGGTATTGTGTTTTTTATTAATTTAATTATTTGAAAAATATGAATTTATTTTGATTATTGAAGTGGTTTTTATTATCTGTATTAAATGATGGTAAATATTATATGATGAGAATTTCAATGTTTTTATTGGTGTTTTATTCTTGATTTTCTTGCTAAGAATCACTGATAAAAATAGAGCTAAATTTATATTATTAATTGGAATGAAAATATTAAGATAGGAGATTAAAGTCTATTATTTAATTATTTTAGAAATTGATCTTTGAAAATGAAATTTAATTGATATTAAATAAAAATCGCCAAATCAGGGTTAGCAAATTATTTGCATCCTGACTTGGCGATTAAGGCTTTATTTTGGTTGGAGTGTTTAGATAAAAAACTTAATTTGTGGCTGGAGTTGATCGTGGTGTGAGAATGAAATGGGCAATTACACCAATGCAAATACCCCAAAACACTGAGCTTAATCCAAGAAAATGCATGCCTGATGCCGTAGCTAAAAAAGTTATAAGCGCAGCATCGCGTTGACTATCATTTCTCATAGCAACAGAAATATTGGTGGCAATCGCTCCAAGCAAGGCTAAACCTGCCAGTGCTGCAACCAACTCTTTAGGAAGTAAGCTAAATAGCATGACAATACTGCCAGCAAATAAGCCCCCTAAAATATAAAAAATTCCATTAGCGATACCCGCAATATATCGTTTTTCTTTAAGTTCATGAGCGTCTTTACCCATACATAAAGCAGCGGTAATTGATGCAAGCACAATGGTAATACCACCTACGCAAGCGACAGCTAAAGAGGCAATACTGGTAACGCTAATAATCGGTTTGGCTGGCGTGTCGTAACCGCTGAGTTTCATAATCGCCATACCCGGTAAAAATTGGCCGGTTAGACTGACTAAAATGAGAGGAACGGCAAGGTTAAGAGTTGAGTTCCATGTCCACTCTGGGCTAATCCACTGCGGAATCGCTAAACTAAAACTCACATCAACAGGATTCATTTTTCCTAAAATGAGGCTTAATAAAACTCCGGCAGCTAATACCCAAATCATGGTGTAGCGTGGCATTAAACGTTTGGCAATTAAAAAGACAATGAGCATGCTAAAGACAATAAAGGGCATGCTATCAGATGCGGTAAATAGGCCAATACCAAATTGAAAAAGAATACCAGCCATCATGCCTGCTGCGACATCTTGCGGAATCCATTTAAGTAATTTGTCGAAGTAACCTGTAACGCCAATTAAAAAAATAACGATAGCAGAAGTAATATAAGCAGCTACCGCTTCATTCAATGAGATATGTGGAAATAGAGTCACTAACAGGGCAGTGCCCGGGGCAGACCATGCGGTAATGACAGGAGTTTTATATTTAATTGAAAGATAAATACCTGAAACAGCGGCACCAATTGAAATTCCCCAAATCCATGACACCATCATATCGGTGGACACATGGGCACGCTGAGCAGCTTGAAAGAAAATAATCAGTGGGCCTGAGTAAGAAATTAAAACCGCAAGAAAGCCAGCAACTGTTGCTGATATGGACCAGTCATTTTTTAATGTCTTTAACAGGGTTGCCATGTGCGATTGCCTCCATGCAAATCATGTTATTTACCCAATCATATAAAAAGATCAGGGTTAACCCTGATCTCCACCTCCGACCGAAATAACCGATCCAGTCATATACGATGCTTCGTCTGATGCAAGAAATAAAATTGCATTCACTTGTTCTTGAATTGTGCCATAACGGTCCATAAATGTTCGATCTATTGTTTGATCAACCACTTGCTGCATCCAGTCTTTTTCATTTTGACTTAATGGGTTGGCGTTACGCGGTACTTTGCGAGGCGGTGCTTCGGTTCCACCCGTCGCAACGGCATTGACTCGAATTCCGTCTTTGGCATGTTCAAAAGCAAGAGATGCTGTTAAAGCATTTACACCACCTTTAGATGCCGAGTAGGGAATACGGTTAATACCACGGGTTGCAATTGAAGATACATTTACAATAACACCCGATTGTTGCTTAATCATGGCGGGCAACACAGCGCGGCAGCACCATAAAGTTGGAAACAATGAGCGATTCACTTCCTTAATGATCTCTTCTTCGGAAAACTCTTCAAAAGGTTTCATCCAGATCGCGCCACCCACATTATTAATCAGGATATCTACCCGACCATAGCGTTCAATCGCTTTTGCAACTACTGCTTGCGCGCCTGCATAGGTTTCAAGGTCAGCATTAATCGTGACAGCATCACCATATGCACTCTGAATTTCTTTGAGAACTTCTTCAACATATTCAGAGCGGTCAGCCATGACGACTTGTCCGCCTTCAGTCGCGACTTGCAGGGCCACGCCACGACCTATACCTTGGGCACTACCCGTAACAATCACAACTTTATCGGTAAATCTTTGACGGTTTGACATAGATAACTTCTCCACCTTGAATTAGTTTGCAGAGAATTTTTCAAACAAGAAATTAGCAGGTTTGATATTTTCAGCTTCTAACCAGCCACGTACAGCCTCTACCATTGGCACTGGACCACATAGATAAACATCAACATCGCCACCGTTTAACCATTCACTTTCAATATGACCAGTTACATAGCCTTTGCGTTCATGGTTACTCTCAGGGCTTGCAACTACAGTACGATATTCGAACCATGGGAATTTCGCCTGCAACTCATTGAGTTTTTCTAGGGCAACCAAATCAAAATCATTGGTTACGCCAAAGACTAAACGAACAGGCTGTTCTGAACCTTTTTCTTCAAGCACTTGTAACATCGACATAAATGGAGCAATGCCAGTACCGCCTGCCAGCATAAGCACAGGACGCGCTACATTACGTAAATAGAAGCTACCGAACGGACCGGTAAATGTCATTTTGTCACCAGCTTGAGCATTCTTACTCAAGAATTCACTCATTTTGCCATTCGGTACGTTACGAACCACAAAGCCCGTTAAGCGGTTGCCCGGTTTTGAGCTAAATGAATATGAACGGGTTTCACCAGTTTCTGGAATTGCAACATTCACATACTGACCTGCAAGGAAATGAATATCCGGTTGGCCTTCATCAAGTTGAATGTCAAAAGTGATGGTTGAATCTGATAGGTTTTCCACGCGAGCTAATGTGCCTTGGAAGCTATGAATTTCTGTTTTACAGACATCTGACGAGGCTTGAATCTGGAACACCGCATCGGAAGTTGGGCGGCATTGGCAAGCAAGAATATAGCCTTGCTCAGCTTCTTCTTGTGTTAATGCATCTTCAATATAGGTTTCTTCTGGCATGTCATAATGACCTGACTCGCAAAATGCGCGGCAAGTTCCACATGCACCATCACGGCAATCCAAAGGAATATTAATTTTTTGGCGATAGGCCGCGTCAGATAAGGTTTCGCCTTGAGCTACGTTAATGAAACGTGTAACACCATCTTCAAATTGAAGTGCAACATTGTGGTTTGACATGGCATGTATCCTACAAAATATTTGAAACTTTTACCCTCAGCCAACAGTCCGTTTAACTGAGGGGGTATGTCTTAAAGGTGGTAGATATCAATAACTTGATTGATGTAGTCATTTTTTAAAACGACATACTTACTCAAGATTTTTGGTTGATCACCTGAAAAATCGATCACATAACGTGACATACCGAAATAGCTGTAATTTGTCTTGTAACGGAAACTCAAGGTATTCCAGTTAAAGCGAACAGTAACTTTGTCGCCGTCGCGCTCGACGACTTCAACGTTGGCAATATTGTGGCTTGTGCGTGTGTCCGGCATGGTTGCAGATGAACGCTCAGTTTTAATACGGAACACACGATCTTCTAAACCTTGACGGTCTGGGTAATAAATAAGTGAAATTTCAGATTGTGGATCTTCAGTTAATTTATCGTCATCATCCCAAGCTGGCATCCAGAAAGAAGCTTCCGGTGCGTAGCATGCAATCCAGTCATCCCATTGTTCATCATCTAAAAAGCGAGCTTCACGATAGAGAAACTGAGCAATATTTTCTAAAGTTGCTTTGTCTTGAGCGCTCATGCTGTTTCTCCCTGATCAGCAATTTCTTTCTCTGATGCAATTGCGTGTTTCATGGTTTCTAACCAATATTGATGTTGGGCAAGATAAAGACCTTCATCTTCAGTTTTGATACCACTTAACATTGGTTTTAAACCAATTTCGTTTGCTGCATCATCTGGTCCATAAATCCAGTGTTTTGAACCACGGCACATGTCATTCCATTCAAGTGCAATACCTGCATAACCTGCCTGACAAGCACGGAATTCTTCTAAATCATCTGGTGTTGCCATGCCTGAGGCATTAAAGAAATCTTCATATTGACGGATACGACGTGCACGAGCTTCAGGTGCTTCGCCTTTAGGCGCGATACAGTAAATGGTGACTTCGGTTCTATTGACAGAAAGTGGGCGAAGTACACGAATTTGCGAACCGAACTGATCCATCAAATACACATTTGGATAGAGACACAAGTTACGTGAACGCTCGATCATCCATTTCGACATTGCTTCACCGTATTTTTCGGTGTATTCGTCTGCTTTCGGGAAGTTTGGACGGTCTTCTGGGTTTGCCCATTGTGTCCAAAGCAACATGTGGCCATTTTCAAAGCCATACGAGCCACCGCCTTGTTTACCCCAAGAACCTGCACTCATCGCGCGAATGTTATCGGCAGCTTGAGTTTCTTTACGGTGTTGAGTCGTTGCTGCATAGTTCCAGTGAACAGCAGAAACGTGGTAACCATCGGCACCATTTTCAGCGGTGAGTTTCCAGTTACCTTCGTAAGTGTAGGTTGATGAACCCCGTAAAACTTCCAAACCATGTTCGGACTGATCAACAATCATGTCGATGATTTTGGTGGTTTCACCCAAGAATTCTTCAAGTGAAGGAACATCTGGATTTAAGCTGCCAAACAAGAAGCCTTTGTAGTTCTCGAAGCGAGCAACTTTTTTAAGGTCATGTGAGCCGTCTTGATTAAAACAGTCAGAGTAACCAGCTTCGCTTGGATCTTTAACTTTTAGAAGTTTGCCTGAGTTGTTAAAAGTCCAACCATGGAAAGGGCAGGTATATGTTGCTTTGTTACCACGCTTGTGACGGCAAAGTTGTGCTCCGCGGTGTGAACACGCATTGATCATGGCATTCAATTCGCCGTTACGGTTGCGGGCAATAATGACTGGCTGACGACCAATGTGAGTGGTGTAGTAGTCATTATTATTTGGAATTTGGCTTTCGTGTGCTAAGTAAACCCAATTACCTTCGAAGATATATTTCATTTCAAGGTCAAATAGGGCTTCGTCAGTAAACACTGAGCGATGAAGTTTAAATTCACCTGTATCGATATTATCTACAAGTAATTCATCAATACGGTCAAGATGGCTAGTATTGATTACAGGAATACGTGGCATGTCCGTTCTCCGACTTTCCAAAAGTGTGGAAGTCACCAAGGCCTTAGCTACGATCTAAAAGGTCTTGATATCCTAATATTGTCAATGAAGCGCATGAGCGCGCTGGGTGTTTAACCGTGAATTGATGAAGATGAATCACTGGAAGATTGGCAAGAAGGCTTTTTCACAAAGCAATTCATCACTTCATCGGTTTGTTGCTTGTATATACCTTAAAAGAATGGTTAAACTGTGTCTAAGACTGAATTTGCATTTTTTTATATCTTAAAGGTATGGAAGCCTTATGGAACTAAGACATTTACGGTATTTTGTGGCTGTTGTTGAAGAGCAGAGCTTTACAAAAGCAGCGGAAAAACTATTTATTGCTCAACCACCTTTGAGTCGACAGATTCAAAATTTGGAAAGTGAGCTTGGAATTCAATTGTTTGAGCGTGGAAGCCGTCCTTTACAGACAACCCCAGCCGGACATTTCTTTTATCAGCACGCCCTTAAACTTTTGTCGAATGCTGAAGAAATAAAAAGTATGACCAAACGTATTGGTCTGATTGAACGTAGTGTGACGATTGGTTTTGTCGGGTCTTTACTCTATGGTTTACTGCCTCGAATCATTTATTTATTTCGGCAACAGCAGCCTCATTTGAATATTCAATTGATGGAGTTAAGCACAACTGAGCAACTACAGGCATTAAAAGAAGGCCGTATTGATGTCGGCTTTGGACGTTTAAGAATTAGTGACCCTGCCGTGAGACGTATTCTGCTACGTAAAGAGCGTTTGGTGGTTGCTGCTCATACCAGCCATCCGATTGCACAGCGTTCAGAAGGGGTATATCTGGCCGATCTAATTGATGAAAAGATGTTTATGTATCCTACTTCGCCGAAACCTAATTTTTCGACCCAGCTTTTGAACATTTTTGCCGAGCATAGTTTGGTTCCAAAAAATATGCATGAGATACGGGAAATTCAGTTGGCTTTGGGCTTGGTCGCAGCGGGGGAAGGTTTATGTATTATTCCTGCCAGTGCCGATACCATTCGTTTTCCTCACTTAAATTACATACCAATTCTCGACAATGGTGCAGTCAGTCCGATTTTTATTACCGCACGCGCAATGGACAGAAGTGAAGATTTACAGCTTTTATTTGATTGTATTTATCAGGTCTACGATTTAGAAGGGATACCTTATCAACGGACTGTTTTTACACTCGATCAGAACCCAATAGATGATTCAAATGGTATCGATTTTTAAATAAGATGAATGCATAGCCTCAAAATCTGAAGCTATGCGTTATGCAAATTCTTATTGTACTTGAGCTGGGAAACCATCTTCGTCCAGCGCTTCGGTAATTTTATCGAGGCTTTCACTGGTTTCTACAGTTACAATTTTTGTCGCTAAATCTACATCTACTTTTGCATTTGGGTCGACATCTTGAATCGTTGCAGTCACACCACGAGCACAGCCGCCACAAGTCATATTTTCAATAAGTAGTTTCATATTCATACTCCATCAAGAACGAGATATTTGTTTGGATAACCCTAAGTCTAAACCTTGTCATGATTGTAAGGTCAAGACCAATTTTTTTAAAAAATATGCTTGACCTTCCCATGATGGGAATCTGTATGCTCAATGTAATTGATAAAATTTTGCAGATTTGCAGAGGTGTTTGATGGACTCAAAAAACACAAAATTGCCAGCATATAGTGAAACACTACCAATCGAAGGTATGACCTGTGCTTCGTGTGTGGGTCGTGTCGAAAAAGCGCTTAAGAAAGTTGAAAATGTAGAAATTGCCAACGTTAATTTGGCCACAGAAAAAGCTGTTGTTTATTCAAACCAACCAATTCAGCGTGAAGCGCTTGTAAAAGCAGTTGAACGAGCGGGTTATGATGTTCCCAAAGCGGCGCCAGTGGAGCTGTCTATCGACGGCATGACCTGTGCATCTTGTGTTGCGCGTGTTGAAAAAGCCCTTAAAAAAGTAGACGGCGTTCAAGATGCGACAGTTAACTTAGCCACAGAGCAGGCTTGGGTTCAGGCAGATAATTCAGTCAATGTTGAAGATCTGATTCGCGCTGTTAAAAAAGCAGGTTACGATGCGAAAGCCTCTGAAAAAAATCAAGATGAGCAGCTCGATAAAAAAGCTTCAGAGTTAGATCAGCTTAAAAAAGATTTGATCATTTCGATTGTTTTGGCCTTACCAGTGTTTATTTTGGAAATGGGTTCACATCTAATTCCGGCTTTTCACATGTGGGTCATGCACACGATTGGTCAATACAATAGCTGGCTTTTACAGTTTGTTTTGACAACACTAGTGCTCGTTTTTCCTGGTCGCCGTTTTTATCAAAAAGGTATTCCAGCCTTATGGCGTTTGGTACCAGATATGAACTCGCTGGTGGCTGTTGGAACCTTGGCTGCCTATAGTTTTTCTGTTGTAGCAACCTTCATGCCGCATGTATTACCACAAGGCACGGTCAATGTTTACTTTGAAGCGGCTGCTGTAATTGTCAGCTTAATTTTACTTGGGCGATATTTTGAGGCAAAAGCCAAAGGTCGTACCTCGCAAGCTATTCAGCATTTGGTTGGCATGCAACCGAAAACTGCTCGTATTCAGCGTGAAGGTCAAGTGGTTGAAGTTGCTGTTGCCGAAGTGGTCAGTGGAAGCATTGTAGAAATTCGTCCGGGTGAGCGTGTGCCTGTCGATGGAGAAGTAGTTGAAGGACACAGCTATATTGATGAATCTATGATTACGGGTGAGCCTATTCCTGTTGAAAAGATAGTAGGGCATCAAGTGGTTGGAGGCACGATCAACCAGAACGGTACTCTAAACATTCGGGCAACCGCAGTTGGCGCTTCGTCTGTGCTTTCACAAATTATTCGCATGGTTGAGCAAGCCCAAGGTTCTAAACTTCCGATTCAGGGTTTGGTCGATAAAGTAACCATGTGGTTTGTGCCAGCGGTGATGCTCATTGCTGCAATTACTTTCTTGGTCTGGTTTATCTTTGGGCCAGAACCTGCGTTAACTTTTGGTTTGGTCAACGCCGTTGCAGTACTAATTATTGCTTGCCCTTGTGCGATGGGGCTTGCAACACCAACTTCTATTATGGTCGGTACTGGACGTGGTGCTGAGCTAGGGGTTCTGTTCCGTAAAGGCGAAGCTTTGCAGCTTTTACAAGAAGCGCAGGTGGTTGCTGTTGATAAAACTGGAACGATCACTGAAGGCAAACCCACGCTGACAGACTTTAATGTGCAACAAGGTTTTGAACGTGAGCAAGTGCTGACGTTGGTTGCCTCGGTTGAAGCCAAGTCTGAGCACCCAATTGCTCTAGCCATTGTTCAGGCTGCTGAGGGCGAGGGAATAACTTTATTACCAGTAACAGCATTTAACTCGATTACAGGTTCAGGTATTGAAGCTGAAGTGTCAGGTCAAAAAGTACAAATTGGCGCAGACCGTTATATGCACCAACTTGGTTTAGACACTAGCTCATTTCAAGCGATTGCTGCACAGTTGGGTGAAGAGGGTAAAACGCCGCTTTATGTCGCTATCGACCAGCAACTAGCTGCAATTATTGCCGTTACAGACCCAATTAAAGAAACAACCTATGCTGCGATTGAGGCCTTACATCAATTAGGTCTAAAAGTTGCCATGATTACAGGGGACAACCGTCATACAGCGCAAGCGATTGCGAAAAAACTTAATATTGATGAAGTTGTGGCGGAGGTCTTACCTGAAGGCAAAGTGGACACCGTTTGCCAGCTGCAAAAACAATATGGTCGTTTGGCCTTTGTAGGTGATGGCATTAACGATGCACCAGCCTTGGCGCAAGCAGATGTTGGCTTAGCCATTGGTACAGGAACAGATGTTGCCATCGAAGCTGCCGATGTTGTGTTGATGTCGGGTAGTTTAAAAGGCGTACCGAACGCAATTGCATTAAGTAAAGCGACCATGCGAAACATACGCCAAAACTTGTTCTGGGCATTTGTATATAACGTTGCACTTATTCCAATTGCGGCAGGCGCATTATATCCAGCATTTGGCGTGCTACTTTCACCTATGTTTGCAGCAGGAGCGATGGCACTTTCTTCAGTTTTTGTTTTAGGAAATGCATTACGCTTAAAACGTTTCCATGCGCCATTACAGTAAGCGTGCTGAAACTCATCTTTTGGTTTAAGATCATGACAAAAGGTCTTAAACCAAATTTAATATTTGAGGTGTGAGATGAATATCGGTCAGGCATCCAAACATTCGGGCATTTCGGCGAAAATGATTCGCTACTATGAAGAAATCGGTTTACTTGAAGCAGCTCAGCGTTCTGCTTCAGGCTATCGTATTTATTCAGAAACAGACCTTAAAACTTTAAACTTCTTAAAACATGCCAGAGAGTTAGGTTTTTCATCTGAACAGATGAAAGAGCTTATTTCGCTTTGGAAAAATACAGACCGCCAGAGTGCAGAGGTGAAAGCCTTAACCGTCAAACACATTGCTGAACTCAACCAGAAAATTGCGCATTTACAAGAAATGGTTAATATTTTGCAGGCATCAGCCGATGATTGCTGTGGTAACCAACAAGCTTCTTGTGCCATTTTAGATCACATTGAAAAAGGTGTAGGTGTAAGCTAAGTTTCATTAAAATAAAAAAGGAAAAAATCATGGCTTATACAGCTTCTTGTCTTTGTAATGGTATTCAACTTCAAATTAATGCCGAATTAGAACCCATCATGGTCTGTCATTGTACGCAATGCCAAAAGGCACAAGGCGCTGCTTTTGCTGCCATTACGCAAGTACAGAAAAGTGATTTGAATATTGTGCAGGGAGAAAACCTGTTACAGGCTTATTTTGCGTCTCCCAATAAAAAGAGAGTGTTCTGTAAAACTTGTGGTTCACCTGTCTGGAGTGAACGTTTAGATAAACCCGACGTGGTGCGTTTAAGGGTGGGGCTCATTAATGAAGAAATATCTACCCAAGTTAGCTCTCATGCCTATGTCGCTTCAAAGGCCTCTTGGCATATCATTGGTGATCATGCTCAACAATATTTACAAGCAACAGATGGCGTCCAAAAATAGTCACTTAATCGGGTAGGGCTTGTTTGTAAAAAAACGTGAACAAGACTAGCCATGAATAAATAATGTGCTATAACTGTATTTAAGGTAATCGTAATATCTCCTCGATCCACAGGGAAACTTGGGACAGGACAAAAGATACGATAAGACCTTACATATAGCTAGCAAAGAGCATGTAAGAGATGGATAGACACAAATCTTAGATTGCTCACCGTTGCAGAAAAGCCCGTGAAACGGGCTTTTTTAATGCCTATAAAAAAGCCATTTATAGTCTGGTCATCCAATAAATAAATTTTTTTATGACGCCATTTTTTACCATATGGTCTTAAGCAAATAAAAAGATGTAGAAATAATAAAATTTTTTAAACATACAGACTATTCTGTATTGCAATTTAATTTATTTATAGGTACATTTACTTAACGGTTTAAAGTTCAAGTTTAATAATGGACTCATGGTCGTTGTGGGAGATCTAAGAGCCTGCATTCTTCCCCAAGATGCGGGTTTTTTTTATGCCTAAAGAAAAGTTATTATTAACCTCACTTAAATAAAAAAGATAAATTATTAGTTTTTAATATCTTAAGTCATTAAGTTTTTTAGAAATTTTCCTACCATATATATAGCCTGACTATAAATCAGCTATACAAACTTTCTTATACGTTACGCGACTAGGCACGATAGGCTTGACACGCTTGAGCACAAGCTAAACAAGCTTTAGCACAAATTTGGCAGTGTTCATGCTCGTGTTTGCTGCATTCTGCTGCACAAAGTTGACATGCATGAGCACATAATGGCATCGCTTGTTCAGCTAACTCAGAATGCCTTAACTCTAAAGAAGTACATAACTGACAGGTTTCTACACAAGTCAGACAGTGTTTAATGCACTCACGCATCATATGTTCTTCTTGCAAACAGGCGGCTGCACAGGTCTTACAAGCAATCATACATTCTACACAGGCTTGAATTGAGCTAGAGGCTTGGCAAAATAATGAATTATTTGCTTCTTGATTGGTTTGCATATGAATTCTCCTATTCCAAAAGTCTTTATTAAAAAATGGAATATTGTTATGTTTTTCCATTTTATAGATCATTTTTTAAACAATGGGCATTTGAGATGAAAGGGGTACAAATACCCAATACATAATTAACCTCGTAGTAGAATGTTACATCCAGTTTTTAGCTTAAAAGCGCTTATTTCTTGATGATAAAAAGTGTCAATAAAATTTAAGGATTGTGTTAAATTTGATTGCATATAATACTTTTGGCTAATTTCTTATTGTGTGAATATTAGGCAAATTAGGAATGTGAACTTTGAAGGACACGAAATGGAAAACGTTAATCAATACGCTCACGGAGCTGAGCATGAAGTCCACATCCATTGCAAACGATCATTAAGCACATTAATACTGAGTATGTTCGTATTAATTACAACTGGTCGTTAAAAGAAAAAGCACCCGAGGGTGCTTTTTCTATATTTGAATCTAACATTGGGTTGAATGAAAGAGTTTATGACGACCCTACAAACCCACGACGCTTTTTGTAGGCTTGGCGGTCATAAGATGGAATATTGGAGTGTTGCAGATCAATAGCTAACTGTTTTTTACGTTGAAACTGCACTTCACTTAAAAGCGCAGCATAGATTTTGGGACGATCAGTTTTAAACTTGTCTACATCCAATGGAATCTTATTTTCATTCTTGACAATGTACAGCACAGAACCATTGCCATTCGTTTCATAAACCGTCCAACCGAGCCGCACGGCATAGAGGCCAGTTTTTAGATTCTTTCCTAAGTAAGATTTAAAACCATCTGGATGAGGGTGAACATAAGCATTCATCATGCATCCTCCATCATTTGATTTATTTGATGAAAGCGACAATCAATGAATTGATGGGGAGTGAGACATCATATTCAGTAAAATCACGATTTCTAATTGTTTATATATTGTTCAATTTTAAAATTTCAAGTGAGGCAAAAAGCTGCTATTTACTCAGTTATATAAGTTCAAAATATTAAAAAAACAGCAGATTTTTTGAGTAAAAAATTCTCAAGTTAATGTCGTAGAGGCTTGTAATAATAGCTCATTATTCTCTATTTATGTGATCTATTTTGCACATTTAAAATTATTTAAATCGTAAGTGAATTTACAGTCGGTTTGAGTTAATTATTTGTTTTAAAAATAAATAATTTAATTTTAATATTTCTTGTTACAACCATTTTGTCGACAATAGATGCTGCTTTTTGACATATTTCGCCTAGCATAATTAAAGAGTTCATTGCCTATGGTGTCATTTCTGTTTATTGGACTTGTGGTCACCATTTTGTTGACTCCAGGCCCCACAAATACGTTGTTAGCCTCGGCTGGAATACAGGCAGGGGTGAAGCAGTCTCTTAAACTTATTCCTGCTGAAGTGATGGGTTATCTCATTGCAATTACTTCATGGGGTGTTTTGCTTGAGTCAGTTTCACATTTAATCCCTTGGCTTCCTGCCTTATTAAAGTTAATAAGTGCAACTTTCATTCTCTACCTTGCATTTAAACTTTGGGTAACATCAACAAAAGACATCAAATTAGACAACCCACTCATTACGCCTAAGGCTTTATTTGTCGCAACACTTTTAAATCCTAAAGCTTTACTCTTTGCTTCTGCTATTTTTCCACATGCAGCATGGGAAGTGCTTCACGTTTATTTTGTGCATATTGCTATTTTTTTATCATTAATTACACCCATTGCATTTTTATGGATTGCTTTTGGAACCGTATTAATTTCAAACAAAGTAACTTGGTTAAACCAACGTAATTTACAACGTACGGCTGCATTTATTTTAACTTTTTTTGCTATGCCAATCGGCTATTCAGCGATTAGCTCATTTTAAACTTAACCCATTATTTATATTAAAAAATTTAATTTTTAGGAGATTTTTATGAAAAGAGTAAAAGTAATTATTAAGGACCAGTTTAACAAAGAAACGATTGCTTTAGCGAAAGTTAGACCTATGAACGACCACGCCCTTGAACTTCATAAAAGCGTTGAACATATTGAAATTGATGATGACATTATTTTACCCAATATGGATCTACTCTATGAAAATCCTAAAGACGGGAAAATTTATCAATTGATTGGGCCATTCAACGAGGAATAATTTTTACATTCACTTTGGAAAATAACACCTAGAACACATTTGTATTTCATCACGATTTTAGTAAGAAAGTTTTTAGCTAGAATCTGATGAAAATACGAGCAAAATTAACCATTGAATACAATTAAAATATTGAATATCAGGAATTGTTGTGGGACCATACTTTTTGTAAAAGTGTGACCTAATCCACACTTTTGCATTTCAGGACTAAGTGGTTTTCACTAAGCCCATTTCTTCAATGAGAAGTAGAAATGGGCTTTTTTTATTCTTTAAATGTTTCATCTAAAGCTTGTTGAACTGCTTCTATGCGTGATTTACAAGCTTTATAGGCAGTAATCGATTCTTCAACAATTTTCATTAAATTATCAATATCTGGGCTTTCTTGAGATTCAAGTAATTCGGCATTTTTCTTCAAAATGTCATGGCCATCCTTAAATGTTAACTCTTTATTCTTCATTTGGAATTACCTGTGTAATGTTGGCTTCAATCACACCATCTTGCATTTCAATGGCAATGGCAGGGCTTGAAATTTGATGTATAGAACGAATTGCTTTTCCTTCTGATCTAACAATCGCATAACCTTTGGCTTGAACCTGTTTCGGGTTTTGCAAAAGGACTTCTTTCATTAACGATTCGATTTGGGCTAATGAAAATTTAACTTGTTGCTGTGAACTAAACTGAATACGTTCTTTCATCTGGTCAAGTAGGTGATGGCCGGAGTTAAGTTGACTTTGTGCTGAAGATTTAATGTGGTGAAGCAGTTGGTCATTCTTGCTTTGATAGGTCGTGATTTGATGCTGCGAAAGCAGCTTAATGGTTTGCAGACTATCTACCGCTTCTTGTACGCGTTCAACAATATGGTTACGAATACCAGCAATTACTTTACTTGGCGTGTCGAATGAACGATGGGCAATTTCGTCAAGAATGGTACGGTCTTTTTCATGACCAATGCCGACCCAAATGGGTACAGTACGTTTGCAGAGCAGAGCGGCAAGTTCATAATCATTCAAATAGGCTAAATCATTCACCGATCCACCGCCACGAATAATCACAATCAAGTCTGGCGGAAATGTAAATGTGCTGGCCCATTGCCGTAAACCTGTACCTAAAGACTCGATTAAGCTGGTTGCGGCTGTATTCCCTTGAAAAGTAGCGGTGTGATACACAAAATGGCAAACACCATTTCTTTCTAGCGCATCGGCATCTTTTTTAAAGTCACCTAAGCCCGCAGCATTTTGAGGCGCAATCACTAAAACATTTTGAATATCAAAAGGAGTGGAGAGGAGTTTATTCTTATGAATTAAACCTTCTTGAGTGAGCCGTTCAATAATTTGCTGATAACGTTTAGCAATTTCACCTAAGGTAAAACTTGAGTCAATCTCTTCAATATTGACTGAAAATCCATATTGAGGATCGAAACGTGCGCGAATTTTTATGAGAACATTTAAGTCACTTGAAATCTCAATACCAGTTTCACGCTCAAACTTTAAAACAATTTTACTTGCTGAAAATTTCCAGATTGTGGCCTTACAACTGGCAATCACCTTATCGGTATCTGCATCTTTTTCTGCAAGCTCTAAATAGTAGTGACCGCCTTTAATATTTAAATTTCGAATTTCTGCTTTTACCCAAACTGGCTCATCAAAAGCCAAACGTATGACTTCCTGAACTGTGCCGAGATATTCACTAAGGGAAAACTGAGGTTCAGACATACGAACTAAACATTAAAGGACCAACTTAGATAGTATAAAAGCCATCCAACCAAGGCAATTGCTGTCTGTGAATTTAGGGTTCTGTTTAAAATAAATACAACAATTCAAAAGATTAAATTTAAATTTAGTTTGTTCATCACTAGTTAATTCAAAATATAAAATTAATTAAAAAAGATAAAACTGATGAATTACAACAGATTAAAAAATAAAGTTTGCTTTATAAAATATATAAGCGTATAAAGCTTACTTCCAATTGCGGGGTGGAGCAGTCTGGTAGCTCGTCGGGCTCATAACCCGAAGGTCGTTGGTTCAAATCCGACCCCCGCAACCAAAATATTATGCTCTGTGATGTACCACTTTTCATAATGCAGAAATTATGAAAAGCATTAGCTTATAAATAACCCTATATCAAGCTAAATATTAAATTCTAGACTGACTGTCCATACCTTAAATCTAGCGTTCTAATTAAATACCGTTAAATCACATGAGCTCAGTGATGAGTGAATGATTGTGAATATAGTAAATGAGTGGCAAATTGCCACAGCCGTAAATGGCAATGAAATTAATGTGAGAGTGGTTCCTCACGTGCGTAAGCAAAACTCTCAAGATGGTTATCGTTGGGTCGAAGTTGGTAAGAAAATTCAACTTCAAACTGGTGAAGAAATCGAATTGAACCAAGATGGTAAAAGCTTTTATGCTGCATTTAACCAGCTTTATCGTTTAAGTACGTATTGCTAATAAAATGTTTAGCTCTCAAGCTAAAAACCTATCTCTTTTAATGGAGATAGGTTTTTTTTATATCTATACGATTTATAAATAATTAAAGTTATAAAAAAGAGAAATATATAAAATCGATAGAATTATTCTTTTAATTATATTTATAACTTAATTAACCTGCTCGCCAGAATTGACGGCCCATGACTTTAAAGTTCTTTCCATTTTCTTCGGTTACACGTCGGTCTCTAAACTTTTCATTTAAACTGTGCAAAATTAAAGAGCCATCTGCTTCTTTAAAAATTTGCTTAATCATTCCTTCCCCAGCAAAGTAAACCGCATAAATCTCGCCATCAATCACTTCAGTTTGAGAGATATCAATGCCGACTAAATCTCCATCTTTAATGTAATCGGTCATGCTATCGCCTTTAGCTTTAATAATACGCATGCACTCTTGAGCAACCCGCTTTTCTTTAAAAAATGATGCTGGAAAAGGAATTTTTCCATTAATTGCATCGAAGTGAAACTCTATAGATTCACCCGTACCACAAGAAAAGCTAGCTTCTACAACTTCAATCCAGACATATTGATCGGTGGATTCAGCACTCACAACAGTAGGGCTAAATACATCACTTTCTCTAAAAGAATCTTCAGTATTTCCAGTGGTTAGCCAATAACCATCTACACCTAAAAATTGGGCAATTAATGGAAGAAACGCTGATTTCAAATTTTTCCCTGACTCTAAAGCTTGATAGGCAGGCTGAGACATTTTGACTGCTTCTGCTACTTCAGCCTGAGTTTTTTTCGCTTTAAGCCTAGAATCTTTTAAACGGTCTTTAAGAGCCATAATGGTCACACCAGCAAACTTATAACAAATATATAACTTAAGTTATATCGAGTAAAACAACTGTAGTTATTGACTAATAATAACTATAGTTATAATATCAGTTATATCTTAAGATGAATAGATAAAGTTTAAATCGTATTTGAACCACTATTTATAGGTTTATCAACGTGTTGAGATGAAAGTTAAATTTGTTTTGTTTTTATAGGAGGCAAAATAAAAGAGAGATAGCTCAATTATGATGTGCAGATAAGCTATCAAAACAAAAATTGGAATAAAAAAAAGCCCGATTCCGTGGATCAGGCTTAATGTTCGTCGATAAAGGGTATCAAGAACATGAAGAATTTAACAAAGATTGTGAGTCGTAACAAAAGTTTCCGATATACGGCAAAGCCTTATTTGAACTTTTTGGTCAAAAAATTAAAGTCCGAAAAAGGCTTAAACTTAAGAGCTTTAATACTTTTTTACAATTTCAGAAAAGGAAATATCTATTTTTAAATTAATGCTTTAAACGCATATTGTTTGGTTCTATATGTTTGTTGTACCAGTTGAAACGTTTCGAACATACATTTGTAGTCATAGCTTAGCTATATTGCTCAAAGAATGCGTCAAAACTTCAAGAATAACAAACGATAAAGATGCCTTATTAACGAGTAAGTTGAGTTGGAGATAGTGAATGACTACAGCAATGCAGAACAGAGCTAAACAACTTAAAAATGCAAAACGTGGAGGGTATGTCCCAACAATTGCAAAAGACGTAAACAAATTTAAGGTACAAAAAATAAAAAGGGCACTTGAAGAGGCGAAGCAAATTGCAAGTGAGCTTGAAGATGAAGCATTCGAATTCGACGATCAAGTCTCGATGCAAAAAGCGATAGGTGCAATCACCGTGATTGAGTTGATTGAACAAGCCTTAAACAGTGCACACTAACCAGCTTTAGCACACAAACATTCTTTCTTGGGCCCTGAAATTAAGCGGGTCAAGGTAAGTTCGTCTTGCAATTTAGCGCCGCTTTAAAGCGTTAGTGTTTTTTATTGACTGTAATAAAGAAAACTAAGGGTATTTATAAAACCTGAAAAACAACAAGCTGGTCATGGTGATGGATTTTCAAGTTCTACCCTTTAAAGCAGGACAAGATGATGAAAACAGTTCCAACGAATGGATTAGCCACATTTTTAAATTTTTATAGCATTGCAATTATGGTGGCTTTAGCGGTCAGCTTAGTTGTCGCAGTCGTGTTAATGATGCGTTTCCCTCGCTCACCGCAAGAATGGATGGTTGGGCTGATCTGTACAGTGGTTTCAAGCTTAACAGGTGGCTCATTTATTATCATGAAATGGAATTTACAAGAATGGGTCTTGGATATTTGGGGAATGATCACACTTTGTGGATTCTTCTTCATTTGCGGTTTGCCTGGTTGGGCTATTGTGAGATGGATATTTAACTTCATCAATAAACAAGAAGGTAAAACGATTGTGGAAGTCATGAAAGACTTAAAAAAAGCAAAAGATGATCTGCAAAATAGCTAAAAACAGTTTTAATCATATAGGTAAAATAAAATGAATATCGACCAGTACTTAGAAGCAATCATAAACAGAGAAGGTGGGTATGTTAACCATCCATCAGACCATGGACATGCCACTAAATTTGGCATTACAGAAGCAGTCGCTCGATCACAAGGCTATCAAGGCAATATGCAAGATTTACCATTAGCTGTGGCCAAATCTATTTATAAGAAACAATATTGGTTTGAACCCCAATTTGACCAGATCAATGAGATTAGCCCGACTATTGCAGAAGAGTTATTTGATACAGGCGTTAACTGTGGCGTCAATTTTGCAAAACCCTTGTTGCAGCGTGCTTTAAATTTGCTGAATAAGCAGGGAAAAGAAGGCTGGCCAAATCTTGCTTTAGATGGTCAGTATGGGCCTCTCACTTTTCAAGCTCTTAGAAGTTATTTGAACAGGCGTAATAAAGAAGGAGAAACAGTATTAGTACGTGTTTTAAATATTATGCAAGGGCAGCACTATATCGAAATTACAGAGAAGAACCCAAATTATGAAGACTTCTTTTATGGTTGGATCTTAAACAGGGTATCGTTTTAAAAATTGTAATTAGATAAAAATATGCTGAATCATCGAAATGCTTTAAAAGTCTAAACATGAGTTAAGGCTTTTAAAGCATAATTCTTAAAGTAATAATTTATTGTGCGATGAGTAAGATGGCAAGAAGAAAGAAAATAGCCCCACTGATTTTATTGAGTATAGAAAAATTATTTCCAGCCAACATCTTTTCTTTAAAAATTGAAGAGAAATTTGCATAGACTAGATGAATTAAAAAACCAATCAAACAAAAGGTTAAAGATAGAACTAAAAACTGATTTAAAATTTCTTTCTTTATATCGATAAATTGAGGGAAAAGAGCAATAAAAAATACGATTGTTTTAGGGTTAAGCAAAGATGCGAGTAGGCCCTGATAAAATAGTTTAGATTTACTGACATTTTTATCGCTTTGCTGATCTGTGATTAAATCTTGCGATGGAATTTTTTTGCTAAAGTTTTTATATCCGAGATACATTAAATAAAATGCACCAATAAATTTTAAAACCGTAAAAATAGTAGGGTTACTCGTAATAATAAGACCTACACCACTGGCGGAAATTACAGCAATTACAAACATACCAATAATTAAGCCGCTAATACCGAATAAAGCGGTTTTAACACCATAATTGATTGAATTTGTGACAGTAAATAAAACACCGGGGCCGGGGCTTAATAGGGTAAGAAATGCAATTGTTATAAAAACTAAAAGACCGCTCACGCTGATATATCCTATTTATCAATTGAGACAAAATTATGCGATTACTTTAAATGAGAAAATAATTTATGTATACAGAAGGTTATGTATATTTAAAATAAATAAATTAAATATTAAAATTTGAAAGTTTCGAAATAAAATATGCATTTATATAAATAGATAATGTATTTAAAAGCATAGCCGTTATTGCAACATAAACATACAACCCCGACAAGTAGGCGTGTTAGTATGCTAAGTCTATACCTCAAGAAATATACAGTATGACGAAAAAAGAACGGCAGTTTAAATCTGGCGAATTTCGATTTTCCTTTTTATCGTTTAAATATTGGGGTCTATGGGTTTTAGCTTTTATTCTGATGTTATTTGCGATGTTACCTTGGGCTATTCAATGGCGTCTCGCTGATCTTTTATCAAAAATAGCATGGAAATCTTTAGGTTCAAGAAGAAAAACAACACTACGTAATTTAGAAGCATGCTTTCCTGAAAAAACACCTATGCAAATTGAAGTGAAAGCCAAACAGGTTTTTGTTGATACTTTAACGGGTGTATTTGAGGCTTTAAATGCTTGGTATAGTCCAAACTGGTTTAAAAACCGTGTTCACATAGATGGATTAGAGAATTTAACCAACAATCAGGAAAATGGCGTACTTTTACTAGGCACTCATAGCACTCTTTTAGATGCAGGCGGAGCCGCGTGTACCTTATTTTTTAATATGGACGTGGTTTACCGACCTCAAAACAATCCCTTTTTAGATTTTCTAATTCATCGTAGCCGCGCAAGAGTGTATAAAAACCAGATTGCTCGAGACAACATGCGTGGACTTATCCAAAACCTTAAACATGGTCATGCGATATGGTATAGCCCAGATCAGGATTTTGGCTTAAAGCAAGGTGTAATGGCATCATTTTTCGGGGTGCAGGCAGCTACTGTCACAGCCCACCGCAGGCTTATGGATATCTCAAAAGCAGCAGCAGTGCCTTTATACTTTTACAGAAGTGGCAATATTAGAAATCCCCAATATCATGTTCTCGTTGAACCCAAATTAGAGAATTTTCCAAGTGGATGTGAAGTTAGTGATGCTGAAAGAGTAAATAAAATTATTGAGAATCAAATTCGCATCGCACCTACACAATACATGTGGTTCCATCGACGTTTTAAGACGCGCCCTGCGGGTGAAAAGAAATTTTATTGATGGTCTTATGGGGAAATAATAAAGGCACTTCTTTCGATTAAAATGAAACAAAATTTGAATTTTAATTGCAAGGAATCTTAAAGAAATCAATATGAAAGATGAGTGGGAAGAGGTATAGAATTTTTCTTGCTTTAATTATTTTGAATATCGATTGCAAATGCTTCTGAAGCGTGTATTATCGAGCATAACTAACAAAATATTCTTGTCATCATAAATTTCTATTTGCGCAGTTTTATTTATAATCCTTCGGTTTTTTCAGATATTTAAGTTTCGACGTCTATTTTTTAGTTAAATTGGTTTCCCCAATAATAAGTTATAATATTTTAAGATTTAGGATATAACATATGTCTACTACTACTGGTACAGTAAAATGGTTCAATGAAACTAAAGGCTTTGGTTTTATTGTGACTGATGAAGGTAAAGATATTTTTGCTCATTTTACCGATATTCAAACACCTGGTTTTAAAGTTCTCTTGGAAGGTCAACGTGTTGAGTTTACTGTAGTGCAGGGTAAAAAAGGCCCACAAGCTTCAAATATTGTGATTCTACAAAACTCATAAATAAATAGAGCATTTAATTGATTTAAATATATTATTTAAATAAAATATATTTGAGTCTAAATCGTTTTATTAGAGTTAAAAAAGCCCACTTTATATTTTGTGGGTTTTTTATAAGTTTTGATTCAACTTATATTTAAAAAAAGAAGTATAAAAATACTCTTATAAAAGGTTTTAAAAATTTTATGTTATAACATAACTAATTAGGTGTATGGTATTAAAATGGATATTTGTATCGGCGGTATTTTTGACGGTCAAAAAATAGAAAACAATAATGATTTCTTTAAGGTTGAAGAGCATTATTCAGACAATAGTTCTAAATATATTAAACAGCATTTCCACTTGTTTGGACAAATTTTTACTTTCTGGGTTTGTGAAGATGTTGATCTAACCCAAGCCATGAGCAAAGCTGAGAGAATTTTAAAGAATAAAAAAAGAAACTAATTAGCTGCTTTTTTAATTAATAATTATGAGTTGTGAATATTGTTGATTGATAAAAGCATTAGCAATTGTTTCATGGAAGAGTAGAGTCTTTCATTCATCATTTTTTTGTTTAGAAAACCTAACAATTTCATACTCTTTATAAGCTATTAAAATAGTGTACAATTTTATAATGATAATTACAGACTTTAACAATTTCTGTGTAGAATTTGCTATAAATAGTTATACATTAGGCTTAAGCTAAAGTTGTTTTATTTATTGCGCAAATAAAACGAAACCCACTTTAATATAGTTTATTTGAGTGGGTTCTTTATTAAGATAGCCTTTCATTAACTCAATACTTATAATTAAATTATAGATAATATTAATTACTATAATACCCCTAAGAAAGGAAAATATTTTAAATGTTAAATGAAGTACAACCTCATATTTGTTTTGTTGGTAGTAGTAATTTGGCGTTAGCATTAATAGGAGGCTTAGTTTTAAAAGGGTTCAAAAAAGAAAAGATCCATCTTATTGAAGAGAAAAAAAATAACGATGAAAATATGTTAAAGCAAAAGGAAAAGGAAAATGGTTTAAAAAAAGCAGATATTGTTATTTTATTATTGGAACCTAAAAACTTAAAAGAAACGCTTGAACCATTTAAAAAGTATTTAGCACGTAAAGTTATTATTTCTATGATGGCAGGGGTTGATATTGCAAAATTATCAACGATTACTGGCTCAAAAAAAATTGTTCGTGTAATTTCAAATCCACCTGTGCTTACGCACACGGGTACTCACGTACTCATTGCTTCTGAGCAAATGGACCAGCTCGATAAAGATGTCATCGAAATGCTGTACTCTGCAACGGGGCAGACTTTCTGGGCAGCTTCGGAAACACAAACTGATGCAATTATTGCATTATCTGGTTCAGGGCCGGCTTACTTTTTTTATATTTTAGATAGCATGATTAAGACGGGCGTTTCATTAGGCCTCGACAAACAGTTTGCCTTAGATTTAGCACTTCAAGCCGCTGCTGGTGCAGTTGAAATGATCCGTAAAACCAATGTTCCACCTGCGGATTTATGTGGAAAAGTTACTTTGGCGAACGGAATTACCGAATCTGCTTTACGCATGTTCGATTTAGGCAATGTATCTGATGATATACGTTTAGCTATGAAAGCCGCATATCATCGTAGTAAAGAAATTACTTCAGAAATTATTTCTGAGATTGGTTAACTCTTCTTTAGCAAACTAGGCCTTTAAAAAGTATTCCCAAATAATGAAACCTAAGCCAAACCCAATAAAAGAGTAGAGAGTAATAATAAAGAATACAAAACTGGCCTTATTTTTTTTCTTCAAAATGTTCATGGCGATGCCTCCAATTCAGATTAATTTTATTATGGAGATGAGGAGGCTGTAATCATAGATACAGAATTTTTTAAAAAAAATATAACAGAGTCTAAATCTGTTATGGTTTAAACCACTCAACTTAATAAAGATTTTAGAATCAATATTTTAAGTCGATGTGCTATAGGCGCAACATCTTTTATTCAATTAACATTAAATCGGCGGTATTGGCAGATTTAAGAGGGCGTAGGGCAAAGGTTGAGCGTGTGTGTCGAATGCCTTTAATTGAATAGAGCTTTTTCCGTAAAAAACGTTCGTAATGCTCCGCATCTTTTACGGCTACTTTAACCAAATAATCATAGTCACCTGTAACCAGATGGGCTTCTACAACTTCCGGTATATCTGCTAATGCTTCGCTGAAATTCTCTAACATTTCATCATCATGGCGCTCTAAAGTAATTTCAATAAAAAATACTTCATGAATGCCGATCGCTTTAGGGTTTACGTTTACCGTATAGCCTTCAATAATTTTTAAAGTTTCCAGACGTTTTAGTCGTGTCCAGCATGGAGAAGATGAGAGACCTACTTCTTCAGCTAATTGAGCAACGGTTAAACGACCATTCCCACGTAATGCAGATAAAATTTTCCGATCTATACGATCTAGTGTGTATTCTGTTCTGTTCAAAATATAAACCAAAGAAGAATCTTCTGATAAAACTAAATATACTTTATTTTTATGCTGCCATCATTTAAAAAAAGCAAAAAATACAGGAAACATTTTGAGCTAAAGGTACATACACTATTTCTATGCATTGAACCTTTCTGGATAGGGGTTGTGATGGAGCAAAGAGCACTGTTTCAGTAAGGGTGACTAAACAGTGCTCTTTGCGGATTTCTTATAAATTTTTAAATCTATTTTTAAAGAATAAAATTCTCTAATTTATTAATTGCTGTTTCTAGCTGATCATAATGGTTAATTTTTTTATCTGCTAAAGGAGAGTAGATAGAAGGATCTGGGTGGAAAAAGATAGTTTTCATTCCAGCTTTGTGAGCACCTTCAATATCGGCTTTAGGGTTATCACCTACAAAAATGCATTCCTTAGGAATGTAGCCAAGCTCTTTACACGCATACTCAAATATTCGTCTATCTGGTTTCCGTATGCCTATGGCCTCTGAAACGATAATTGTAGAAAAAAACTCGTTGATACCCAGTGCATAAAAGTTATTTTCTTGAAACGGGGATTTGCCATTAGAAACTAAGCCTAATTTATATCCTTTGTTGTAAAGATTTTGAATTGTTTCAGGAACTCTTTCAAATGAAGAGGAAAACTTATTAAAGTCATTAACGTAGGATTCAAGTAATGTCTCAACGTTAAAATTTTTGATATTAAAATCTTTAAGCAATTGACTATAAACCAAGTCTTTCCAAACACTTCCATTGTTATCTAATTCAATAAACCTGGCGATAAAATCTTGCTTATTCTGTTGTGGCACTAGTTGTAAAAAGTTTACTTGCCATTCGACAAATTTTATTAATGAGGTATTTCTGTCAAGTAGAGTTTGATCTAAATCAAATAAAATAGCTTTTGGCATTTTCTGCTTTTATAAAATTTTTAGATAAAGCCAGTATAGCTGTCTATTGAATTTAAGGATTTTAAAATTTTGTGATTACTGTGTATTAAAACAAATTAAATAATAACTTTTATTTATCAATTGAAGAAAAACTAATCATTATTTTTTATCTAACTTTTCCTTTATGGTGATTTCATTGCATAGAAGGAAGCAAGGTTATGATCACCCAGCATGATATAAATCAAAAACAATATCAAAATAAGTCCCTCGACTATTTGAATAGCCAAGCTCATTCTGAAGGAATTGAATTTAATAAATTTATTAATGAAATTCAGAAAATTGAAAAGGCTGTTGTTCTTGATTTAGGTTGTGGTGGAGGCCATGTCTCTTATAATGTTGCTCCGCATGCAGACCTTGTTTTTGCTTACGATTTATCTCATGAAATGTTAGACACCGTGTCTAAGACTGCCAGCCAACGCAAATTAAAAAACATCTTTGTGCAGCAGGGTATTGCTGAAGATATGCCTTTTAGTGATCATCAGTTTGATGTCGTGATTAGCCGATATTCAGCTCACCACTGGCAGCATGTTCCGAGTGCAATGAAAGAGGTCAACCGCGTTCTTAAACCTGACGGCATTGTTATTTTTGTAGATATTATTAGTTCTAGCTCGCCGATATTAGATACGTTTTTACAGACGATCGAAACTATTCGAGACCCAAGTCATGTACGAAACTACAGTGTTAAAGAATGGGTCTATTTTATTGAAGATGCGGGCTTTGATTTAGTGGGCTTAGACAAACAAACGCTTTCATTGGACTTTGATAGTTGGGTAAAGCGTATGAAAACCCCTGAAGATCAAATTAAAACTTTACGCTATTTGCAGGAAGGTTCATCTGACCTTGTTAAGAAGTATTTCAAAATTCAAAATGACGGTAGCTTTGAAAGCCATGTGGGTTATTTTGTCTTTAAGAAGTTAGGGTTTTAAGTGGTGTAATAAGTAAGGGTTTTAGTCGATAAGAAATGAATGAAATATCACTAAAACTCTTTTCTCGAATCGATTGGATTATATTAAATAAGATTAGAAAAAAATTTAATATCATTTATTTGATAAAACTTAATCACACAATTTTTTTAAGGTGATTAAATATTCAAAAGATAAGAGGATTTATCTAATTTTCTTATTATTAATAGACACTTATAAGTAATTATTATTTAATACGCCCGCAACATTATCACTAATACTTTTAATAACTTTGTCGGGGAAATAATGCGTAATTTTTTAGTAACAGTTTTTACTTTATTGGTAGGAACATCAGTTTATGCTGAACAAGAGCCCAAAACTTATATACAGCGAACAACTTGCGAGAGAACAGTACAACTACATGGTTTTTTAAGCCGTGCTCAACTTGATTGTAATTATCACTATACTTCACAAGAATTAGTTCATGAATCTGAAAAATGTACTAAACATGAGCTAGGTGATAAATACGGTAAAGAAGTGATGAGATTAGGTATGGACCAATTTGAAGCACGCAAGAGAGGAGATATGAAACGCCAATTATGTAGTAATGTTTTAAAAGAGTTTCCAAACTATATTAAAAAATAAAATAAGGTTTTAAAAACCACTTCTAGCAAGCCGATAGAATGGATTTAATTATTCATTTTATCGGTGTATCAAGGCATAAAATTTACCAGTTGAATCAGAAAACACACTCTAAGAAGCAGTCTAATATAAAAACTCATCTCAATTTTCGATTGAGAAGAAAAACTCTTTTACCAAGATCTTTCATTTATCTGCTACTCTTTTCTTTTGTACATAAGAAAACTAGATAAAATTTTCAGTCCATTTTTTGTCTAATTCTTTTAAATCATCGTATGCTTTTTCAAATTCACTCAAGGGAAAACTTAAGCGAGGAGCGGAAGGCGAGGTTTTCCAGACTACGGATGTCACAACATCGTGAATATTTTTAAATGCGTAACCAAAACGAGCCCATATCACTTCATCTGCTGAAACAACTTGTTCAACCATAATTACGCTACACACTAAATCTAAATCATCAGGGCAAATTAAAATTGGAACTACTGTTGAAATAGTTTCATTTTCATAAGCTTCTGGTTTAAGAAGTTTCCATGCATTACTTAATGCCAATTCACTATCATAATCATATAACCAACCTTGGGCTGGAACTAAACTTTCTGTGCTATCAATAATGTGGGTATTTTGATGCACCCATATATTTAATGGAATATTATCAATTGCAAGTATAGGGAATGGTTTTAAATTACCATTTGTATCTTTTATACATCCTTCGATCGGGTGTTCATATAAAAGAGTAGCTGAGATAGTATTCATATTTATAAGTTAATGTGAGTTAAGCAAATATAATATATTCTATTCAATAGATTAATGAATCTAATCCAATGAAAAATAATATTTATTTAATTATTTTCTAGCCAATATCACATTGACACCTAAAACCCCTCCGATTATGCTTTGCGTGCTGGCCTACATTGCCAGTCGATTTTGACAGATCGATATAACACACAAGACATCAAAAAGTTCTCTTTTTGGTGGCGAACTCGTTCGTCCCCCTTCGTAGCGGTAGGGCGAGGGAGGGACGCCTTGTGCGTGCTGATTCTTGTGTGTCAGTCTGTCAACCTTCTCTCGTTCTACCACCATAATCATTTGACAGTGATCTGGTAGAACTCCTTTACACACAAGGAGTCCGCTCATGCGTACTATTTCTTCTTTATTGGCTTTTGCCAAAATCTCTCTAGCAATACCGCCTAAATGGTCTTTAAAACGGTTTAACCGATTCTAGGTTTTCTACGCCTTAAGAATCGTTACGACTAAAAATCATAGCAACAATAAAACCTGAGATAGCTTAGGCACATTTTTGTGCTGCTTTTACATGCCTGTTTTTAGCACTCATTTTAAGAGTGACGGCATTTCTATCTCTTTTATATACAACAAAAAATTATTTAAATGGTATTCCTATGCCAAATTTAGAATCTTCATTTAGAGCACTCAGAGTGCTTCACACCGCAAAAGACTTATTTAATCTATATGGCTTTCATAAGGTCGGGGTTGACCAAATTATTATTGAGGCCAAAGTTGCCAAAGCTACTTTTTACAACGACTTTCACTCAAAAGCACGACTCATCGAGATGTGTCTCACTTTTCAAAAAGACGCGCTAAAAGACAAGGTATTTTCAATTTCTAATTCTTACCGTGAGCAAATGGTGCTCGATAAACTTAAGCAGATTTATCTTTTACATGCCGACTTAAATGGCTTTTATCATTTGCCATTTAAGGCAATTTTTGAAATTGAAAAGCTCTATCCAGTTGCCTATAAGGTTGTAGTTGATTATAGAAACTGGTTTGTTGGCGAAATACATAAGTTGCTTTTAACCTTAAAATCTACTGCTTCAATCCAAGATGCTTATATGTTTTTATTTATGATTGATGGGGCAATGGTTCAGCTTTTAGGTGAAAATGGGGTAGATGAAAGCGCACGGTTGTTGGATTATTTCTTTTTAAACTTTGTCTAATTGTTAAAACTTAAATAGAAAAAAGCCTCCAAACAAGGAGGCTTTTCATTTTAAATAAAGTGGCTGCTTAGCTTAATGTCGCAGGTTTTGCAGAATGAGTCATTTGTTCAAAATGTTGAACCGCAGGTGAGCGAGCCATATAAGCCAAAGCCTGTTCAGTGTCACCTTCATGAATTGGGTTAAATTTTGGAGAAACCCATCTTAAAGTCGCTTTCCATAAATATTTGATGGTCGGTAGGTTGTCTGAGCGAGTAGCAGTTTTTTCAAACTCGCGAATGAAATTAAAGAAGCCACGACGCATCAATTTTTGAATGTCTTCGTGCTCTAGATCTTGCTTGCCTAGACTACGTGCAAAATCGGCAAGGAAGTAAATAAACAGCGGGAAAATAGCCGCCATAATGACTTGGCGCGACACATAAAAACCCAACTTGTTTGTTAAAAGGTGCTGAAATAAATCGTAAGCAACACAGCGGTGTTCAACTTCTTCGGCAAGGTGCCAACGGAATAAATCTGCCATTGCAGGGTCGGCGCTATCCCAAGACTTGCTATCAAGTGTCCACTGACCAATAGTTCCCGTAAAGTGCTCAATTGCAGCAATAACACCTACTCGGAAAAGTAACCAATATTCTTCAAGTTTTTTGCCTTTTACAAGCGGCAGACCAAAGGGTTTATCGCCCAATAAAATATTAAAAACAAAGTGCGCACGGTTGAGTGGATCTTGAATGTCATAGCCATTTTCTCGTAAAAAGTCTTGAGCTTTTTCATGGGCACGTGCATGCGCTGCTTCTTGGCGGACAAAGCCTACTACTTCTTGTTTTAATGTTTCATCGGTAATGTAGGGAAGGGTTTTATTAAACACTCGGCAGAACCAAAACTCGCCAGCTGGCAAAAGCATATTGATACCATTTGCTACATGTGAGCATAACGGATCATTCGGCATCCAGCAGACAGAAGACTCCGCGAAATCAAAATATACTTTTCGAGCTTTAAGCTGATGATTCCCTGTGATCATATACGTCACCCTATTCATAATTATTCATTTAATGCGAATGCACAATTTTTAGCATTAAGTAAAATCGATCACCATGTGCTTAAGGGACAAAAACATATTACAAAAGGCTTATAGAGATAAAAAAGGTCTAAGTGAGAGGTTCGGTCAATAAAAAAGGCTCCTTTATTAAAAGGAGCCTTCATTTTTATAATCTAGGCTTTAAATTCTTTAAGCCTATTCATTTTTTATAAGCTAAAACTTTTTATTATAAAGCTTACGGTAAGTAACTCGCCGTGCTTAAAAGCCTAGATTGCTTGCCATTGATCTTTAACTTCTTCTGAATTTTTATTGAGTATGACTTGGTTTTCTTTCACTTCCCCAATCCACGCAGTAGGAATGAGATGATGTTGACCACTTTCGTCTCGAGTCAGCTTTAATTGATTTTCACCATCGAGATGGTCGACTGTTCCTACTTTAGTACCGCAAGAAGCAATAACATCTGCGTGTTTTTGAATGTCAGTAATATTTAAAGTATTCATTTTAGACCTCTTCTTTGAAAATAGAAAAACGGTAGAAACTAAATTACTTTAAATAATGAGCTAAATGTTGAATTTTTAATAAACCTTACAGGATCGGTTTATAAACTCACTTAATGAATATATTTGAGTAACAATGAAATAATTAGATATAAATCTAATAATAATTATCTTTTTATTACAATTAATGTGTTTATTTAAACAGAAGTATTTAGATATGGTTAAATCAAGTCTTATAAATAATTATTTGCAATGAATATTAAAATACCTATAAATATGACGATATTGAGCATCTTGAGTGAATTTGAATCTGCCTTAGCTGAAGATAAAAGTAAGCTTCGTATAGATTTACTCTCTCAATTGGTAAGTTTAGCCAAAAAATTACCTTATCCAGCTTCGGGCCAAACCTATCAACGTTGGCAGCTTTTTGCTCAGATTGCTGGGGCAGATTTAAGTTTGGCTAAACTATTTGAGTCTCATTGTGATGCCTTAAGTATTTTAAATGAATTGGGCTATCAAGAAGAAATAGATGACCAGATTTGGGCGGTTTGGGCAGCAGACGGTGGACCAACTCCATTGCAAATAAAAGATAATCTTTGTAATGGCATCAAACCTTGGTGCTCCGGTGCGGAGTTTATCCAAAAAGCCTTAATGAGTTATAAAGACCAGCAAGGGCAAGCACAGCTTTGTATTGTTAACTTAGAACATCCTTCAATTAATACAGATTTAAGTCACTGGCATGCAGTCGGGATGCACGCCACGCAGACGGCCAGAGTCACTTTTGAAAATATGCCTGTAAAACCGATAGGTCAGCCAAACAGTTATTTAAAACGTCCAGGATTTTGGCATGGTGCGGCTGGAGTCGCTGCTTGTTGGTACGGTGCCGCTGTGCGTTTAGCCAGCTTTTTGCAGGAAAGTTGTCAGGAAAATCCTAACCCTTTTAAGAAATTGTATTTCGGAGAGTCAGCTCAGCAATTAGCGATCACCAAGCAATATTTTCAATACGTTGCTGAACTGATTGATCATCAACCATTGCTGAGTCATGAGCGAGAAATACGGATATTACGTGCCCAAACAGAACAATGCTGTCTGAGTGTGATTGAACGGGTAGGGAAAGCCTTAGGTGCTCGACCTTTTTGTGAAGATGCGACTTTCGCTCAGCTCATGGCTGACTTGCCTGTGTTTATCAGACAAAGTCATGCTGCTTTTGACTATGAACAAATTGCAGAACTCTGTTTATCGGAGCAAAGCCTATGGGAACTTTGAAACATCCTTTAGTTGAAGACCGCGTTATTTTTGGTGAGGGTACATCCAAAGAGCAATGGTTAAAGGCATTTAAAGAACATCCTTTAGCGTCTTTAAATCTTGAGTTATTTCGCTCTAAAAGGGTGGTGATTGTCGCTCCACATCCTGATGATGAAGTGCTCGGTTGTGGTGGTCTAATGCAGCAACTCATCGCACTGAATTGTAAGATTTTAATTTTAGCTGTGACTAACGGCACACAAAGCCATCCTAACTCGACAAAATATCCTCCAGATCAGCTCAATATTCTTCGTCCACAAGAAAGTTTAGCTGCCTTAGATTATTTAGGCGTGGCAAAGTCTGCTGAGCGCATTTCACTTGATTTACAGGATGGTCAGATCCATTTCCAAACCCATCAACTTTGGCAGAGTTTAGAGCAGATCGTGCAAGCCGACGATATTCTGATTTGTAGTTATGCACTTGATGGTCACCCAGACCATGAAGCAGTAGGTAAAACGGTGCAAGCTTATGCAAACGCTAAGCAATTACTATGTTTACACGTATTAATTTGGGCTTGGCATTGGGCAGAGCCTTTAGACCCACGAATTGATTGGCATCGCGCAAATGCGTACCACTTAACCGAAGAACAATTAACTAAAAAACATCAAGCAATTTTGCAGTTTAAAACCCAACTTGAAGCAGATGAAACCACGGGCAATGCTGCGGTTCTCTCTCCAAGTGCAATTAAACGTCTTTTAATGCCTTATGAGGTGTATTTGAGTGATTCATTCTCGCATGTACTTTGAAGATTTATATCGTCATAACAGTGACCCATGGGGCTATGACTTACACTGGTATGAAGCCCGTAAAAGGCAAATTTGTCTTGCTCTACTCACAAGACCTCGCTACCCAAAAGTGTTAGAAGTGGGTTGTTCAAATGGACATTTAAGTTTTCATTTAGCCCAAAGAGCCGAGCAATTGTTGTGTATAGATGTCTCTGAGTGCGCCGTTCAATTGGCTTCCGAGCGTTTACAAGAGTTTGAGCATGTTGTTGTTGAGAATAGAAAAATACCAGAAGACTACTCAATTCAAAAATTCGACCTAATTTTAATTAGTGAGATGGCCTATTACTTATCGGCAAACGAATTGCATCAGTTTATTGAAAAGTTAAAGCATAGCTTAAATGACGACGGTGAAATTCTATGTTGCCATTGGCGTCATGAAATTCAAGATTTTGAATTAAACGCAGAACAAGTCCATCAAGCTTTTCAGCAACATTTTCCATTTCATCACTATCTAAGCTTAAACGACCCAGATTTTATGATAGATGTTTGGACGGCGAACACTTCCTCTTTAGCACAGCAGGAAAAACTAAGATGAAAATTGGTATCGTCATTCCAGCACATAACGAAGAGCAATATCTATCTGCCTGCCTGCAATCGATTCAGGTTGCCATAGATAATATTAGCGGTTATGACGTAGAGGTCATTGTTGTACTTGATAACTGTGCAGATCAGTCGCGACTCATTGCACAAAGCCATCAAATCAATTGGATTGAGTGTCATTATGCATGTGTAGGAAAAGCACGAGATTTAGGTATTCGTCATTTAATTGGGCGTGGCGTAACATGGATTGCGTGTACGGATGCAGACACGGTGGTTAGTCCTGATTGGCTGCGCTATCAGATCCAGCATCAACCAACAGATGCAATTTGCGGTACGGTGACCTTAGATGACTTGAGCCATCTATCGATATCCAAACGGCAGAAATACTTGGCACACTATAAAGATCAGATGGATCATGCGCATATTCATGGGGCAAATTTAAGTTTTAGTGCAGAGGTCTATCTTTTGGTTGGTGGCTTTGAGCCTATCTCATGTCATGAGGATGTATCTTTAATCAAAAAATTGATCAATCATTGTTGCAATATTACGTGGAGTAATCTGGTTAGAGTGACAACGAGTAGTCGGCTAAATGGACGAGCACCTCAGGGCTTATCTTACTTTTTAAATAATCTCTAATGACTCAAAACATAACTTCTCCTAATATCGAAATATTCTTTAAGTTGTGTGGGTCATATTTAATTTTGATAATGCTACCGACTTTATATTGATCGTGATTTTGTTTAGCAATAAGCACCTTTAGATTTTCAGTCATGATTCGGCCTTGCTCAGCTTGGAATTTTAATTTTATGTGACATAAAGGGCGATATTGAACCTTGACGAGAGAGTCTTGAAAATACACAACTTCGGCAGAGGTAATGATTCCTCGTTTATAAATAAAAAATTTATGAACCAGACTTTTAAGAAAAAAGGTCCAAGCAATATAGGTAAAGAATAAGCTGAACCAGACCACTCCAATAAAAGTCAAAAAGTCAGAAAATTTCACTCACTAAAACCAAAATTATTCGTTTAACACACTATTCTAAATGAACCGATTCGTTCGATCTACGTTATATAAACGATCTAAGAAATAAGTAGCTAAGACATCATAGTTAAGGGTCAAAAATCATGAGATTCGTAATTAAATTTGGACAGGGTATATAACTTAGTTGTTGTATTTATGACTACATATGTAAACAAGTCTTATTATCAAATGCTTTAACCCTTAAAATTCTAGAAAATAAAGTTTTAAGGGGTATGAGTTTGGATTTTTTAAATTTTTTTCGTGATATTCGAGTCGAATTAAGCCATTATCCTTGGCTAGAAATGTTTGTTTCACTCACGATTTTGATTTTATTTGCAGCAATAGCAAATTTTATTGCTAAACGCATTATTGTTCGGGGCGTTCGTCACTTAGTCACAAAGTTCAAATCACCCAATCAATCTATTTTTGCCCAGCATAGTGTCATAAAGAAATTTGCAAATATTGTTCCCGCTGTTGTAATTATGAACGGTATTGCAACAGTTCCTCATCTAACTCCAAAGTTCATTTCTTTTGTCGAAATGGGGGCGCAAGCATTTATTTTTCTTACGCTCGCGCTTACAGTTAGCGAAGTGTTAAATATCTTTAACCTGATTTATCAGCGTAATCCAAAATCTAGAAACAAGCCGATTAAAGGTTACCTTCAACTTGTTAAATTAATTTTATTCGTTGTTTGTGGCCTGATGATTTTGGGAACATTCCTTAAAAAGGATGTGTTCACTTTACTTGCTGGTTTTGGTGCGATGGCAGCAGTATTAATGCTCGTTTTCCAAAACACGATTTTGTCTTTAGTGGCTAGTGTGCAAATTGCGTCTTACGACATGGTTCGTATTGGTGACTGGATTGAGATGCCTTCACTGAATGCAGATGGTGATGTGATCGATATTTCACTACATACAGTGACTGTTCAAAATTTTGATAAAACCTACACCACCATTCCAACCAATAAGCTCGTTACTGATACGTTTAAAAACTGGCGCGGTATGAGTAATTCAGGTTGTCGTCGTATGAAACGTTCACTCTTTCTCGATCAAAGTAGTGTTCATTTTATGACTGATGAAGAGCAACAAAAGCTCAAAGAATTTTTATTATTAGATCAATATCTTGATGCAAAGAATTCTGAAATCGAAGAATTCAATAAACATTTAAGCAATCAATCTCGTTATAACAAACGCCGTTTAACCAATATCGGTACATTTAGAGCCTATGTTGAATTTTATTTGCGCCAACATAAGGGGATTGCTCAAAATCAAACGATTATGGTTCGCCAATTACAGCCGACCAGCCAAGGGTTGCCTTTAGAAATTTATGCATTTAGCAATACAACTGCATGGGTTTCCTATGAGGCGATCCAGTCAGACATTTTTGATCATTTAATTGCGATTCTTCCTGAATTTGGTTTACGTGTTTACCAAGCGCCTTCGGGTCATGATTTGCAAAGATTAACGTCAGAAATTCATCCAAGTTAAGTTTTTATCTGTAGATAACAGGTTTTAAACTACTTTGAAAAAGCTCCCATATGGGGGCTTTCTTTCAATATTGAACTCGAATCCTTCACTGTAGATTATCCAGCAAACCAAATATTTTGATGATCACACATTGGGCTTAAATGTTTAATGCGTAGGTTATCTTGCTCAAAATCACCGCCCCCTCCAGCAATATCTAATTCACTGCCTAAGGCGATGTGCTTGCCTTTATAACTTAAAGATTCTTTTTCAGAATCCCACTGAGCTGTGTGTTCTGGAAAAATAATGAGTATATCGTTCACATAAAGACACTCTTGTTTTAGCTGCAATATTCCTTTTAAGCGTGCTGATGCAGAAACGCCATTAAACTGATAAACAGGGAGTTTTACAGCACTTGTATTTTCGTTCGCTTCTTGTCGCTGACATCCCGTAAGGAGTACCAACACAACTATGCAAATCAATTTATTATTAATACCCAATTTTGTTCCTTTAGGGACTTCCATGTATTTTTGATAGTAATGGACTAACGTTGCATATCAACCTTTAGATTGTTAGAGAATATTTTGCTAATTTATATATTGTTGTCTTTTTCGTCTGTGTTTTGGGGGAAGTGTATTGTGTAAACCTTTTTGAAAAAGGTATTTGTAATTTATTATTAATCTTAATTTGATCTTAAGGCACAGACCTTTAGATAGGAGCTAATAAATGTGTATGTTGGGAGAACATACAATGATTAGTCATGAGAATTTATCTAAAACCTTGAGTAAAGTTCCTGAAGTCACCTTATTATTCTGGATAGTTAAAATTGCAGCCACAACGCTAGGTGAAACTGCTGGAGATGCGTTATCTATGTCCCTAAATTTGGGATATGTGATCAGTACTGCAATTTTTGCAGGGATCTTTGCAGTATTTGTCGGACTGCAAATTAAAGCTAAAAACTATAACTCATTTTTCTACTGGGCAACGATCATTGCCACTACGACGTTAGGAACAACAATTGCCGATTTTGTTGACCGAACTCTAGGAGTGGGCTATGCAGGAGGCAGTTTAATATTACTTATTTTATTGGGCCTATCTCTGTTTGTCTGGTATTTAAGCTGTGGCACAATTTCGGTAAAAAGTATCCAATCTGCAAAAAGTGAAGCTTTCTATTGGCTAACAATCATGTTTTCTCAAACATTAGGGACGGCTTTAGGAGATTGGACCGCAGATACTCAAGGGTTAGGGTATACGAGCGCTGCTTTAATTTTTGGCACTTTATTGTTGGTGTTAGCAATCTGCTATTTTTATACCAAAATTTCAAGAACCTTATTATTTTGGTTGGCCTTTGTCCTTACTCGACCTCTAGGTGCAGTATTGGGCGATTTTCTTGATAAACCTATCGCGCATGGTGGATTAGAGTTAAGCAGATTTAGTGCGTCTTTTGTTTTGTTGGCTTTTATCGTTGTCTGTTTAATTGTCTTTAAACCTAAAGCAGCACAGACGTCTCATTAATTTTCTAGATTGAGGAATATTATTCAATTTTCTCATTTATAGAGATATTAATAATATTCCTTAAAAATTTTATTATAAATAATTAATTAATAATTCATAAGTAGATTTTAAGTTAACTTAATTTTTGGTTAAAAAATATACAAAAATGCAAAGAATAAAATTAAAAAGAAGTTAGAATAAAAATAGATGATTTTAAAATCTTAAATACATATATTTAAAATTATCTAATTCCATACTTAAAATACTTCTTAATTGATGTTTTTATTAAGAAATAATACTTGTTATTAATAATGAAATTGATTTAATAATTATTGGAAATTACATTATGACTAATAAAACTTTACCTCGAAATGCATTACCTTCATTTTTTAAAGATGTTGAAATTGTAGGTTCTGCACATGACGATTTTCTAAAATATCAACTAGATAATCAAGCAAATGTATTGAAAGATACTAAAGATGAAATTGAACTTGGTGTACAAAATACCCCACGGTTAGTTACCTCAGATCGGGTAAAAAGCCTTTATGTAAATAATGATTTTAAGGCTATACAAAATCTACAAAAGGAGGCGCAAAAAGATATAGATCCTATTCATGAAAATATTAAACTTAACAAAGAGAAAGCTTGGACACGTGTACGTGGAAAAGATGGTAAGGAATTTTATCTAAGCTATTCAAAAAAAGGCAGTATGTGGGTTTTTCCTGAAGAAATGCGTAGCTTGACTGATGCAGATGGAAATGTAACATATCAATGTGTGATGCAAATTGGTTCGTATACTGCAACTGGAAATATTGTAGGTATTCATTCTTACAATTTTAGCTATAAATCAATGCTTCCTATTATGGCTTTAGCACTCATTGTTGCGGTTGCATTGGCAGCTATTCTATTTAAAGCATTAGCATTTGCTGTTACAGCCTTATCTTTAGTTTTAGCGACAGCGGCATCTGCTCTTGGTTTTGCTTCTTTTAGTTTTACAATCGGTCCTGTGGGTTTATTTGTTTTAGCTGCAACAGTGATTTTTATTATTGTCTTTATTGGGTTAATGGCCTTATGGAATTTCATAAATCGGAAATATACGATTAGGTTGCAGGTTTATAATTGGGATAAAAATTATGACTGGAAAATTGTAGATGACTTTAAGTCAAATTCTGTTACCCCAAGTACAAATGATCCAATTTTAATTGATATTCCAAAATTTGATCCAGACGTAATTTATCCACCTGGTTTTGAACCAGTGGAACCGATTGATCAAATTTGTCACTACGCAGTTATTATTTGGGAAAATGATAATACTTTCTTAGAAGGATGTTCGATGGCTTTAAGATTCAAGAGAGGAGATAATCCTAACTATGGATTTATGTGGGCATTTTCATGTCCACGGTTTAAAGATAATCAGCAAGCAGCTACAAATCAATTAACTACAGCAAGAAATTATCGCGAAAAAGAAGTTAAATGGAATAAAAATCCCTTGGGATTTACAATCTATGCAGGTGATGATCAGAACTCAAATATTAAATTTGGCTTGTCTGCATTAAATGGTGCAGATGATGATCTTTACACAATAAATATTAATATCTGCCCATCCTGAGATAGTAATTATTAGTTTTAAGATATTTAAATATTTTTATCCATATAAATAATTTAAAAAACCACATTATTCTCTTGGGTGATGTGGTTTTTCTATTTGAGAGTAGACGTTATTACTACTTAAGAGACTTTACGTGTCATCCACCAAAATAATAGTGCCAACAGACTTACACCTGCACCTAGAGCACACACGCCAAGCCATCCAGCATGGGCATAAGTAGCTGTTGTACTGATCGCACCCAGTCCACTACCAATTGCATAAAATAGCATGTAGAGCCCAACAAGCCGGCTATGAGCTTCTGGACGAGTACGAAAAATCATACTCTGATTGGTCACATGTAAAGCTTGTCCGCCCAAGTCTAGCAATACTATGCCAATCACCAGTGCCCAGAGTGAGTATGCCATGAGTGAAAGAGGACCCCAAGCGAGCAGTAATATTACGAGTGCTGCTAAGCTTGTACGCTGAGCATATCCGCGGTCGGCCCAATAACCCGCACGTGCGGCAGCCAGTGCACCAACAACTCCGACAAGTCCAAAAGATCCAATAATCGTGTGTGAAAAACTATAAGGTGGCTCACTCAACGGTAATACTAGTGCGCTCCAAAAAATATTGAATGCCGCGAACATGAGTAAAGCTAAGACACCGCGAACTTGAAGTACTTTTTCTTGGTGTAGCAGTTTTAACATAGAGGCCAGAAGCTGCGGGTAGCGCATTGAAACGGGCTGAACTTTTAAATGAGGAAGTCGTCTCCAGAGTGGTAACGCAATCATGAGCATGATGATGGCTGCACAAAAGTAAACGCCACGCCAACCCGCTACATCACTGATTCCTCCTGAAAACACTCGGGCAAGCAATAAACCAATGAATACACCACTTTGTGCAGTACCAACCACATGCCCTTGCTCATGTGGGAGAGCAGCACTCGCAGCATAAGCAATAAGCCCTTGTGTCATGGCTGTGCCCAGTAAACCCACAGCAAGCATTCCTGCCAAAAGAACAACAACAGAATGAGCAAATGCAATAATTAGCAATGCAGATACCAGAGCCAGTAACTGTATAGCCATTAATCGACGCCGATTTACAAGATCACCCAACGGCACCAGAAACACGAGGGCTAGCGCACAACCAATTTGCGTGGCTGTAACCACACCACCGATGGCGGCATGACTAATGCTAAAGTCTCTAGCCAATATGTCGAGCAAAGGCTGTGCATAATAGACATTTGCTACGCTTGCACTACTTGCAATAGCAAACATCAAAATTACGCCACGAGGCATGCTCGAAAGCGGTCTATTGTTTGCTGTGGGTGAAGTTGAAGATGCAAGAGAAGCTTTCATAACCCTAAATCCATTTAATCTAGTTTTAAAATGAAACTAGTTGAATGTTAGATTGACTAGTTTTAAAATGCAACTAGATATTTTATTCCTGATTATTTTTAAGGAAACTCAATGGCGAACACTACATCTTTGAAAGATGAACCTTGTCCTGTTGCACGCTGTGTCAATCTCATAGGAGATCGGTGGTCATTACTTATTGTGCGTGATGCTTTTGATGGAATGCGCCGTTTTGGAGACTTCCAGCGGAGTCTGGGAGTTGCGCGAAATATTCTTTCTGATCGACTGAAAAAGTTAGTTGATGCAGACGTTCTTGAAATGCAAGACGCTTCGGATGGTACTGCTTATCAAGAATATGTGTTGACAGCTAAAGGGGAGAGTTTGTTTCCAGTGGTTGTGGCTTTGCGACAATGGGGAGAGCACAATTTATTTGAAAGTGGTGAGCCTCATTCTCTATTAATTGATAAAAATACAGGTCAGCAAATTCCATTCATGGCGCCAGTCAGAGCAGATGGAAAAGTGCTTAATGCGTCTGATACTCAAGTGCAAAAGGTGAAATGAAATTAATCGCGCCGTCTCATTCTTTTGCAACTGTAAAAGCGGAGAAAAGAAAAATTAACCTTTCTTAACTTAAATTTTGGGAAATTAGTTGTTAACCTTGCGCGTCAAATTAAGGTGAGACTATGAGATTTATATTCCTCTTTATCAGCGCAATTTCTATTCCATGTTATGCAGCGTCAGAAGCAATGCAGCTTCATTACTGCGAAACTGTTAAAAAAGCAGCAAGTGGAGTGATGGATGCTAGACAACATGAAGTGCCAGCTAAAGAGCTACATGAAATAGCGAATCATCTTGAAGAGGAACAAGCAAAACAAATTTATCAAGAGCTTATCAAATCTGCATATTCTTCAAAATTATTTGAAGACCCTCTCATTAAGTCAAAAGCTGTCGAGAATTTTCAAACCACGTGGCATGAACAATGTTTGGTAAAAGAATTAGCTAAAAATATATGAGGGTGTTAGTGAGAAATGGTTAACTGGAAGGCAGTAATAATTACATAATTAGCTTTTAAACATCCAATCTAATAAATACAGTGTGATAGTTCAATGGCATGAAGCAGAGAAACTCAAAGCCTATTTTGAAAGAATACACCGAGAGATTAGAGATCCGGCTGGTATGCAAAATGATGCATTTAAGAAGCTAATCTATGATTTGAGAGGCTATGAAAATAATCTTGCTCAACTCGAAAGTTACTGTAAACGTGGAAATCGATTATTAACTTATGAAAACATAATGAAACTAGGACTGCTATTCCATAAATCTGATGATTTAAGAAAAGTTAGACAGTTTGCTGAGAAGTAAAAAGCTTAAGCTGGTTTTATATAGACGATATGTTTTTGGATAGGATATATAAGAATGCGACGCAATGAGCGACGAAGACTTAAATGCTGACGTGCGGTACTTAACTGCGACTGCGCGACGTAACTTAGCGGTGTTGTTGACACATAATACGGCTGCTCTATTGACAACGACGCTACGATTCGATATTGACACTTTTGTCATTAGTACGTACTATTCACTCCATATAACGAATATTAACATTTGTTAATATTTTATAATCTTAAGTACTTGTTTTTTGGTGTAAAAGATATATTTACTTTGCTCATAAAGTTATATTTTCTTTTAATTTAATTAATAAAGGAACGTCGTGTCAGCTAGTTTAAAAACATGCTATGGATATCAAACCACACGATGTGATTTTAATGATATCAGGGCTAGTGCTAAAGAATTACCTCATTTAGCTAAATCAGTTTTAGTGGAGAATAGTCATAAAACTGATAAGAAAAATGAAGTATATCAGTGGCTAACTGATGGATATTATTTTTGGCTAAATAGTGATAGATATGCTTTATGGTGGGGAGAGAGTCGACTTAAATCAGATTTTTTAATTACTCGTTATGATATTTCTCTTGCGAGAGAGGATGTTTACGATCTTATTGAAAACCCTGATGATGAAGATGATTTCTTCTTATTGGTAGAGACTTATTTAGAATTCTATGAAGATTCTAAAAAGCGTGGTTTGGTTACCCAAATCCCAACTCCTACTGTAAGTACAGTTCTTCATTTCTTTAGAAAGCGCCATCCAGAAATATTTCCATATTTAGCAATTACAATCACAGATTGTTGGGTTGCTGAACCAATGTTTAGATATATTGGTAAACATAAAACATTAAAAATGACACCCAAGTCTACAAGTAGTTCTGATAGTTTTAGACCTATGGGTAGACCTCAGATATGTATATTTGAAGAAGCACACTCATATATTACTGCTTCCACACCTATACACCCTCAAGAGTACGTTGAGTGTTTTTTGGAGTAAATCATGGCTACTAAAAGACAACAAGCTAGAGCAGCTTTACTGGCATGGAAAGAAAATACGACTCCAGAACAATTTGTAGCAGAACATCAAAGTGTTGTTTTTGCTAGTTGTGACAATTCTCCTACCCTAGAAATAGTTGAAGAGCATGATCACGCTTTGGATTTAATTAAAGAGCAGTTTAATTCTTTAAATAGAAGAGATGAACTTGTTCGTGCAGCTAGGATAGTTGGAGCAACTAATTCTATTCATGATTTTTATAATAAAGTTCAGTATGAGAGTTTAAAAAGTGTAGTTCATGTACTTAAAGGAAGTATTATGAAGCAGGCGATCACTTTACTTCCTCAATCAACACCAATTAATGCTTTCATTGAAGATTATAATTTTAAAACTTATGATGAAATTGCTTCACAGAATTTAACTCGGACTCCTTTGAGAAATTAAAATGAGTGTTAAACTACTTGACCATAAGGTCATGAGAAGTCTTGTGATTTTTAATTCAGATTTAATGGATTTTTTTTCTAAAGTTAAAACTGTTGAAGATTTACCACTTAATCATGAAATTATTCAGCCTACTGATAGCGTAGATGGTATTTATTTTGTTCATTATCAATTTAAGCATGAACCAAAGCTTTTAGAAGATAACGATGAAGTAAAGGAGCTAGCTGTTATTGATATGTTTTTTCGGTTTGAAGTAATTGATGAAGAGGAAGTTGAGCAGAAGTTGAATAATTGTATACCAAGTATATGTTATCCATATATGAGAAGCTTTTTAAATACATTATTCGCCAATAGTGGTGTTGAGCCTGTATATTTACCACTTTGGTTTTACAAAGACTCTTAATAGAAATATTATATGGAAATAAATAAAACCACCTGCGGGTGGTTTTTTAATGAAGGCTTATATCTGCTGCTCAATAATATGCTTTCTGGTATTCTCTTCTTATTCGTGAGGAGAGAATAATGAAAAAGCTTTTGTTTTTAGCTATATCTACAATTATTTCTACACAGACCTTTGCTAATGAGCCACTCACAACTGATAAAATAGTTGAGAAATGTTCAGGGTTTGCTGAGGTGGCGGAATCTGCAGTACAAGCTAGGCAAAAAGGAATCCCTGCTGCACATATGTACAAATCACTAATCAATAAAGATAAAAATACACAAGCCATGTTAAAACTTGCGCTTGATGGAGCATACAAAACACCTTTGGGAAGATCAAAGGAAGAAAAAGAAACAATAATTCTTGAATACATAAATGAAACTTTTAACGATTGTATGAAATTTCTTACTGAATATAGTGGCAAATAAAAGTTATAAAATGAGATTAAAGCACCCTAAGGTGCTTTAGCCAACCGAGTTACTGCGGCTTGAATAATATCAGGTAAAAGCTCTTTTTTAGAACCTTCACGGTCAGCAATAATTTTTACAATATTCTCACTAGTTAAAATCCAACAATCATTTGGAATGAATTGGATCTGAGGTTTTCCATCAAAATGATTAATAGTTAAAAACATCCTTTGAGAGTGCATTATTCTAGTAATTATTGCTCTTACAATCTCTTCTTCAGGATAATTTGGCTTTTCTGGTACGTCACCACCTAACTGGGTGATCTGATCATGTAAACTCCAATAATAAGTCATGATTTGATTGTGAGTTTCCTTCTCAAGTAAATCAAAAGAAGAAGGGGTATTAGTTTGGATAGATACCTCATTTGTTCCTGTTGAGTATGCTGTTGGTGCACCACACTTAGGACATGCATAAGCAAGATTACTAAATTTTTTCACATTCTTTACAGCTAATTAAGCCCATTTTTTTCTTTCTCTAAAGTGGTTTTAAATTCTATAAATTTACTTTGTAATAGTTACAGATCAATTTTCGTCGTTATACCAAAATAATTTTAAATATTAGTTATTAAGATCCATTAGATAAGAAACAGTCAGGCGTAGCTCGATTTTAGTTAATTAACAGATAATAAAAAACCACCTAATTCTTTCGAATTAAGTGGTTTTTAAATTTTGGAGCGGGAAACGAGACTCGAACTCGCGACCCCAACCTTGGCAAGGTTATAATATTTTATATAAATCAATTGTTTAAAATGTAGTGGTGGCGCAATGGGGGCAGGACAATTTTGTTGTAACAAAATGCATATTTTGTGCTGTATTATAAGTAAAATGATCTTGGGCTTCTTCAGATTAAAAATACCATGAAAATGCTTAAAATTATTTCGCTTTCCATTATCTTGTTTATATTTTGCTTAAGTACTTCAATATTTATTAAAAAATATTTGTGTATAGATGGCGACTACCTTTCCGCATTTGCCACCTTGGTAGCAGCTATGGTCGCCTATTATCTATTTAGTGATTGGAGAGTGGAACATACCTTTAAATTGATTGAGCAATATCATACAAATCTCAAGAATAAGTCAATCAATTTAAATAACTCTTTCGATAGTATGTCTAGAGAAATATTTAAAATTGAAGGGTCTACTGTAAAAGAAGGAGAGGAGTATTTAGCTAAAGCATGGCTTGATGGTCAAAAATTCTATCGTGAAACTGAAAACATAATAATACTTTTAACAGAGTATGAATATTGCATTAGGACTCTAAAAAATAATAGTAGTGAGGCTTTGTCTATTCAACGTAAAAATTTAGAATTTCATATAGAGCAGTTAAAAAATATTTCCAGTGAATACTTTGGGTTGGTACTTAAAGACCTTGGAAATTTCAACGTTAACACTATTAACGGGGAGGTACTCAAACAATGGAAAATGGTTCTTATAAAATTTGAGAGTTATTGTTCAATTGAGCTAGCAGAATTCTACTTCAGTTATCTAAATGAGAAAAATTAAAGGCGCATATAGCGCCTTTTTTTAGTTTTTACGTCTAGCTTGCCGTTGGGCTTTGGCCTTACTAAGATTATCCAAAATCGGCATGACGGTAGCAGGGCTATAAAGGTGCTTACCATCACCGCCGAGATTGAATGGTCTTAACTCATCAATAATGGTTTTTCTAGATAAATTATATCGTTCCATTAACCATGAAGCCGGTACACGGTTTGGTATTTCTTCCGCTTTGATTTCCAGAACCTTACCAATATTAGGCACATTATCGTGCACAAAAATTTGCGGTGGTTTGTCCGATTCAACTACAACAATATATTTTCCCATTACGCTACTTCTCCAATGCTAATTAAAATTTCTTCTGGTAAATCTTCGATGTCTTTTTCAATTAAACTTCGCATCGCTTTTTCATAGCCTCCATTAATAAATCTTGTACTTCGCGTTTTGACTCACGGCGCTCCATAACGATTTCGTCCATCGTGCCTTTTGCAATGATGTGATAGATATAAACAGGGCGGTCATAGCCTGCTTGCGCTTGGCGCGTTGGTCCAATACGTTCAATAATTTGTTGGTATTGCTCTAAATCCCACCAGTGGGAAAAGAACACAAGAATATTCCCACCGTCTTGTAAATTCAGCCCGTGGCCTGCGCTTGCAGGGTGGGCGAACAGCACAGGGATTTTGCCCGCGTTCCAATCGTGAATTGTTTTAGGGTCTTTATCTAAATGGCGACCCTTTGGAAATGCTTTTAATAAACGCTCAAGGTCGCTTTTAAAATGGTATGCAACTAAAACTGGCATGCCTGCCGCTTCTTCAATTACCGATTCAAGTGCCTGAATTTTTAAATCATGGATTGGGTGCCAAGTGCCGTTTTCATCGGTATAAATAGAGCCGCTTGCAATCTGCAAACATTTCATTGTTTTTGAAGCTGCATTGAATGCTTCAACTTCGATTGTTTCTGCAAGTTCAATGAACATTTCCTTTTCCATTTCTTCATAAGTCTTCAAGGCTTTACCCGTAAGCTCTATTTCGATCGGGCGAAAGATTGGCTCTTTAATATCAAAGTAATCTTTAGCTTCGATGCTTAAACAAACGTCTTTAATTTTTCCGTGAATCTCACCTTGACTATGTTCAAACGGTACAAGGTTTACGGCATTACGGTCAGCACCTACTTGCACTTGTTGGAACCAACGCGCAGTAAATGCACCGAAACTTGTGCCTAATCTTTCGCCACGATCGATAAACCAAAGTTGACCCCATAGATCTTTAAGTCCGTTGGGTGCAGGGGTTCCTGTTAATTCAATGAATCTTTTGACTCGAGTATGTGCAACTTTACCTAAGGCACGGGCGCGAACCGAACCTTGTCTTAGACGAAAGCCTTTTAGCTTGGTGCTTTCATCGGCAACCACTTTTGCAAAAGGCCAATCGCTACCAAGAAATGAAAGTAACCATGGTAAATTTTCATAGTTAATAGTGTAGACATTGGCTTTCTGTTTTAAAGCACGTACACGCTCTTCAGGTGAACCGACAATCGCAACGACCTTAAAGTTTTGAAGGTGCTGCCATTTCTTAGCCTCATCGGGCCAAGTGGTAGCGGCAACGCGCAAAGGTGCAACTACAAGCGCGGGCCCCGGCTCGAACATCTCAAGAATTTCCAAAGCGGTGAGGGTAGAAGACGTTTTACCTGTACCCATTCCCGCAAATACCGCACAACGATCATTATCAAGAATGTGATTGATAATTGAATGTTGGTAATCGTGCGGCTTGTATTCAAGTGGTTGAGTCATTGTTTAATTTCCTTTGTCTTCAGATTTAACAAAGTCAAAGCCGTTCGGATTTACCCCCAATTCAACGCACAATTGATGCCCATGGGTTGAACCTGTACATGCGGTGTTCATTGCATGGTGCCAATTTAATTGGGTTTTCTTTTTCTTAGTAGCGCGTAAAGCCCAATAAAGCCTTTCTTTATAGTAACTTTTAGTTTTTTTCATTGGTGGTGTTCACTTCAAGCAGTGCTGTCTGAACGTTGGCCCGTGCTAACCAAGCTTTCTCGCTCGTATAAAAATCTGTTAGGTATTCAGGACTAAGATCTTTAAAAAACTTGTATGAAATCGGGTCTTCATTCTTATACCAATCTTCATGAGCTTGCTTTTCTTTAGCTTCATTAATCATCTTAGTAACTCCTCAATTCGCTCTAAGCTGTCTATGACTTCAACTCGCTGACCCATCTTGCGCATGCGTTCATGCTCACGGGCTTGTGCTGCTGTTGGTTTTTGGTTTGGTGCTTTTAGCTCTGCCCAAAACGTATTGTCTGGAAGCATCACGATACGGTCAGGGGCAGAGTTGCGACCAATCCATTTAACTTTGCGTACTTCACCGCCTAGTGCTTCAACACATTGCACTAGGCGTTTTTCAATTACCGATTCGCGCATGTTCTACAAACACCTTTCTAAGTTCAAAATAAAGGCGCTCCATTTCAGCACGGTCTGGTAAAAACCATGAGTAACCAGTTTGGCTATGGCGGTCCACAAATAGCTCTAAATTGTTTTCGAGAATGAAAATCGCTTTATCCATTTCTTGCCAACTTGGCTCGTTATCTTGCTCAACCATTTCTTAATCCTTCTTATAGCGATATGACTCAAAGCCTGCTGCCGCTAAAGGCAAATCAAGTGCCCATTCGGGATTGGTAGCAAGCAGGCTTGATAAATGTTCGTGGTTGTATTCCGGTACGTCATCGGCTTCTGTAATCACTTCATCGTGTACAGTTAAATCAATTTCGTAGCCTGAAATTTCAATTAAGGGCATGTTGTGTCCTAGCACATCACGGGCAACCGCTTGCGTAATGTTCTCGGCAAACTTGCCTCCATAGGTAGAAAGGCGTTCCCATTTACGTGTGTATTGGTTATTGCCCATGTAAGAAATTCTGTTGTCGTTCGCTTTTGCACCCGGATAACAAAGGAAACGACCGCTCGGCAATTTGATGTAAAGCCAAGAGCCTTTTTTAATGAAAGTCACTTTGCGACATGGAAAAGCTTTGTCTGGGTTGTTAATGGCATTAATCGCTGCCACGCGAAGCTCGTTCCACCACGCAGAGATATTCGGATGGGCATAACGCCATGAGCGTTTGAACGAGTCACAAACTAACCATGTATTTTTCTTTAAACCGAACGTGGTGCGTTTTTCTTTCTTGTGCCATTCATAAGCGCGAATTGCTTCGTTCATTATGCTTGGGTCAATGCTGTCAAAAGCTTGTGCCGCCATGTCGTCAAGGTCTAGGCCATATGCCGCAGCGAACGTTAAAAATGCCCCTACACCGCCTTCATAACCTAAAGCCAATTCTTGAACCTTACCCACTTGACGTTGTTCTTTGTCTACGTCTTCAGGCGATACGCCAAACGATTTTGCATACGCCAATTTATAAAGGTCGTGTCCTTTGCCTGCGTCGAAATCATAGAACGCTTTGATTTTCCATGATTCCCCCGCAAGCCATGCTAACGCACGGCCTTCGATGTTTGATAGATCGGCTACAACAAGCTTTTTACCTTCAGGCGCGCAGATACAACCACGGATTGCCGAACTGGTTAGCTCCATAACATTTTCATAGAACATATCCGCACAGCCGATTTTTAAAGTCTCAATGCCTTCGTCAATTACTGACTGTTTAAGTGCAGGACGTGGCAAGTTCTGAGGTTGAAATAATCGGCCTGCCCAACGTCCAGTGCGTGAAGCTCCATTAAATTGAAGCGTTCCGCGTAATCGACCATCTGAGCTTGTACCTTTGGCAAGGGCGTTGTATTTGGCTGTACTGGTAGTTGAAGCCTGTAAACGCACCGCAATCAGTTCGCGCACTGCAAGCGGCAAAGAGTCGTCATTAATTCGACGCTCTAAGGTTGACTTTTGCATGTCTGGCAGTGAAACACCGTGTGCTTCGAGAATGTGTTTTAACATTGCGTCGCGTTGAGTAGCCGCCTGTACTTGACCATCCGTTAAAGCAACCGTGCGTTTAGCCAAACCTACTTGGGCTTTGTCTACTGCTTCGATTGCAGCTGCAACTAGATCAAGATCAATGCAAACACCGCGGTCATTAATTTTTTGGTCAAGATGCCAAAGCGCTAATTCAGCCCCGCGATAATTCCACTTAGGAATTTTATTGCGCAATTCACGCATAGCTAAAATATCGTTCTTCGCATATTCAAGGAAACGTGCCCATTCAAGCGGATGTGTTTCACCAGTAGCGCGGCGTAACTTTTGATTAGCGGGGCGGGGCTTACAGAAAAGCTGGATAAGTTGTTTACCCGCTTTGTCTTTTGCCTTGTCCTTATCAATCTTGAAAATTTCACAAAGTGCATCGAGTGAGCCGGGTAGCGAATGGCTCAAAGCTTGGACCATTGTGTCTTCCCAACGTTCGATTGGTAGTTGAATATCAAGGCCCATTTTTGGTAAAGCATGCCGCAAAACAGTACGGTCAAAGTGCGAGTTATGTGCAATTAGCTTTATGCTTTGATCATTCAGTAATTTGCAAAGCTCATTTGATAAAGGGTTAGCTGTTACATCTTCAACATGAACAGGACCGTCATTGAATGCCCATGCAAATACGATAATTTCAACTTGTTCTGCATAAGCGTGTGTGCCGTTTTTAATTGGCACAGGGCAATAGGTTTCAAGGTCAAGCCAAAGGGTATCGTTCATGATGATCGTCTCTAATTATTTTTGCTTTGGTAAAGTGAACGCAGAGGGTCAGCAATACATTCACTTTCCAAAGCAACCCGCTAAATGCGGGATGCTTTAAGTTGTTAGGCTTCGAAAACGCCTTGATAGAATTCACCTTCAAGCGCAGCCAATTTATTTTTGAGAATTTCAATAAATTGGTCGGCACGTTTTTGGTCGTGATTGTCTTTACCTACAATTCGCAAAATGAAAATAGGGTCTGAATCTTTCACGGAAATACGTACAGAAATAAGCACTGATTCAACAGGCAAGCCTTTGAAGCTTTCAGTGTTAAGAACAATTGTTGTAGGCAGATCGGCATCTACACCTGTGGCTTCCATGCTTTCAGCTGCGCTTTTTTGATAGCCCATTTCAGCTACATGGCTGTTTACTTCAGTGCCTTTGGTAAGTTTCACTTTGCGAAGTGCGCGAATGCCTTTTTCAAATGCGATAGAAGTATCTACAAGCGCACCGTCTACGAGGGTTTTGCCTTTGAAAGTAATGAACTCGGCCCAATCGTCTAAAAGATCGATTAAAGTTTCTTGATCAAAACGACGACCATTTGCATGTTCAAACGCTATAAATTCAGGTTTTTTAATCAAAACTAAAGTTGCAGTGTCATCTGCGTGACCAGGGTCGGCTTCATCACCAATGTTAAAAAACGCTTCAGTTTTTAAAGTGCCTGTGGTGTTGATGAAGTTTTTTAAACCTGCAACGCCACGAGCTTTTGCATAATCAACAAAAGATTCAATATTGTTTGTTTGGAAAGTTCCGCGGAAACGGTCGCGCAAAGAATTGTATTTTTCCGTGCTATAAATTTTAAAACCTTCTGGCACAATTGCGATTGAAGCAGTTTTATCAACCTGTACAGGTAAGTTGCCTTGAGCCGCAATCGCTAAAGATGCAATTTTGTCTACGTTTAATTGTTCCATGTGTTATTTACCTTATAAAGTTTGGTAGGAAGGGTTTAGCCGTTTAGATAGTCTTCGGCTTTGATACGCTCAGGCATTAAAGACAACTTGCCGCCTTGAAGAACATGCATAGGGGTTTTGCCGCTTGCATTTTCGTTTTTGTCGCCCGTTTCGGTTGGGGCTTTGAAACTGATTTTGTGGGCAACTTCTACTTGGCTACTGTCAGAAATCTGATTGACAGTGAGTTCCAAAATAACTTTGCCCGCTTTGCCGTGGGTTACTACCGCGCCCGCAACAGTTGAAAGGAACAGACCTAATTGCTTTTCAGCTACACCGCCTTTTAGGTCACCAATGAATTGAGGTACATCAGTTAAATTATTCATTCTTGTTTTCCTCATTAAGGATTTAAAAATTCGAGTCACACTCTCGCAGTGACCGCGGTAAACGCCTTTCGAGTCAAGGTGCAAAATCGTTTACTGCCGTGGTTGTTTCCAGTATCGACACTCGCGGCTTGTCGATTTAGCGTCGGTCTCCTAACGCACTGGCTCACTCATATTTTTTTTATGCGAATAAAGGGTCCGCACCTTCGCCTTCTTCAGCGCTCAAGTCATCAAAATCATCTTCAGACGCTACGCCACCGCCTGCGAATGCTTCACCGTCTTTCAGAAATTGCACACCGCGAAGTGATGCATTGATGCGTTTGCCATAGTTGTTGTCTTGGCACCAAAGCTCAATTGCAGCATTCACATAGCAACCCGCATAAGGGCGGCCGTCTGCTTGAACTAACGGAGTTTTACCGTCACGGTCGAAAATAGTAGGGCGGGTTTTGTTACGCGCAGAAATAAAGTAGTTACCTGCATAGCCTTCGTAATCCGCTTTAGTGTCACCGTCATGCAAAGCCATACGGTCTTTGGTTTCGATTTCTTTTTTAACTTGAGGCCATTTCGCGCCCCATTTTTCAGCGCCCATTTTTTCCATTGCTTTGTTGATTTCAGCAATTTGCGGATGGTCGCCTGTAAGGATGAAAGATGCAGAGAAAGCAGGCTCGCCTTCGCCATTAACGGTTTTAGCTTCAAATAAAGCAGGAAAAGCAAGGCGTACATTGTTTAAACGAATTTTCATGGGTATTACTCCGATACTGTTAAATCTTCAAATTGTGGTTTCATGTCCAAGGCAGGACGTTTGTCGCTTTCAGGTGCGACAGTAGGTTTACCGTCCGCCTGAGTAATAAGTGCTTGTACTTTTGCCCATTGACGCGGGCCGATAACTTCTTCTTTTTGAAGTGCTTCAGCTTTGGTCGGGCTAATTAATTTCAGGTCATACATTTGTTCGGTTTTAAGGCGCATGCTCTTAAGCATTTTTTCTGCTTCTTCTGCATCAACCCAAGCGCGTGAACCTTTACGGCCTTGAACCATCTTGAAGCCGGGTATCGCTTCGCCTGCATGCATTTTTTGATGAACAGTTGAATCAACTGCTTTAATCCATCCTTCAAGAAGGGGGATAACTGCATACATTTTGCTGAGCTGTTCATTCTCAAAACTTGGAACAAGTGCCGTTGCATTGATGATTTCTTCTTGCAAATCGAGTTGGTTTAAATCCTCAAACTCGCCTGCAATCGTCTCGACCAAGTGTTTTTGTAGAGCAGGGCAAGTTGCCTTTGCTTTACACCAGTGGCACTGTTTTTCACCCGGATTGAAGGAGCCTTCTAGGTCAGCAATTGCGCCTCCGTCACCGTCTTCTAACCCGACTTCTAAAGAGTGGATATGAGAAACAGAAGCTTTTGCATCACTGGCAAATTCGTAAAGTTCTTCGACTGTAAGAACGGCTTCAGATTGATAGCCTAAGCGTGGTTGATGGATGACCATACGTACTTGTTTAAAGTCGCCGAACATTCCGAACGTTGCTAAAGCGCCCAAACCGTAAAGTGATGTTTGCTCGTTTCCTTCGGCATCAACCTTTAAGCCTTTACCGTATTTCAAGTCGTGGACTTGAATTTCTGTTTCGGTAAGAATTACAACATCACTCGTACCGAAGGCCCCTTCAGCGCCTACGAAATCGGAAAAATCAACACGCTGTTCTACAAGTAACTGATTGCCTTCTGCTTGTGCACGTACCGCATCTAAATAGACTTGGACGTTTTCAACCATTTCTGCATCTACAGTAAAGAAGCTAGAAACAGTGTTTTGACTTTCACAAATCCAGTGGGCATTTCCTTTGAAGATGACAATCGTGTCCCCTTCAAAATCCGCTGCATTCTTTTCCTGTTCTAAACATTCAGAAGCAAGAAAATGTGCCGCTGTTCCTAAATCTGCATGCTCTGAGCTGCTATCAGGTAGTCCTTTCTCAAGAATTACGCTACCTGCGCAACGCATCCAACGGTGGGCAGAAGAAGGACTTAACTTTGCATGTGCTGTCATGACTAAATCCTTATTGAGCTGCCGTAAAGCCTGCTGCAACTGCCAAAGCAATGACGAAAAGCAGGGCAATTACAAATCCGATTAACTCGCCAACGGTAAAAATGGCTTTAATGCGTTTATTTAAAAAAGGTGTTTGAGTGTTCATGCGCATTTCCTTATGCAAGAGCTTTTTCGCACGCGTCGATAACAGCCGCGTAATCTTCTTCTTTAATTGTTGGAACTGAAGCAGCGCCTACTTTTTCTAAAATTTTGAGAAGTTTTGAACGGTCTTTTTTAGCGACTGCCATACATGCATCGGTTACTTCTTTTTTGGTGATTGTGGTTGTAGCAGCGTCTACAGTTTCGGTTTGTGTAACTTCTTCAACCTGAGCTGTTTCAGTTGGTTTTACTTCTTCAACTGGTTCTGCTTTTACAGTTTCAGTTTTAGCCGGCTTAGAAGTTTTAACTTCTGCGTTTTTAGTTTCAGGTTTTGCTTCGGCGGTTTTAGTTTCACCGAAGACATAAACTTCAAGACGGGAAGCATCTTTAATGATGTCTTCAATGTCATTTTTGCCTGAGCGAATAAGTTGTTCGCAGATGGAACTGCGCCATTGTTGGATATCTGTTGTCATTTGCGTTCACCCTAAAAGTTACGTTGTACGTAAGTTATGGAGTTAAGTTAAACGCAATTAATACTTACGTCAAGCGTAATTTTATGTTTGAGACGTAAAAAAACCCGCATTTAATGCAGGCTTTTGATTTATAAAAAATTAAAGTTTTAAACGTCCATTTCCATGCGTTTTACAACACCACAAAAGGTCGTGCCTGGTGGGACTTCAATTACAGGGTATTTATCATTAAGGGGTTTTAAATATGTTCCTGACTCATCATCTATTAGTTGTTTAAAGGTAGCTTTGTTGCTGTCAGGCATTAATGCGATGACATGGCTTTTATTGTGTGCTTGTTCTTCTGGCTCAACGATGATGATACATCCTTCTGGAAATTTAGCTTCCATACTGTCACCTACAACGCGTAAGGCATATGTGTATTTGCGAGCACGATACGTTGTTTCTACCCATTCAACATTATCAAGGGCGTGGGGTTCGTTAAACACTTCTTGGCATTTCCCTGCTTGGACCCATGAAATTAAAGGAACTTTCCTTAATTCAGGGGCGGGTTCAAAGTTATCAACTTCTGTTCCTGTGGCAATGGCAAAGAAGTCTGCAACTGTTACACCTAATGCTTCCGCCAATGTAGGTAACTTATCAACTTCAATTCCTTGTTGACCGTTTTCATATCGGGAAATATTCGCGGGCGCAACGCTCAATTTTTCTGCAAGTGTATCTTGAGTCATTTTCTTAGCCTTTCTCAACTTACGCATTGCTTGCCCGATTTCAGTTTTCATGTCTATCCCACATAGGTCTAAAAAGTTGGCTATTTATACCTTATTTTAAAGATTATTACGTTAAACGTAATGAAGTGAGACGTAATTTTACTTGTTTAAAACTTACGTTTAACGTATATTTTGGGAAGTTACATATAAAAAGGTTAATGAAAATGGCCTCTCCATTAGCAAGAAAACGCAAGGAATTAAAGCTGACCGTTGAACAAGTCGCTTTAGGTGTTGGTTGCTCTCCGCCGAACTATTGGCGCATTGAGTCAGGGGAACAGCAACCAAGGAAAAATCTATTGCAAGCAATTATTCGATATTTCGACGGTGCGCTTTCTGAAATGGAAATCCTATTCCCTGAGCAGTTCGCAAGTGAAGAAGATTTCGAAGACCTCACGCAAGAGGAGAAGACAGAATGATTGAAGGTCAAAAATTTGATAGCGAAAAGCCGCGCTTCTCGCTTATTCCAAAAGGTTCGCTTGCGCCTGTAATCAATGTTCTTGAATACGGTGCGCGCAAATATTCCGAAGACAATTGGCGCAAAGTGCCTAATGCAGAAACTCGATATTTCGATGCCGCTCACCGACATTTAAATGCTTGGTGGAATGGGCAAACCCTAGACCCTGAAACAGGTGAATCACATTTAGCGCATACGGTTAGTTGTTTGCTTTTTCTCATTGCATTGGAAAAAGAAGAGATTACATCGCGCCCGATTTGCGGTACTTGCGGATTTGCTTCTTGTCAATGTGCAACGGTCTCTTATGGTGCAGGGGATTTAGGATGAATGCTAATGATTTTAAAGTGGGCGACTTAATAACATATAACGAGTCAGATTTTATTTATAAAATCGATACGCTTACTTCAGATGGGTTACATGCAACAACTGTGCATCCTGTCAAGCGTTGCATAATTGCGCTTTTCGAACATGACAATATTAATCACGCCTCTCCTGAAGAAATAGCAGCAGGCCACCGTATTGATGAAGATGTGGTGCCAGTTTATGCAAATCCTAAATTTGCGTACACCGTTTTATCTGGTGCACAAGTTGGTGCAGTACTTAATGTTACTCAACAAATTGATGACATGGGCGACGATAGCAATTTGCAACACCACCTTTCACCGTTTTGTGAGGTGCGTGACGTATGAGCTATTTCAAGGAATTTGGAAAAACCTTGCTAGCCAATCACTACATGATTGTGCCGATCAAGCAGGGTTTAAAACGTCCTGTCATGGATGGGTGGCAAAACGTTCGGCTTACTGCAAGTGACATACCGCGCTTTGCAAATCAAGGTGTAGGTATCTTAACGGGTCAAGGGCCTTTCCCGCTTAGCGCAGTTGATATCGATGTAACAGACGCAGATTTAGCGCACCAGTTTGCAGAATGGTGCCGTGACAATTTAGGCGTGAGCTGTGAGCGTGTTGGGAATGCACCGAAGATATTACTGGTGTATAGAGCAGAGGATTCTGATTGGGGTAAATCGACTTCGGCGTGGTTTGCCGATCCTGCCGAAGTTGATAAACCTTTTAAAGAAATACATAAGCATCGTATCGAAGTGCTTGGGCGCGGTCAACAATTCGTCGCTTATCACGTGCATCCTGATACAGGCAAGCCTTACGAATGGGTTGATTTTTTCGGTGGCATTTCTGAATTTGCTGCTAATGCCTTGCCGACCGTTACCAAAGAACAGGTCGAAGAAGCAATTCGGGCATTTGAACGTATGGCTGAAGAACACGGCTTTGTTCGGGTTAAAAACAGCAAATCACGTATTGGTGCTTTGACATCTAGCGAACTGGCAGATGAAGAAGATTTATTAATGATGACTACGGCAACAATCGGTTGGTCGTTGGATGATGCAAAAAAATATTTAGAACATATAGACAATGAAGATTATGACACTTGGTTGCGTGTGGGGATGTCTTTACATCATGAGTTTGACGGCAGTGACAATGCTCTCGAATTATGGAATGAATGGAGTTCTACCGCATCGAATTACGTTAGCTTTGAAGAGCTCGAATACCGTTGGGGTACGTTTAACGGTACCGGATCAAGTATCGTCACAGCGCATTGGTTACTTAAGACAGGTCGCGAATCTAAACAGGCAAAAATTAGATTAGAGAAACGGCAGATTCTTGCTGACATCAAAAATCAGATTAATGATTGCCGTGACCAACAAGAGCTTTTGCAAGTTGTCGCCAAAGACGCAGGCAAGGTTGCGGGTAGTGATTTGGCATTGCGTACTGAGCTATCAGGCTTATTACGCCAACGCTTCAAGCAATTAACCAAAATCAGTATTTCAGCGCGTGAAGTAAATATCGCTATGGGCGGTCGCAAAGTGCAGATCGCACTAGACGATGCCCAAAAGCGCCCAATGACTGAATTCGGTAATGCTTCCAGAATGCTAGATGCTTACGGCAATGAAATCATGTTCGTGGCCGAAACAAATACCTGGTACAGATGGAACGGCGTTTATTGGGAATTGTGCGTAAACATGGTCATCGAGCAGTTTGCAAAACAAACTGTTTTGGCTATGGGTGATGAAGCTAAAAAGATTGATGACGACTCGCAACGTGCCGAGTTCTATCAGTTCTGCGCAATGTCTCAAAAAGCGTTCATGGTCAAAAACATGGTGACGCTTGCACAATCCGACCCGCGTGTACTTGTACCGATCAAAGAATTAGACAGTGATATTTACTTGTTGGGCTGTGCAAACGGCGCAGTAGATTTGCGTACGGGCGATTTAGTTAAGCCTAATCAAGAATTGCTAATCACGTATAGCACTGGTGTTGATTACAACCCTAAAGCCAAATGCCCTTTATTTGAAAAGACAGTTCTTGATGCCTTCTATGGCGATGACGAAATGTCTAATTTTTTCCGTCGTTTAATGGGCTACGCGATTTTAGGCAATCCAAAGGAAAACCTTATGGTCATCCCATTCGGTGATGGCTCAAACGGTAAATCAACTGTACTCACAACTATTTTTAAATCGCTTGGTGACTACGCCAAGATGACACCCGCTGAAACTTTCTTAGGTGAAGGCCGCAGTAATGCAGGCGGTGCGCGTGAAGATTTATTGCGATTACGTGGCGCTCGTTTTGTCTATGTCGGTGAACCTGAAGAAAACAAGGAATTAAAAGAAGGCTTGGTTAAATCCATGACGGGCGGGGAATCAATCACGGCACGGGGCCTTTATTCGCGTGTTTCTGTTGAGTTCAAGCCAACGTGGACCGTTGTTATGCCAACGAACCATAAACCAATCATTAAGGGCGGTGACCATGGGATTTGGCGGCGCTTAATGATGATCCCTTTCCAACGTAATTATGACGCTGACAAGGCTCTTGTTAAGGACCCGAACCGATCTGAAAAACTTCAGGCTGAACTTGAAGGTGTTTTAGCTTGGCTTGTGCGTGGTGCACTTGAATATCAGCAAGAAGGTTTGAACGAGCCGAATAAGACGAAACAAGCACGTGACGAATACCGCGATGAAATGGACCTTTTAAAGGACTGGATCAGTGAATGCTGCGAGCTTGGTGATTATCGCGAGTCGTCACAAAACTTGTGGGTGAGTTGGGAAACGTATGCAAAAGCACGTAACGAATTGCGATATATCCCTTCGTCAAGGGCGTTGGCTCGACGTTTAAATAGCAGATTCAAAGTGCAGCGGTCAAACGGCAAAGGGTTTTATCTCGGCCTTCGTGTGTCGGTTCATGCAGATTCGGACTTGTTTGAGGATGAGAACGGAAAGCAGTAGGGGTTGAACACGTAGTTTTTTGCATATTTGCATTTTATTGCGTGTTCGTTGGTAGGTGGCAGTGCGTTAAGTGCGTTAAAAGTGCGTTTTTCCCTTAATCTCTATTTATATATATAGCTATTTAATGAAAAAACAAAGAATTAAGCACTTAACGCACTGCCAAAGACAAAAACGCAGAAATTAACGACTTGGCAGGAGGGGCGCGCATGCCTGTATTGGCTTTTCTCCCTGAATTTGTAGTGAAAGACAAAGTAAAACGCGACTCTACGCCAAAAGTGACAGAGGAAGATGTGAAGAACATTCGCGAATTACATAAATCAGGTCTGTCTTTCCGACAACTTGGGCACAAATACGATATTTCCCATGAAATGTGCAGACGAATCTGCAATGGCTATTGCTATAAGGAGGTCTTCTAATGGCTTTACGTGGAAAACAACAAAGATTTGTAGATGAATATCTGATTGATCGTAACGCAACGCAAGCTGCAATTCGCGCAGGATATTCTGCAAAAACTGCATATTCAATTGGCGAACAGAACTTGAAGAAACTTGAAGTTAAAAAAGCCATTGAAGAGGGCGAAGCGGAACTTGCAGAACGCAACAAGATCACTCAAGACAAGGTATTAAATCGCTTATGGGAAATGGCACAAGCAGACCCTAATGAATTACAGCGTTTTGTACGCGTAAATTGCAGATTTTGTTGGGGAATCGATCACAACTACCAATGGACTACAGGCGAATTTAAAAGAGCAATTGCCCATGCACACGAAACCAATGCCCCAGAACCTAAGTGTGAAGGCGGCTTAGACTTTGATCGTCTCAAAGCGCCAAATCCAGTTTGCCCTGAATGCCGTGGTGAAGGCGTTGGCTATACATATATCGCAGATACCACAAAGGTAAGCCCACAAGCCCGTTTGATCTATGCAGGCGTTAAAGAGACGCAACACGGCATAGAAATCAAGATGCACGACCAACTAGGCGCATTGATTAAAGCAGGTCAGCACATTGGCATGTTTAAAGAGCGTGTAGAGCACAGCAACGACCCAGAGAATCCATTAACTGACCCGAAAGCATCAAGCAAGAAGCTATCCGCACTTGCAAAGCTGATCAAGGCTAAAAAGAAGGTGAAAGGCGATGAATAATTCATTAATCAAAAAGATTGCACTAGAAAACGGCTTTAATTTGAAAAAGCAACTAAACGGTGACTGTGATTTACACCCATATGTTTATGCGTTTGCCAATAAGTTATTGGAGGAAAAGCAAAAAGAAATTGAACATTTACGAATGATTCTATGGTTTGTAAAAGACCATTTCGATATGAACGGCTTAGACAAAGCAATGCCACGTGTCTATGAAAAATTAAAAGATGCAACTACCCACATCGTTAAATCTAGCCACAACACATCATGCACCTATCAATTTGAGCTTGCATTTCTTCACCTGCAAGACACGCCCGAGCTACGCAAAATGTATTGGTCTGCATTAGGCCAATTGCAATTTGATTCTAACGATCAGGTTATTCCACCTGAGCTTGAAGAGTGCCCATGTTGTAAACAGGCAGAGGAGAAACACTAATGAAATATGTTTTTTTAGTAATGGCAGTACTTGCAGCTTTTTGTATCGATTCTAAGTATTCAGGATCGCACAACATAATCCTTTTGATTTTAGTTGCAGTCTTTTCAATTGCAGCGATATCTACCGCTTATATAAATAAATGAGGCGTTCAAATGGATGATAAATACTTCTGGGTTTTCGCTTGCGTTGCAATGATCTGCTACACCTACGCAAAGGTGCATGGTGTGACTTTATGACAAAAAACACCGATGACGAAATCCTTGCACTGCTTGCTGAAATGGATGAATCAGAGATTGAGCAATATTTATTGACGCTCGATGAAGATGAACAAGCGGAAATAGCAAAACTACTTGCCGATGCGCCTATTTGGTTCCCATTAGAAGGCCCGCAAATGGCTGCGTATTTATCACAAGCCGATGTTATTGGCTACGGTGGTGCGGCAGGTGGTGGTAAGACGGATTTAGTCGTTGGTTCATTCTTAACTGTGCATAAACGTAGCTTGGTTGTTCGTCGTGAGAAAGCACAAACAGACGGTATCGTACAGCGTTGTGAAGAAATTCTAGGACATAAGAACGGCTATAACTCGCAAAAATCATTCTGGAATTTAGGCAACGGCCGCTTAATCGAATTTGGTGGGCTTGATAATTTGGGTGACGAGAAGCGTTGGCAAGGTCGTGCTCATGATTTTAAGGCTCTCGATGAAGCTACAGAAATTCGTGAATCTCAAGCGCGCTTTGTAATGGGGTGGAATCGTTCATCTGACCCAACAATCAAATCTAAATGTCTAATGACCTTCAACCCACCAACTACAGCAGAAGGGCGTTGGGTAATTGATTACTTTGCACCTTGGATTAAAAAGGGCCATCCGAACCCTGCAAAGCCGGGTGAATTACGTTACTTCGCAATGGTGAAAGGCAAAGAACAGGAAGTTGAAAGCAATAAGCAGTTTGTACTTATCGATGATCAGATCGTTTATGACTTTGACCCAAAAGATTACAAGCCTGAACACATCATCACACCTAAGTCACGCACGTTCATTCCTGCACGTGTCACTGATAACAAGTACTACATGGAGACAGGTTACATGAGCACATTACAAGCATTACCTGAGCCTTTACGATCTCAAATGTTATATGGCGACTTCGGTGCAGGTATTGAAGATGACCCATGGCAAGTTATCCCGACCGCATGGGTAGAAGCAGCACAAGCACGGTGGAAGCCAGAAGATGAAATGCGCCTAATGTACAAGGGTGTATTCCCAATGGATTCATACGGCTTAGACGTTGCGCGTGGCGGTAAGGACAACACCCTTGGTTATGCTCGTCACGGCTTTTGGTATAACCGTGCAAATGTACTTGAAGGCATTCAGTCTAAAGATGGACCTGCAAGCGCATCCTTTGCCGTATCACATGTGCGTGATGGTGCGCCAATTCATGTTGATATCATCGGTGTTGGTGCAAGTACATACGATTTCTTAAAACAATCAGGCATGCATGTCATTCCCGTTGATGTTCGTAACGCTGCAAATTCTTTCGACCGATCTGGTCGCTTAACCTTCTTCAACCTTCGATCACAGCTTTGGTGGCAATTCCGTGAAGCATTAGACCCTGCATACGGAAGCACAGTTGCTTTGCCGCCAGAACCTGAACTTTTAGCCGACTTAACTGCTCCGCGTTGGGGCTTGCAAGGCGCAAATATCAAAGTCGAATCCCGTGAAGAGATTGTTAAGCGTATTGGTCGCAGTCCTGACTATGGCTCTGCAATTATCAATGCGCAAATCGATACACCTAAACGTCAAGTCATGCAAGCAATTCATGGTTCAAGTGCAAGACGTGATTACGATCCTTACGCGTAGTGTCAACAGGAAACGGGGCCTTGTGCATTTCACAAAAGCATAATGTTGGAAAAGACAACCTTGATTGGAGTTTAGCAATGTGCAGTAGCGATTTTTTATTTGGCGGTAATGCCGTACTAGACAAGACGGCTAAGTTGTTTGGTATGGATGCCAAAAAGGCAGACATACAAGCACCGCCTAAACAGCCAGTACGTCAGGATGCTAAATCACCAGACGCATCGGCAACAATTGACCGTGTTCAGAATGCACAAAATTCAATGTCAGGTGGTATTGCAAACACGCTGTACACCGACCCAACTGGTGTTGATGACGAGAATTTGCGCTTAGGTAAAAAGACACTATTAGGCACAGGTGGTAGTTAATATGCGTGAAGAAGATATCATTGCGCTGAAAAAAAGGTTCGATGCTGTTTGGCAAAATCGTGTCACAGATCAAGATGATTATTGTGCCGAACTTGCATTGCACGTTTTACCCGTAGCTATCAAAACGATTAAGAATCAAGAAAAGCACGACCGTTCGGCTTGGTCAAAGATCGTTGATAACACAGGTAAAGATTCTTTAAAAACCCTTGCTGCGGGCATGGTATCGGGTACGTGCTCACCCAGTCGCAAGTGGTTCACATTGCAAGCGGCTGATGAACAATTACAAAAAGATATTGAGGTAAAACAATGGCTTAAAGCTTTAGAAGATGCTTGTTATGTAGCATTTTCTAAAAGTAATACCTATCGAACTATTCACCATATTTACATGCAGGAAGGTGCGTTTGGTATCGGTGCAGCCTTGGTACCTGATCACGGTGCTAATTCCAAAGCGGCATTGATGGACCAAATCCCAATGACGTTTGGTGAATTTGCAATTACCACTGATGAGTTTAATAAACCTAACGGTGTATATCGCAAGTTCAAATTGACCACGGTCAATATGGTCAAACAGTTTGGCATTAATAAAGTTTCCGACTCAGTGAAAAGTGCTTATGACAATAAGAACTACGAACAAGAGTTTGAAGTTCAGCATGCGATTTATGAGCGTGAAAATGCGAAAGGTCACGGCCCTAAAAACATGCCATTTGCATCCATCTACTTTGAACCAAATGCAAATGAAAAGTTACTACGCGAAAGCGGCATGATGAGCTTTCAGGTCATTTGTGGCCGTTGGACTGTTTCAAGTAGTGATGTCTATGGTGAAGGTCCTGCAAGTGATTGTATTGGCGATTTACGCGCTTTACAGAAAGGGCATCAACAAATTGCGGTTGGGGTTGATTATCAAGTTCGCCCACCAATGCTTTTACCTGATTATCTAAAAGGTCAAGAGCGGGAAACATTGCCAAACGGTATTGCTTTCTATCAAGCTTCTCCGTCTTCACAAGTTGCGCAAGTTCAGCAGATGCTGAATGTTCAATTCGATTTAAATGGTGTTATGGCTTTAATCGCCCAATGCCAAGAGCGTGTTAAACGTGCATTTCACACTGATCTATTCATGATGCTTGATGCTTTTGATAAGGGCAAAATGACTGCAACAGAAGTATATGAGCGCAAATCAGAAAAGATGCTGATGCTTGGCCCTGTTGTTGAACGCCAAATCGATGAGTTATTACGTCCACTTGTAGAAATCTGTGTTCAGCGCGTTCTATCAACTAATGCTTATCTTCGCCAGATTGCACCTGCTGCAATTCAAAACGCCAATGTCGAAATCAATTTCGTTTCAATTCTCGCACTTGCACAAAAGTCTTCAGGTTCGGCAATTCTTGAACGTGCTTTAGCTATGGTTGGGCAGGTGGCGCAAATTAATACTGAAGTTATGGATAAGTTTGATACAGATAAGTTCATGGATGAATACATGGATATTAACGGCGTATCGCCAAATGTATTTAGACCACAACGTATTGTTGATCAAATTCGTACTCAACGTGCACAGCAACAACAAATGGCACAAGAGCAAGCACTAGCAGCGCAACAAGCACAAACACAAAACGCCAATGCAAATACGCTTAAAACCGTAGGTGATACCAATGTTGAAACGGTATCTGATTTATTTATGGGCGGTGGTGCATGAGTGAATTAGATAAGAAAGTAGACGAAAACAAACGTAAGCGTGACCAGGAACTAAATGACCTGCGAACCATTCTTGCCACTGAACAAGGTAAACGTTTTTTAATGCGCCTGCTCAACAGAGCAAACCTACTACAACCAACTTACGGTTCAGGTGCAAATACAAACGATTTCGCTTTTTTTGAAGGTCGTAGAGAGTTTGGTCTCTACATTCTCGGTGAAATCACACAAGCAAATACAGACGCATGGTTAGACATGCAAAAACAACATTTTGACGAACTTAAAGAGAAGGTGAGCCATGAGCGAAGTAACGACTACGACAGCAACTGATACCGCATCTACTACCACAACTGCGGCACCTGCTGATACAGCAACCACAACCACAACAACAGATACAGCGACTACGCCTGTAACTACAGAAACAACAACGGTTGAAACTACGCCTAGCGATACTACTACTGACACAACTGAAGATACTCAAGAAGTATTGTTAGGAGGTGAACAGCCGCCTGCTGAGCAACAGGTTCAATACACTGATTTTCAAATGCCTGAAGGTTTTACGTTAAATCCTGAAGATCAAACTGTACTTCATGAACTTGGTCAGCAATTCAAAATGCCGCAAGAAGCTGTGCAAAAACTTGTGGATTTAGGTGTTCAAATGCAGCAACGACAAGTTCAAGAGCAATTGAAAACCGTTGCTTCATGGGTTGATGCAGCTAAGGCAGACAAAGAGTATGGTGGGGAAAATCTTCAAAAGAACCTGTTGACAGCGCAGCGTGCCTTCAGCTTACCGCGTGGCGACAAAATCTCTAATATTCTTCATAAGAGCGGACTAGGTAATCATCCTGATGTTATTGGCTTTATGACTGAAGTAGGCAAGTTGTTAGAACCTGACACTATTACTACTGGTCAAGGAACCAATACCGCAGGTGCCACACTCGGCAAAATTTTGTATGGCGATAAATAACTTACAGAGGGCTAATTATGTCAGTAATCGCACAAGTACAACCAACCTTAATGGATCTCGCCGCACGTTACGGGCAAACGCGTGAAAGTGCGATTATTGAGATTCTAAAAGCAAGCAATGAAATGCTTGAAGATATGGTTTGGGTTGAAGCAAACGACGGTACAGGACACAAAACAACAATTCGTACAGGCCTACCAAAAGGCGCATGGCGATTGTTGAACTATGGTGTTCCTTCTGAGAAATCATCTACAGCACAAATTCGTGATACTTGCGGTCTACTTGAGTCATATGCTGAAGTAGATAAAGAAGAATACGACATGCAAACAGACCCTCAAGAGTGGCGCGCAAGTGAAGACTCTTCATTCATTGAAGGTATGTCACAAACAATGGGCGAAACCATCTTGTATGGTAACTCTCGTGATACTCCCGCTGCATTTACAGGTTTTTCACCACGCTTTAATGACATTGCTCAAACCAATCCTGCAAATAAACGAAATATTCTTGATGCAGGTGGTACAGGTAATAACAACACTTCAATTTGGGTTGTCATTTGGCATAAAGATACTGTGCACGGTATTTATCCACGCGGTACCAAAGCAGGTATTCAAGTTCAAAACTTGGGTGAGGTAACCAAAGATGATGGAGGCGGGTTAATGCATCAAGTGCTGCGCTCGCACTATAAATGGAATGCAGGCGTAACAGTACGTGATTGGCGTGCATTGGTGCGTATTGCAAACATTGATGTAACAGCTCTCACAAAAGATGCAAGCGCAGGTGCAGACTTGTTTGATTTGTTGGCTCAAGCTGCTGAGTTGTTACCACATAAAGCATCTGGGCGTGTTGCTATTTATGCAAACCGAACAATCTCTTCTTTCTTACGTCGTCAAAGCGTAAAAGGTTCTAACGTCCGTATTACTACTGAAGAACAAGGCGGTCGTTCAGTTACTAAGTTTGACGGCATCCCTATTCGTCGTGTTGATGCAATTTTAAACACTGAATCACGTGTGGTTTAAGGAGTAGTTATGCTTATTGATAAATTATTGGTGATGTCGCTTGATCAGGCAATTACTGTCACAGCGGCATCTACGGACACACTTGATTTGCAGAAGGCATCAACAAGTGTAAATCGTTTGCCTGTTTTGGTACGTGGTAAAAACTTAGCTCCAACTACGGCAACCATCACTGTGCAACTTCAACAATCAAGCGATAACAGCACTTGGGAAACTATTGAGACTTCTCGCGCTTATACAGGTGCTGAGCTTAATTCAGGTGTTATTGCAGAAGTAGTACTACCTGTAAAACCTAAACGTTACGTGCGTTTGAACTATTCGGTTGGTAGCGGACCTTTTACGGCGGGAACAGTGTTTTCACACATTTCTGATAGTCGTGATGTTAACGCTGCTTATCCAGTTTATGCAGGGGCTTAATAATGGAATTGGAATACAAGCGAGTTCGAGCGAATCAAAAAGGCTTCTTTAACGACCGTTTAATTCAAGAAGGTGAAGTTTTTTCTGTGCCTGAAGAAGAAACTGCACTTTGGTTTGATGATGTAGAGCCAAAACAGGCTGATTCTAACAATCCTTTTTCACGTTTGAATAAGGAAGCTTTGATTCAAGCCGCTTTAGATAAGGGCATTCAATTAGATGGCTCTGAGACAAAAGCACAAATCATTGAGCTTCTATTAGCTGAATAATTAAATAAGGCCCGTATTAGTACGGGCTTTTACCTCACAAAGCAAACGTAGCTAAAGGTGCACAAAATGTCTGAAGAACAAATTGAACAACAAATTCAAGAGAAAGATTTAACAGCTCCACGCATTACACCTTCTCACATTGATTCAAAAGTTAAGCAAGTTTATTACCATTCGCCTTTAGCAGCCATTGATCCTGAACAGGCAATGGATGAAAAGACGTATCAAACATTACGTTGTTTAACATTTTGCACAATCGTTATGGAAAACGGTTTTACGGTTACAGGTGAAAGCGCGTGCGCAAGTCCTGAAAACTTTGACCCATTCATCGGCAAAGAAATTGCCTACAAAAATGCTCGCGAAAAAATTTGGCAGCTTGAAGGGTACTTGTTGAAAGAAAAACTTTATCAAGCTGATTTAGACAAACAGTTCTAAAGCAGGATAAACCCATGAGATCAATCGTTGATCTTTGCAATTTGGCCTTGTCGCACCTCGCACAAGGCTATGTTGTAAATGAACTAACCGAACCGACAAAACCCGCAAATCTGTGTAATACATATTACCCAATTTGCCGACGCGAATTACTTGATAACGAACATCAGTGGACCTTTGCAGTTAAACGTGTTCGCTTGAATATTGATGCGGGTTATGAGTTTGGCACAGCTTATGTTTTGCCTAGTGACAAGGTACGATTATTTCAGCTTGAGTCTGGTGCACGATTTTATGTTGAAGGGAACCATTTGTTTACGGATGATCCTGCGCCAGTCTTACGTTATGTGCATGATGTAAAAGATTTGGCTTTAATGCCTGACTCTTTCAAGCTCGCTTTGTCATATCTATTAGCAGGTCGTATCGCAGGGCCATTAACGCAAAACGAGCAAAAACAGTTAGCAATGATGCAACTGCATGAAATCAAAAAGAATGAAGCAATTTTTATTGATCTTCAACAGCATCGAATTGAAAAACGTCCTGAGCATGTAGGCTCAATGTTTGAGGCACGATAATAATGCAATTTTCATTTAATGGTGGCGTGATATCCCCTGATATGTTTGGTCGTATTGATCAAGCGAAATATCAGACAGGTGTAGCTAAATGCAAAAACTTCTATGTTGAATTGTTTGGCGGCCTGACATATCGAGCGGGTTTTCGTTACGTTCACCATTATGAGAAATCATTAGGCAAGATGCGCCTTATTCCATTTATATTTAGTGAAGAACAAACAGTTGTTCTGGCAATCCGTGCCGGTGCGGTAAATTTCTTTGCTGATGGCGGGATGTTACTTGATGGTAATGATGCACCTTTAGAAATTGTTGTGCCTTATGCTGAACAGCATTTAATGCAACTCCGATATGCACAATCTGCTGACGTTATCACAATCACACACCCAGACTATCCACCACGTAAAATCATTCGTAAAGGTGCAACAGAATGGACAACTGAAGTTGTTACTGTTGGGTATGGTTTAGATGCACCTCAAAATTTAAATGGTACTGTAAACAAACCAAATGACACGGGTTATATCGAACGTGATTATGTGTATCAAGTTACAGCTGTAAATGATGAAAATGAATCACAAGCATCGGCTAAATCACCAGTACTAAAAAATGATTTAACTTTATCAGGCAATACCAATGTTTTGACATGGGATGCCGTAGAAGGGGCAACACGTTATAACGTTTTTAAACTCCGCTCAGGTTTAGCTTCATTTATTGGTGAAACGACTGAATTGAGTTTTACGGATGATTACATTGAAACCAATGGAGCCATTACACCACCTTTAATTCGTAACCCTTTTGAGTTCTATCCAACAGCCGTTGGGTATTTTGGGCAACGTAAAGTTTACGGCGGTGGCTATAAATCCCCTCAATGGTTGCGGATGTCACGTACAGCAACGGATGATAATTTTGGTTATCACATTCCGCTTCAAGATACGGACTCAATTCAAATACGTTTTGCGGCTCGCGATGGTAACGGTGTAAAACATCTTGTTCCAATGAGCGATTTAATGATTCTTACAAGCAGTGCTGTTTGGCGGCTTTCTTCAGATGGGGCAGTTACTGCGGCAAGTGTAAGCGTAAATAAACAGTCTTCCGAAGGTGCAAATGATGTAACACCTGTTGAAGTTGGAGGTGCTGCGGTCTTTGCTTCAGATCAAACGGGGCATGTTCATGAAATTTCACTTGCTAGATCGTACACCGTTTCTTATCAGACTTTAGATTTATCTATTATGTGCCCTCAATTATTTGATGAACATAAAATAATAGATTGTGCTTTGTTGCGTAAGCCTATGAGTATTATATATTTTGTTCGTGATGATGGGGTTTTATTGTCTCTTACATACGAACCGCAACAACAAGTATGGGCTTGGGCAGAGCATGAAACAGAGGGCAAGTTTTTATCTGTTGCGGCAATTCCTGAAGAAAATCAAACAGTTCTGTATGCATTAATTGAGCGTAATGGTTTTTATACGATCGAACGTATGCTTACTAGACAGCCATTAGATATGCAGGATAAATGCCATTTAGATGGAAGTTTTCATTATAAAGGGGCGGCAGTAACGTCATTGTCTGGTTTAGATTGGCTTGAAGGTCAGACAGTATCTGTTTTCGCTGACGGTGGTGTAAAACCACCTGTTAAAGTTGTGAACGGAACAATCCAATTATCCCGTGAATTATCTAACGTTTGGATTGGTTTACCCTATGAAGCTGAAATGCAGACATTACCTGTACTTAATCAACAAACTAATCCAATAAAACCAAAAGTAGTAAATAATGCATTTTTAAGGGTGCTTGGCACCCAAAATATTTTAGTAGGTTTTAATCAAGATAGTTTACAGCCTACAGCAATAACTGAATATAAACCGCGCAGCCGTGAACCTTACGGCAGACCATTAGATTTAATTGACGGTATTGTTGAAGTTCCTGTTGCCAGTACATTCGAGCGAGACGTTCAAATCACGGTAAAACATGATAAACCTTTACCTATGAAGTTATTGGCCTTAGAGGTTGAAATTAAATGAGACGAAATAATATTGAGATTCGCAAACCGACTGAACGCGACATTCGTATTCTCGTTGAAAATTTACGCCCTGCGGATCAAGAAGAGTTAAAAGCATATTTTAGTGATAACTATGATTGGATCGTTAAAACCTGTGTGAAGGGTTCGCGTGATGCATGGTCTGTTGTTGTAAATGGTAAGTTGCTTTTCATTTGTGGTGTTGGGCTTACAAGCTTAATTGGTAATGTTGGTTGTCCTTGGTTACTTGGTACCACACACATTAAGAAATACCCAATTGAGTTTGTGAAGCAAAGCCGCAGTATTTTACGAGAGATGCTTGCAAATTATGACGCTCTTAAAAATCATGTTTACATCAAAAATGATGCAGCAATACGATTTTTAAAACACCTAGGTTTTTCTATTAAAGAACCTGTAGTTCATGGGGCTAACGGTGAGTTATTTCATCCGTTTAGTATTACGGTGGCATCATGATGGGTGGAATGGGCGGCGGCGGTGGAGGTGGCGGCGGTCAAATGGGTGGGGGTAATCTCTACCAAGCCATTGCAACCGCTGCGGTAAAAGGTGGAACAACCTATTTAAAATTAAAGGCTCTTAAACAGTCTTTAGAACAACAAGCTGAATTGGCAGGGGCTAACGCTACACTTGCTGATATTCAAGCGCGTGATGCTATCGATGATGGCCGTAATACTGTCACTGACTTTCAGCGTAATTTATCAGGTTTTAAATCAAGCCAAATTAATGCGCTTGCTGAAAATGGTATTGACGTAACACAAGGCTCTGCAATTGATTTACTAGCAAGCACGGAAATGCTTGCGCAAGGTGATATCGACACCATTAAATACAATGCAGCCATGAAGTCATGGGGGCATCGTGTTCAAGAGACGAATTATATTAATCAGAAAAATTCTCTTGAAGCTCAAGCTAAATCTGTACGTCCGCGTTTAAATGCTGAACTTGCTGCTATGGACCAATTTGCATCTTCATTAATGGGTGGTGGCTCAGGTAGCCCTATGCAGGGTGGTGACTCTTTAACAATGTCACAGCCAACAACAGGTTCGTATAACAGCAATAGTAATTTTTCGATGTCACTGTATGGCAATGAGCAAGGCGCATCGTGGCAGAACTACAATTGGAATTGGATGGGAGCATCTTAAATGCGTATACCTCAGTTTACTTCTCAAGTCGCTGAAGGCGATATGCCCAATGTACAGATCAGCGGCGGGGTCACACCTGGTCAAGCCGTTGACATGGTCGGCAGTCAAGTAGACGGTTTTGCTAATCTAGCAAATACATTTGCCAATAAATATAAAGAATATCAAGACGAAAACGACCGTGTGCGCGTGATTGATGCGCAGAACAAACTTTCTGAATTACGTTTGCACTTGGAAAACAACGACACGGACGGCTACATTAAGAAAAAAGGCGGTGAAGTTGTTAGCTTTGATGATGGTGAAGGTGGAAGCTTTGTTGATTATTACTCACGGGCTTATCAAGATGGTGCAGGGGAAATCGCAAGTAAACTAAGCAATGGCCGACAACGCGCCATGTTTCAACAAGTGGCCGCACGTGATTCACTACAATTCAAAGGCACGTTGCAAAATTACTTTGTGCGGGAAAATGATGTATACCAAAATAGTGTGTACTCATCCTCTGCTGAAAGGTTTGTTCGTGAGATAAATGAAAACCCTGCCGACTTTGAAAAGATCGATGAAAGCCGCGCAAACTTAAAGGCATCCTTGGGTAAGCTAATGGCGCTCAACGGTAAGTCAGGAACAGAAGCGGATAACATGTACTTGAAATCAATTTCAGGTGCGCACCTTAACAACTTAAATGCCTTCATCCAGAATGGTGAATTAAAAGCCGCGGCGACTTATAAAAAGAAATATGGTGATGAGATATCACTTGCTGATGATTATGCAATTAATAAAAGAATCCATGAAAAATTAGAAGAACAGCAAATTGAACTTCTGGTTAACAAGGTTACAACTGGAACGCAAGATTATAGTAATCCTGCTTTAAATGCCCCGCCTCAAGCATCCGCTGCGATTGCCAAAGAGTTAAAAGCTTTGGCTCCTGAGCAGATGAAGAGCATTAAATATAACGATCAGCGTTTGGATGTTTACACAGTTCATGCAGCAAAAGAAAAAGGCATGGAATGGGCGGCACCTTTATTATTGGCTATTCGATTGTCTGGTGAAAAATCTAATAACAATGCAGTATCTCCGAAGGGTGCAAAGTCAGTAATGCAATTTATGCCCGAAACTTGGAAACAATACAGCAATAATGGCAAAAGGGATATTAATAATCCTGCCGACACAATCGATGCAGCATTAGATTTTATTTCTGATATCAGCAAAAAATACAATACAAAAGACCCGATGGTTTTAGCGGCTTACTATAATGGTGGGGGCAATGCCGCAACTGCTGTTTTAAAAGGTCAACAACCTCCTGCATCGGAAACACGTAATTATATTCAGCGCGTTGATAAATGGTTATCTGATGATATGGGGCAATACAGCAAGCAGCCCGCAAAAACTCGTCAGCAAGCTTATGATGAAATATGGAATAGCGATGCACCTCTTGAAGTTAAGCAAAAGGCATTAACTGCAACTGATCGATACTATGGTAGTTTAGATAAAGCTAAAGAGGAGCGCCAAAATAAAGAATATGACACGTTATTCAAAGGCATTACTTCAGGTGAGTTTACATTTGACCAAATTCCTGCGGGCAGTATTACCGCTTTAGAACCAAACCAGATTAATAGTCTAAGAGCTGTTAGTAAGTCGATATATACTAAGGACATTAAAACAGACCCTGTTGTTTTAAGCATGATCATGCTGAATAAGGATGAGCTTTTAAAAGGTAAGCCTCAATCGGTATTGCATCAGTATGCTGATAAATTATCACCAACAGATTATAAGGAAGTGACTAAGTTATACGCAGACGTTAACGGTTTAAAGACCGCAAAAGCTAAAGACGAAAAAACTTTTTTAGTTAATGATTCAACAATTTCTAGTGCCTTAAAACCCTATTTAGGCATGATTGGCATTACAAGCACTACGGATAAAAAACAGCTTGAACACTACAATGCCGTTAAAACCGATTTGATGCAAACATTGCGAGAAGCTGAAGCCAAAAATGGCGGTCATTTAAATTGGGATCAAGTGAACCGTGTAGTTCTTAAAAACATTAACAACCAAGTGCGTGTTACAACTTCACGTCCTTTCTTTGATGATAAAGTAGAATTGAATCGCGTATATGCTCAAGTCAAAAGTAAAGCTGACATTTCTGAATCAATGAAAGAAAAAATTGATAACATATTTAAAAAGCAGGGTAGAAATCCTAACAATGTAACGGATTCAGAATATATCAATGCTTATTATACTTTCATGAGACGGAAATTTTAAAAATGCATAAAATCGTACTTGGGTCTTTTTTGTCAATAATTACAGCTTCTGCAATTTCCGCAGAAGCACCATTACAACCCTATCCAACAGTATTAAGTAAACTTCCGCAACAAGAACTTGGACAAGTTATTTTAAAATTCATGCCTGATAAAAATATAAATAGAATTGGGTGGGACTATAAAGCAAATGATACTTCAATCGTTTGGCTAGATAATTCATATCAAGAAATTGATAATGGAGACGGCACTTTTGAATCAAGTCGAAAGGGTGTTGCACGTATTAATGTGAATGGAGTTAAAAGCACATACTTAAAGCAAAGGGTTTATGAATTACCTTGGTCAATAATGATGAAGGGTGAAAGAGGTAAATTCGGGGTTAATTCTGTGAATTTTTACCCTGCCACTGCATCCAGAGAAAATGAAAATGTGTGCTTTGGTGAGGTATATGGAAACTGTGATTTTAAACCTTTTAAATCCCTCGATCGATCGAAAATAACATATAAAAAACTTTGTGAAAAAATTGATAATGGAATAAATTTTAAAATTGCCTATCTACTTTCTAATAAAGGCAAACAAGATACTTTTGCAATTTGGTCATCAAGCGGCGGTTCAGGCGGTTCGTGGACTGAATTTGAACTTTATTACAATACAAATAAAAATGAAGTGTGCAAGGTTGTTGCGGATTACTATTAAAGGGAAGCCATGAAAATTTTAAAAGTAATATTAGTACTTCAGTTTGTGTTGTTATTTATTTTAATCGGGTTTCTTTATTCTATGAATAAACGAATTAATAACCTTGAATCAGAAATAAATACGGACCCTGAACCTATTCAAGCAACTATTTCAGAAGATGAAATTGAAACCTTAAAAAATAAGGTTTATGAAAACTCGAAAGAGATAGAGTCTCTAAATTCCAATCAAGGATTATTAAGGGAAGATCACGACCACTTGCAACGGTATCTCTGTCAGGTAAATAACATCTGCGTCTAGTTGTTCTGTCAACAGCAAACGGCAGTCTAACCAATAACAGCATTTAAGATTACAAATAACCGTAGTCTTAAGTGCTTTTATTATGTCTGATCAAAATACAAATCTGACAATTGGTCAATTATTCGAATTAAACCAAGGCAAGAACCCAACGCAAATTGCAGATACAGAAGCCCATGCGCGTAAAGCTGCTAAGTCACTTGGTTTAGATTATGACAAGATGACAGAAACACCTGAGCAAGTTGTATCTGTTGCGGACGAGATCAACACTCAGAAACGTGTGAATGACGTTGTCGCAAGCGATCCCGTACTTGGTAAATATGCACTTAATCCAAATCAAGCTGCTGTTTCTTTAGATGACTTTGAAAATTTAAAGGGGATAAGTGACAGTGTCTCTTTGCTTGGCTCGAGTCTCACAAAGCCATATCAAAGTGTTTTTTATCAAGACATTCAAAACGTTTTGAGTAAAGGTGCTTCACCAGAACAAAAACAGAAACTAAAAGAAATGGGTTTGTATGAAGACCCACAAAAGCAAATCAAGCCGAACGTTAATACCAATTTAATTGATTCGTTCAGTTCAACCTTGGTACCACAAACATCGGACCAAGTTTTCAAAGAACATTACGACCGTATTAAAAAGACTGCGGGGGTAATGTCTGCTGAACGATTCAAAAAGTATTATGAAAATCAAGTTTATTGGATGGAACATACTGCAAGTGCTGAGCCTGTAAGCCCTCAAGAGCAAGGCAACCGTTATGTTAATGCTGCATTCCGTGCGGTGGCTGCTATCGGTCAGACCGAAGGCGCAGTCATCAATGCCACAACTGGAAACGATAGCTTACTTAATTTAGCAACACGCGTAAAAAATAGAGCTGCACCATCGCAAGAAATGTCACAAGCCCTTTATCAAGCGCAACTTGCAGCACAAACAAATGATGCGGGCGTATTGGGTGCGGCCCAAGAATTGATAAGTAATGCTGATGCAGGCTTGGTTGGTGAATTTTTAATTGAACAAGCGCCACCTGCTTTAGCCGGGTATATAGCAGGTTCAGGGGTAGGCGGTGTTTTAACCAATTCCCTTGTTCGCAATACCGCTAGATATGCCCCATTGGTTATGAACTTGGAAAAGACCGCTAAATTAGTGCGCGGTGTTACAGCGGCGGGAAATGCTGCACAAGGCGCATTAGGTGCTGGCACTGCCGATGCTCTTGTGTCCTACGGCCAAAACATGGCAGAAGCCCGTGAAAAGTTTTTAACGCGAGAAGAGCAAATTGATTATGCAGCTGCAAAAACTTGGGGCTCTGCAAAATATTCTGCCTTAGGCGGAGCATTAATGCCTGTAACTTTTGGCGGTCCTTTGCGTACTGTTGGCGGTCAAGCTGTCATTCAATCGGCGGCAGGCATGTATTCTGTGCAAGGTGCTGCCGATGCTGTTGGAGAAAAAGCCGACCCTGTAGAAATGGCATTAGAAGGTTTGTTAGAAGTGGCAACGGCTGCGCCTGAAGTGGCAATTACATCTGCGGCCAAAGTTAAAAACCAACGTACAGCACAATTTGCACTAGACCAATTACGACAAGATCAGCAAGAAGATGCTGTGCGTTCAAGCACCTTTGCATCTGTATTAAACAACCTGATTGATCGTAACAAGGAAAGTAAAACAGCACAGCGTGATGATTCTGCAAGCCAAGCATTTATTAAGCAAGCGGTCGAAGAACACGGCGCGGTTGATGAGGTCTATATAGACGGTCAGACTTTCAACCAGTTATTACGTGACCGCAATATTGAGCCGACAGATTTATTTGAACGTGCACCAAGTTTACAGGACCAGTTGGGCACAGCGGAAACATTTAACGGCACTGTGCAAATACCAGTGAATGAGTTTGTTTCTGCAATGTCTGTTGTTGAGCGCCCGTCAGATTTTGTTGAAAACGTGCGTTCTGATCCGAACATGCCAACATACCGTGAAGCCCAAGAGAACCTTGCAAAAACTACAGAACAAATGCAGCAAGAAGCTGATGTGTTTATGTCTGAGCAAGCGCGCTTTGAAAATGCTGAAGATGCGAAAGAATTAGTAGCAACAGAAGTGCAAAAACAGTTGGCTAACCTTGGAACGTTTACAGCTAAATATAATCGCGCTGCGGGCGAATTAACTTCTGCGTTTTACTCTACCTTGGGCGATAAGCTTGGGATCAGTGCAAAAGATGCTTTTGACCGTTACCCAATCCGTATTGCTGATGAGCCGACCGCAGATAAAGGAACCTCATTTAATCAAAGTGCTACACCTGAACAAACAATTTCAATTGATGATTTTGTTAAGGGCATTAAAAAACAATATGGAATTGAATTAGGTCTAAAAGGCAGTCCATCAAGTAACGTTCTTTCATTGCATAAAATCGTTGTACCTGAAGCTGTCCGTAATCAGGGCACTGGTACTAAAGCAATGCAAGATATTCTGAATTATGCTGACTCTCAAAATAAGACGATTGCACTTACTCCAAGTTCTGATTTTGGGGGCAATAAAAACAGACTAACTAATTTTTATAAAAATCTCGGCTTTGTTGAAAACAAGGGCCGTAATAAAGACTTTGAAATTTCAGAAAGTATGTACCGTTCACCAAATGGCCGTAAATACAATCAAGCAAACGGCGGTACACGCGGCTCTATTACGTTCAGCATTGGGCAAGATGGTTCTACAATTGTTCTAAGTAAAAATGCTGACTTTTCAACTTTTGTGCATGAGCTTGGGCATCACTTCTTAGAAATGAATATGCAAATTGCATTAAGTCCTGATGCACCTGCACAAGTCCGTGCTGATATGGAAACAGTGATGAAATGGGCATCGCCAGAAACAACCGATTTGGGTGAGTGGGATTTTTTCACTGATGCTGAAAAAACCGAAGTTCATGAAAAATTTGCAGAAACGTTTGAGCAATACGTCTTTACGGGCAAAGCTCCAAGCGCGTCATTAAAACAAGTTTTCAACCGCTTCAGACAATTTATGATTGCTGTGTACCGGAACATTGAAAAGTTTATGGGCATCAATGACCGTGCAGAATTGAATGCTGATATTACAGGCGTAATGGACCGTATGCTTGCATCATCAAGCGCCATTGCTGAAGCACAAGCTGCTTCAAATCTCGAAATGCTTATTCATCAAGATGATGCAATGCGTCTTGGTATTTCGCCAAAAGATTATGACGAAATGCGCCAAGATCATGAAATCGCTACAGAATTATCTATAAATACTTTAGAGCAAAAATCTCTGCGCAATATGGTTTGGTACCAAAAGCAGAAGTCTAAGTATATGAAAACATTGCAAAAAGAAGCAGATAAAAAACGGGCCGCGGTTCGTGAAGACATGGCTAAGGAAATTGCGCAACAACCTGTTTATCAAGCTATGGCCTTTTTACGTCAACCGCTTGACCCAGTTGCTAAACGTGATTCAACCAAGGTTGAGCCAAGTCAAGATAATCTTTTTGAAGCTATTGCTAAGTTCGGCGGGCTTGATGCCAATGAAGTAGAAAGCACTTGGGGCATTGATGAAGCGGCAAAAACAAAATCAGGTGTGGGCAATAAACCCGTTGTGCGTTCTTCAAAGTCAAAAGTAAGAGGCCTGTCAATCGAATCGATGGCTGAGAAGCTTAGCGAAGAAGGGTATTTAACTTTAGATGAACATGGCAAATTTGATACACGTGAACTTGAAGATAAGTTTGCAGATCAATTAAGGGGCATTAATCAATACTCAAATCAAGTTGATCCTGAGCTTTTAGATTATTCGCAAGATATGGATTTACTGCAACGTTATGCAGAAGGGCGAACGACTAAGGGTAAGTTGTCACTTGATTGGATTGAAGCTAAATATGGTCGTGACAGCGAAATTTACCAAAGCATTTCTAAAGGTGCATACGGATTTGCACAGCGTGGTGGTGAGAACCCCGATGTCGTTGCTGAGATGTTCGGTTATGAAAGCGGTGACGCTTTAATTCGTGACTTACTCAATTCACCAAGTCCTAAGCAAAAAATTGATGAGCTCACCGATGCGCGCATGGCTGTGCAATATTCTGAATTCTATGATCAACAAAGCATTGTTGAAGCAGTTGAAGCAGCATTACACAATGATGTTCGCGCTCGTATGTTATCAGCTGAAATGGCGGCATTAAACGGCTTACTTGGTCGTAAGTCTGCTTTGAATGAAGCAGCAAAAACAGTTGCCCAAGACATTGTGCAACGCCAAAGAATTAAAGACATTCGACCACATGTTCGTGCGCAAGATGATGCCCGTTTAGGGCGTATGGCGAATGATGCTTTCCGTAGAGGTGAGACAGTCGAAGCGGCTCGCCACAAGCGTAATCAGTTGGTACAGTTCTATGCGACCAAATACAGCTATGACACAAAAGATCAGGTTCAAAAACACTTAGACTTAGTAAAAAAGATTTTTGGCAATAACGAGAAATTATCTAAAAACCGTGATTTTGATTTTGTGACTGCTGCCCGCGGCATTTTAGGTAAATACGACTTAGGTCGTGAATCTACAAATTACGAGCATCAATTAGAATTGATTCGTAAGTATGACCCGACCACGTATGCTGAAATCCAAAACATCGGTGCATTGCCTGAAAACCAAAGCTACCGTGAATTAACGCTTGAGCAATTCAATGCGGTAATGGCTGCGGTCGAAACACTGTGGCATCGATCTAAGGAAAACAAAATTTGGCATACAACCAATGAAGCCTTTGAACGTGAACAGGTCCGTGAAGAACTCATACAGCAATCGGGCGGTAAAAAAAGTATTGAGAAAATTCAGCGTGATTTATTAGGTAAAGATAAAACTGCTGAACTCAAAGCTAAATTCATGGAATTGGGTGCATCTGCAAAACGTGTTGACCAGGTGGTAACGTGGTTAGACGGCGGGCCAACAGGTAAATTCCGAGATTATTTAATTAACCCTATGCAAGATGCTTTGGCTAAATACCGTATTGAAAAGGCCAAAATGCTTGAAGACGTTGTAAAAACGTTTGAAGACTTTGGCAAACTCGATAATTCAAAAATTGCTGCACCTGAATTGAATAACTTTACCTTTGTAGGCAAACAATCATTACTACATGCGATTTTGCATACAGGCAACATGAGCAACAAAGAGCGCTTAGTTTTGGGTTATGGATGGGGCGAACGTTTAGAATATGGCTCTGTTGATTTCAGCGCGTGGGATAAATTCTTTAGCCGGATGATTACCGAAGGTGTGATTACCAAAAAAGATATGGATACTATCCAAAAGCTATGGAATCTATTTGACCGCTACAAAGAGCAAGCGCAAATCACACATAAGAAAATTAACGGTCGCTATTTTGATGAATTGCCACGTACACCAGTGAGCACACCATTCGGAGAATATGAAGGCGGCTATGTGCCTGCTGCTTATGATCGTATTCGCTCAAATGAACAAGACCGTATTCAAGATAAAAACTTAGCTGAAAATAATCTACAGGCTTTAGATATTGCAACGACTGGCGCGAACTTCACAAAGTCACGTGCAGATCGTTACCACGATCAGCTTGAACTTGATATGTCACGCTTGCCTAGCCATTTAGATAAAGAGCTGCGTTACATTCATCTTGAATTACAGATTCGCCAAGTTGGGCGCTTAATGCTGAATAAAGATTTTAGAAATGAAATTGAGCGTGTATTGCCGTTCGGTGTGAAGCAAATCTTTAACCCTTGGCTTAAAGCTATCGCCAGTCAGACAGTCGATGAAAGCTCAGGTGTAAGCTTGCTAGACAATATTTTCCGTGTGTTGCGTCGTAATACTGGTATTGCAATTATGGCGGGTAACTTGAAAAACGCTATTGAGCAATTCACAGGTTTTACGCAAGTTGCTGTTGCGGTACCACCTAAGCAGTTACTAAAATCGCAGGCGCATTACTTTACTTCTGTGGCAACGCGTGAAGACATGGCAAATAACATCATGGAAATGTCAGACTTCATGAAAACCCGCTTTGACCGCGCAGCTGATGAATACCGATATGCCGTAGACGAAATTGTTTTTCAAAAAGGTGCAATTCAAACAGTAAAAGATTTCACTATGAAGCACGCGTATGTCTTACAGACAACTATACAAAAGCCGATGGAAATAATTTCTTGGCAAGCGGCCTTTAACCATTACACAGAGCAGGGCATGGGGCAATATGATGCTGTACACGCAGCCGATGCGGTAATTCGTCAATTCATGACTGATATGTCACCAGAAGGTATATCTAATTTAGAACGCGGTACGCCTGCAAAACGAATGTTTTTAATGTTTTACAACTGGTTCAATATGATTTGGAATACGACAAGCTCAGAAGCTAAGCTAGCACTTGAAGCAAGCAACGGTTCATGGGTGCAAGCTTCACCACGTTTAGCGTATGTGGCCTTAATGATGATTTCCATTCCTTCAATTTTATCTGAACTGCTAAGCATTATTTTTGCAGGCGGTCTGCAAGATGACGATAAGGACGATAATAAATGGGATGACTTATCTTCAAAACTTGTGCTTTCACAAATTAAGATGCTTGCAGCTTTTGTACCTTATGCAGGTAATGTACTGAACGCTGCAATTAGTAATACTGACGATAATGTTATCAATGACCGATATACAGCTTCACCAGTGTTCAGCATGGGTGAAAGCGGACTTTCATTAATTCAGCATGCAAAACGTGCATTGAGTGAAGACAAGGAAGTAAACCAAGGTAAAGCAGCTAAGGACATGCTGAACACAGCTACGCTTGCAACAGGCATTCCATTTGCTGTTTTAGGTAAACCGTTTGGTTATTGGCTTGCAATTGCACAAGGCAAGAAAGAAGCACCAGAAAGCATTTACGATGCCACCCGTGGAACTATTACGGGGAAACATGCACCTGAAGAGTAGAAGAAAGTCAAATATCATTTTCCATTATAAAACAATTGCTTGATTTATTATTTAAATTTACTCTGTAATTTGAAAAGTTCAATATCTAATCAAATTACGGAGTTTTTTACATGAGTTATTTAGTCATTAAAGATTTGGGCCATAACTTTTATTTGGGTAAAAGAGGGCCGAGACAGGCGGGTAAAGAATTTTTAGTTTTCAAAAGTGAAAAGGAAATTCTAATTGGGGCTGAATCATACACCTATGACGAAGCGAGCAATACACTTCTTTGGGAAGGTATCGAAAATTTAGGGCAAGTTGTCGTAGGTTTTGCGGATACTGAAGAAGAAGCCGTAGATTTGGCCTTTTAAGTACCTGTTGACAGTACAAGATTAGCAATCAACTATTTATTTGTAAGCTTACCTAAAATTGGCTGTAGAGATTACAGCCTTTTTTATTGGTGGGCAGATTATGACAGTTCCAGTTTCTGACCGTTTAAGCCAACTTTACGTTGGGAATGGTTTAAATGTACGATTTGATTTTAACTTTCGAGTATATAGCCAAGAAGATGCTACAGGTATTGCCGTCCGCAAAAAAGGGATTAATGATTTTGAAACAGTAGACCCTGCACTGTATACAGTCACGATCAATGAAGATGGTATGGGTGGATATATCTTATTTACCTCACCTCCCAATACTTCTACCTTTTTTTATATTGCAGGTGCGACCCCTCTAGACCAACTTCTTGATATTACTAATTATGATAATTTTTATCCTGATGCTTTAGAAAAAGCTCTAGATAAATTAACAGCGATTCTACAAGAGAGAAGTACAGAAATATCGCAGGAAACACAAGCACGCATTCTTGCTGATATTTACTATGATGCCCTCGCACTAGGCAGAGAAGAAGACTTAGAAAGTCGATTAATTAGCTATATCAACGCGATGATTGGAATAACGAACCCTGGTATCTTTGACGGTATATCAGATCGTATGGTTATTCTTAAAGATGGACAAACTCAAAGAGAGTTTAATGAATCTATGCCATTTTGGACTAATGATTACGCTGCGTTTAAGCAAGAAACGTATATTCGTGAAGAGCAAATTATCGAACATGCAAATTCACAAATTGCTGAAGTAGATCAAAGTTTATCATTTGAAATTTCGTCCGAGTCAGCTAGGGCATTGGCTGCTGAAGCAGCAATTCAAGCACAACAGAATGCAAATGGTGTTGGAAATAGAGCATATAAAACTTATGCATTAATGGATGCTGACAAGGCCAATATTCCTAACAACTCTAAAGTCACAGTTACAAATGACGCCACATCTTCAAACAATGGTGATTGGCAATTTAGTACCGATGGTGGGGGAACATTTACAAAATCAATCTTTGACCCCCTTACACAATCAAAAAATTATGCGGATGGTCTAGTCCCTATTTCTTTAAAGGATAATTTATATACCGCGGTCAATGTAAATGACTTTAATGTCAATCCCGCAAGTGGGCAATTACGACAGCTAGTAGGTACTGGCGTAGCTTTAAGTGTTTTTCCTATCAAAGCGGGTTACACATACGCGGTAAAATGTTCTGATTGGCGTATGTCATATTTTGCCATAAGCACTAGTCAGACGAATACAACGGTAAACAACAAACTGCAAAATCTTGCAGTAATGGTAGATACCGCGGACCCAAACATTAAAACCTTTACAGTGCCTGCAAATAGTCTAGATAAGTATGCTTTTATAAATACTATATGGCCAAATTTTAGCTTTGATATTCGCGCTTCTTTAATTATCCAAAGAGGCACTACGATTGAAAATGTTGTAAAAACCATTCATGGGGTTAAAGCTCGTGACGTAGATGCCCACGCACGACTTGATGAAATTGAGAGCAAAGAACTTCTCTCAAAAGCTTCCCTAAATGAAAAGGTTATCAATCTTTATAGTTCATCAAGAAATACAAACAATTTATACCTGTATTCGACTAATGGTCAAATGACATCTTTGGATGGAACAGCAATTACATGCATACCCATAAAAGAAGGAAAAACCTATTCAATTAAATCTGATAAATTTTTAGCTTCTGCGTTTGTAGGTTTAAGTAGTAGCGACACCGCCACCCCTTTAAAAAACACATCTAAAGTTGATCTTGTTACAACTAGCGATTCTACTGTTCGAAAATTTACAGTTCCTGAAGGTGCGGGATACAACTTTGCCTTTTTTACAGTTTTATTGCCTAGTCAATCATATGATGTTCGTAGCAATCTTGTAGTAAATGAGGGCGTTTCTTCTGTTATTACTGGTGTAAACAATTCGCCTATTGAAGACACCGAAGCGCATAAGCGCATTGATGTTGTAGAAGGATTGCTTACAAACTTGCCTGTCTCACCTTTATATGGAAAAAATGTTGTTGTAATTGGGGATAGTATTACTGAACATAATTTCCGTGCAGAGAAGAACTACCATGACTGGATTAAAGAAGAGGTAGGCGATTTAACTATTCAAAATTACGGGATTAGTTCAACCGGTTGGGATGACCGTGCAGGAGTTGCTACAGACATATATGACGATATCATAGAGGGTACAGCACAAACACCCGATTTAATTTCGGTATTTCTTGGCACCAATAATTACAGCGGTGGAGGTCCTAGTAAAGCTCGGATGAAACCTTTAGGAGAGTTTGGAGATACAAGTTTAACAACGCTATCAGGCAGTATTAATACTTTATTAAGCGGATTAGTTAATAAGTTTCCTCTCGTAAAAGTAGTAATTATTACACCTTTACCAAGGGGGAGTGGCAACGATTATCCAAGCTATGGAGAAAATGCGCCTGCAAACGATATCGGAGTTAAATTGCCACAAATTTGTGATTTGATAATTCGTTATGCTAAGCATTTTGGATTTCCATATATTGATCTTTATCGTGAAAGTAATTTTTCTGTATACAATTCAACAGTAAATAATACTTATTTTTGGGCACCCGGTCAGCCTGCTCCTGATGGAGTACACCCCAATGCTCAAGGTCAAAAGAGAATGGCTACTCCTATAAGGCATTTATGGGAAAGAGCATTGTAATATTAAGCCCTCTTTGGAGGGCTTTTTACTGTCAACAGATTTCGATACTAAAACAACACCAATCAATAAAATAATGAAAACATTAGCTTGGTGGCAAAAATGAACGACCCTTTAACTATTAAATCCTTGCCGTGGGTAATTAAAATCTGGGCGGCAGTCATGGGCGGCATTTTTGCTCTCATGTTAAGCGGCGATATCGACATTGAAGGCAAGATAAAAATCAACCTTAGTGTCATTTTAAAATTATCTATCAGCATCACTATCAGCTTATACGGCGGTTCTGCTTTTATTGAATACCAAGATTTAGGCAACCTTCACCCAATGACCCACGGTTTTATCATGCTGATTTTTGCCGTGTTTGGGATGCTCCTAATTGGTATCTGGTATCAAGCGATTAGGTTGTGGAAAGGTAAAACCATGAGTGAACTAATCTTTGAAATAAAAGAAGCGTTCAAAGCTCTATTCAAATAGGGGGTTGCCCATGTCAGTAGATTATAAAGAGCAAGTGGCACAAGCTTATTCTTGGTTACGTGCAATGTCTGGCGGTAAGCTTAAGAAAGATCAAATCACCGCAGGCGATTCCATTATTGCTATGAATGGTCTTGAAACGTTTGCTCAAGTCATCGGTTATAAATTAAATACGTCTGTTACAGGATTTCGTGATATTTCTGAAAATGGTTACAAGCTTATTAAATCGTTTGAGGGCTTTATGCCTAATGCCTATCAAGATACAGGCGGTGTTTGGACGATTGGATTTGGAACAATAAAATATCCAAATGGTACACGTGTTAAGAAAGGCGATATGTGTACGATGGCTGAAGCTGAAGAGTGGTTGAAAAACGATTGTGGATGGGTAGATGCTTGTCTTGATCGCTATTTAAAATTTCAACCTACACAAAATCAATTCGATGCTTTAGCGTCTCTGGTCTATAACATTGGCGAAACTGCATTCTCTAAAAGCACTATGCTAAAAAAATTAAATGAACAAGATTATGCGGGTGCGGCCAATCAATTTGATAAATGGGTCTATGACAACGGCAAAGTGATTAAAGGATTGGCGAACCGTCGTGCAGCTGAAAAGAAGTTGTTTCTAACATGAAAGTCTTTCACTGCAAACGGTCCAAGTTTGCACTTCTTTTAAGTATGCTGTGTCTTCTATTTTCGGGATGTACAGCACATTCAATTAATAACAACATTCAAGTATCATTGTGCGTAAAAGCACTTTGAGTTTAGAAGATGAAACAAGAGTTAATTAAGGTTCACGACTTAGCAAACTCTAAAATGGTTGATTTACTGGCAGAGTTTGACAAAAACGGTGAAGTTACAAAGATGTTTGACTACAACGGTAATGAATTAAAAGTTAACTTTCTGCGTGATGAAGTTTATTTTAAAAAGACATGGTGGCATTTTGATAAGAAGCGACCTGTCTAAAAAAAAAAGCCCCAATTAAGGGGCTTTTTTTTGTTATGCAGCGTTTAGCATCTTGGCAATTTCTGAAGCGGTCGGGTTGTAATAAGTATTTACCAGTACACTAATTGTTTTGTGCCCTGTAATTTTTGCGAGAATTTCTACAGGCAAACGATAGTCATGAACAAAGCGTGTGATTGCTTCGTGTCTTGAATCGTGAAAGGTGATAACTCCATCTAAGCCAACGCGGCGTAAATTGCGTTGCCAAATCAAGCGGAAAGAATTAGGGCTGTGCGGTACCATTCGATCATCACCTTCGTTTTCAGGCAATAATGCAAGTAACTCTTTTGCTTTAGTGGTTAACGGCACATCACGATTTGAGCCGTTCTTTGTATCGAATAACCGGATAAAGTCATCAAATATATGTTGCTTTTTAACACTTAGGATTTCACCTTTGCGCATAGCCGTTTCAATCGCAAATAAAAAGGACCATCCTAAATAGTGCCTTGGCTGAGTTGGTACTTTGCCCCATTCATAATCTAAACCTTTTATCACTGTATCAATGTGGTCTTGATTAACTCGTTGATGTCTTGGCGGTGGCGCTGAGGGTTTAGTAATTTCTTTAAATGGATTTTCTTTAGTTAAAAATAGTTCTTTTCGTGCAAAGTCAAAAACTGAACTGTACATAGCCATTTCTCTAATGACTGTTGCACCTTTAACTTGCTTTAGGCGTTTATCACGCCATTGCTTGACCAAAGCAGGGGTTAGGTCGTGAATAGACTCATCAGCTAGTTGGCCCCAATTTTTCTTTAGACATTTAAGCATTTGAACAATTAAGCGGGCGCTTTTCATTTTGCGGCCTTCATCCTGATAGTACATATCAAAAAGGGCTTGAAAAGAGATATGGATTTTTTCAGGTTCTGAAACAGGTTGTTCAGATTGTAATTCTAATAGTTTGGTGGCGGCCCACTGTTCGCACTCACTCGCTGTATCACGAGTAGCTGCGTAACGTTTACCTTTAAATCTAACTTCAATACGCCAAGCGTTGCCGCGACGGGTCGGTTTCTGCATTTTTAACACTCCAAATTTCATGGTGGCGCACTGCCGACAAAAATTGAAGATGTACAAATGACATCCACTTTTCTGGCGGCGGCACGGAAATATAAAGCGTTTTTTAATGTGAAATATGACTATTTTGAATAGTCATAGCTGACCTATCGACAATAAAAAACAAGCCAAAAGGTTACTAGAACCTTTCAGCTTATTGATTTTTAACAACAAATTTTGGAGCGGGAAACGAGACTCGAACTCGCGACCCCAACCTTGGCAAGGTTATGCTCTACCAACTGAGCTATTCCCGCAATGTGAGCACATTATAGAGTGTTTCACTAAAGTGTCAACACTCTTGTGATTTAATTGAACATTTAATCAGCACGACGCCAAACTGTACCTTGTCGCGTATCTTCTAATACAACACCTTGGTCGAGCAAAGACTGGCGAATACCATCTGCTTTCGCAAAGTCTTTTGCTTTTTTCGCATCAACACGTTGTTGAATGAAATCTTCAATTTCAGCATCAGACAAAGCAAGAGCTTCTTGTCCAATATCTGATTTTAAGAAAGCATCTACATCGTGTTGTACCAAACCTAAAATGTTGGTGAGGTGACGTAATGTTGAATAAAGCACAGTTGCTTGATCAGCTTGCTCTTCTTTTACAGCACGGTTTAACTCTTTGTTGAGTTCAAACAATACCGCCATTGCTTCAGCAGTGTTGAAGTCATCACACATTGCATTGTTAAAGCGTTCAATAAAGCTTTGATCAAGCGATTCAGTTGTCGTTTGACCGTACACTTGTTGGTAAGCTTTAAATGAATGATAGAAGCGAGTTAAAGAAGTTTTTGCTTCTTTCAATGCAACATCAGAGAAGTTCACAGGACTACGGTAATGTGAAGACACAATAAAGTAGCGAATCACTTCAGGGTGAAATTTCTCCATCACATCACGAATAGTAAAGAAGTTGCCTAAAGACTTAGACATCTTTTCACCATCAACGTTAATGAAGCCAACATGCATCCAGTAGTTCACATATTGTTCACCAGTTGACGCTTCACTTTGAGCAATTTCATTTTCATGGTGCGGGAACATTAAATCTGAACCACCACCATGAATGTCAAAGTGGTTGCCTAGGCAGCAAGTCGACATTGCAGAACATTCAATGTGCCAACCCGGACGGCCATTGCCCCAAGGTGAAGCCCATGATGGTTCATTTTCTTTGGCATGTTTCCAAAGTACAAAGTCAAACGGATGTTTCTTTTCAACTTCTACGTCGACACGCTCACTTGCGCCTGCTTGCATATCATCAAGCTTGCGTCCAGAGAGACGACCATATTTTTCAAATTTGGTAACTTCAAAATAAACATCGCCGTTTGAAGCAGGATAAGCAGAACCTTTATTCACCAGATTGCCAATCATATTTTGCATTTGATCAATATATTCAGTCGCTTTAGGTGCTTCATTGGGTGCAGCACAGCCTAAATTGGCTGCATCTTCGTTCATTGCATCAATGAAACGAGTGGTGAGCTGCTGAATGGTTTCACCATTTTCATTCGCACGTTTAATGATTTTGTCGTCAATGTCGGTAATGTTGCGAATATAACGAACATTCCAGCCTTGACTACGTAAGAAACGTATAATGTAGTCAAATGCAACCATAACTCGAGCATGCCCGATATGACAGTAATCGTAAACGGTCATACCGCAGACGTACATATCGATGTGACCTTCTTTGCGAGGTACAAATTCAACTTTTTTTCGTTGCTCAGAGTTATATAAAACAAACGGTTGCATAAGGGTTTTCAAACACTCAACAAAAACAGTGTTACATCATAACTGATGCATCATTTTTCACAAAGTTTTATACAAGAATTTTATAAGCTTGTGAAATCTTATACATTTAAAAACGTGTAAATGATTGAGTTATGTTAGAATGCCCCCAAATCTTTTGATTAAAATCACCGATCTTAAATAAGAGATCAGATCAATTATTTTGAGTCAAACTCGTATGCCCAATCCTACAGATTTTCAAAGCAGCGCATTAGCAACATTGCGTATTGAGCAGCAAGCCTTAGACGTGTTAGCAACACAAATTAATGACAGTTTTAGTCAGGCTTGTGAAATATTGTTACAGTGTAAAGGCCGTGTTGTGATTACTGGCATGGGTAAGTCAGGGCATATTGGCCGTAAAATGGCTGCGACTTTTGCCTCAACCGGTACACCATCTTTCTTTATGCATCCAGGCGAAGCTGGGCATGGTGATTTGGGAATGCTGGTTCGCGGTGACGTTTTAATTGCGATTTCCAATTCTGGAAAAAGTGATGAAATCATGATGTTGATGCCACTCATCAAACATCTTGGTGTACCTCTGATTACCATTAGCCGTACTGATAAAGGGCCAATGCCTCAAAATGCCGACATCGCTTTAACTTTAGGTGAGTCTGACGAAGCGTGTCCATTAGGGTTAGCTCCGACATCGAGCACGACAGCGACTTTAGTATTGGGTGATGCGCTGGCTGTTGCTTTACTTGAAGCTCGTGGTTTTACCGCAGATGATTTTGCTCGCTCGCATCCTGCTGGAGCCTTGGGTAAGCGTTTACTTTTACATGTAAAACACCTGATGCACACTGGTGAAGAATTGCCAAAAGTTTCACCAGACACACCAATGAATCAAGTGCTTTACGAAATTTCTAATAAGCGTTTAGGCTTGACCACGATTGTTGATGATGAGGAACATTTGCTTGGTATTTTCACCGATGGTGACTTGCGTCGTTTAATTGATAAACAGCAAGGTTTCGATGTGAATTTACCTGTTTCTGAAGTAATGACAAAAAAACCGTCTACTATTTCTCAAGAAGCACGTGCGGTAGAAGCTCTACAACAGCTTAACCTGAAAAAAATTAGTCAATTTGTTGTGGTGGATGACCAAAATAAAGTGATTGGTGTAATTAGTATGCATGACCTTATTCAGGCAGGGGTAAATTAATCAATGGCATCTTATGCATTGTTAGAACAAGCACGTCATTTACAGGCATTGGTTCTGGATGTTGATGGTATTTTGAGTGATGGTTTTGTAACTTTAACGAATAGTGGCGATGAGATTAAATCATTCGATATTCGTGATGGTTTAGGTATGAAACTTGCGCAGCAAGCGGGCATGAAAATCATCATTATTACAGGCCGAAAAAGTAATATCGTTGAAAAGCGTATGTCTGATTTAGGCGTAGATCTCGTTTTTCAAGGGCGTGAAGACAAAGGTTCTGCGCTACGTGAAGCTTGTGCACAGTTTAATATTTTGCCATCTGATTGCTTATATATGGGCGATGACTGGCCTGATTTATCTGCTTTTGCAATCGCAGGAATGAGTGTCACTGTGCCAAATGGGCATGAAGAAGTGCGTCGCCGTGCGCATTTAGTGACACAGTCGATGGGTGGACGTGGTGCTGTACGAGAAGTCTGTGATATGTTGCTGATCGCAAAAGGCATTTACCAAGAACTTCTTGAAAAATATCTTGCAGTACCGCATTAATAATAAGATTACTTAAAAAGGTAGGCTATTCCTGCTCATGGATACCAGAGTTTTATCTATTGTTGCTGTAGTGATTGCTGCTATAAGTGGTGGTTATTACTACTATAGTGGCAAAGCAAAAAAACTAGACATTGGTTCTGCGAAGAATATGACATATTCGGCGCAGGGCGTCCATTTGACTCAAACTGATGATCAAGGCAATTTGTATATTCGTGCTGAAGTTCGTCAGCTTGAACAGGATATGCAACAAAAAACATCTAAGTTGGATCAACTTAATGCGTTTATGTATAAAGATGGCAAGGTTGATGCAACGTTCTTTGCGAGACAGGCAAATGGCTATGATGATAACCGTAAAGTTATATTATCGGGTGATGTGGTCGCAACTAAACTGGCTCCACAGGGAAAAATTGAATTCCAGACCGATGAATTAACTGGATATCCAAAGACCAGAGAAATTGAAACTGATCATCAAGTGATTGTTCATTCTCCACAGGCCGACTTTGTCAGCAAAGGATTAAAAGCTAATTTGAATAATGGTCAGTACGAATTTTTTAATGTTCGAGGAAAGTATGCACCAAAGTCTTAATTTAAAACGTTCTTCAGCTTTCCTAAAACAAGCTGCGGTAATTACATTCGTTGCTTTATCATCAGCTTCGACTTTTGCGTTGCCGTCTGACCGTGGTCAACAAATTTCACTCGTGGCAGACCGTGCAACTTATAACGAAAAAACTGGTTTGACGACTTATACCGGCAATGTCGTAATTGAGCAAGGCACGATGAAGCTTCAAGCCGATTCGATTGTTGCTACGCTAAACTCTAAACGTGAAATCCAAACGATTACTGCCAAGGGTAGACCGTCTAAATTTCAGCAACAAATAAGTGCTGATAAGGGCGTGGCACGTGGTGAAGGACAGACCATTGTTTATAATGCAGATACGGGCATTATTACATTGGCTGGTGGCGCATATTTATATCAAGATGGTTCTAGTATTCGTGGTAACTCATTGAAATATAGCATGAACAAAGGTGATGTTGAAGCTCAAGGCTCATCATCAAATCGTGTTCAAATTATTATTCCCCCATCAAGTTCAAAAAGCTTTCCAGGAGCGCGTGACTAATGCAACAAGCTCTTCAACAACCCCAAACTTTGTGTATTAAGCACTTAGGAAAAAACTATAGTAAGCGTTGGGTCGTCAAAGACGTATCCTTTAGTATGCAAAGTGGACAGATTGTTGGTTTGCTTGGCCCTAACGGTGCAGGAAAAACAACAAGCTTCTATATGGTTGTAGGGCTAGTACGTATGGATAAAGGTGAAATTCACCTTGATGATCTTGATATGTCCGATTTGGCAATGCATGAACGGGCACGTAAGGGAATTGGATATCTTCCGCAAGAGGCTTCTATTTTTAGAAAGCTGACCATTGCTGAAAATATTATGTCCATTTTAGAAACACGCAAAGATTTAAATAAGCAACAGCGCCAGCAACGTCTTACTGAATTATTAAATGACTTTAAAATCAGTCATATTAAAGATTCATTGGGAATGAGTGTATCTGGTGGTGAACGCCGCCGTGCTGAAATTGCACGTGCATTGGCTGCTGATCCTAAATTTATGTTACTTGATGAGCCATTTGCCGGCGTTGACCCAATCTCGGTTGGAGATATTAAAGATATCATTCAGACTTTGAAAGATCGTGGTATCGGTGTACTCATTACTGACCATAATGTACGTGAAACTCTGGCAATTTGTGAACGTGCATATATTGTCAGTGAAGGGGCCGTCATTGCAGAAGGTACACCACAAGAAATTCTGGATAACGAGCAAGTCCGTAAAGTCTACTTAGGTGACGATTTTACAGTTTAAATAAAACAGTTAATCTATTTGTCTAAAAAGAGGTCAATGCCTCTTTTTAGTTTTTTTATATTTGTTTATTAAAAACAATAATTTAATATATTCATTTGATGAAAAAGTAATGTGTAAATTATTCAAGTAATTATGCTTCTTTGTGCAAAAAACTATGTAGAATGTAAAAGCTTTTAAACGATAACAAACAAGATCAACAAGACAAGCATGATTGGATATAACCAAAGAAAAGTAGAAAGGACATGTAAAAAGCCGGCTTTCCTGAAAGGGTTGATGCTTTTAACTTCGTTGCATGTACCTGTAGTGATATATGCTGCTAAACCCAGTGAGCAATATCACACCCTAAAAGACAACTTATCACAACTTTTTGCCCCTAAAAGTAGTGATGAATTTAAAGTTGCCAAGATGCAAGAGTTGAGTAATTTTAAGTTAGATCATTCTAGAGTTCAGGAGTTTCCGACTGTTCAACTCAATGATAGATCAGCTGCATCTTATTCAAATTTGCCATCAAGGAAAATGACTTTGCAGGAAGCGGTGAAAATCGCAATCCAGCGGAACCCAGATATTTCTCAAGCTATTTCAACTTTAGCTGGTCAAAATGCGGGTATTGATTATGCCAAGGCGGGTTATTATCCCCAGCTTTCGGGTGGTATTACCACAGGTGACTTGAGTAGTGGTGAGCGTGGTCGACAGCTATTGTCCCTAAATGCGACTCAAATGCTCTATGATTTTGGTAAAGTTAAATCAGGTGTAGATGTTGAGCAGGCCAAAGTACAAGTCGAGCAGGCTAATGTGCTGGTCAGCATTGATGATATTGCACTTGATGTGGCGCAGTCGATTATCAATATTCAGCGCTATCTTCAATTAAATAAAATTGCCGAGCAGCAAATTGCGGGTATCCAGCGTATTCAGGAAATTGCCAATTTACGTGCAAATGCGGGTATTAGCAGTCAGGCTGACCCGATTCAAGCTCAGTCTTATTTACAAGCTGCTCAGTCTGGTTTGATTGCACAGCAATCTTTATTACGCCAGTACCAACAACATTTAAGAACATTACTGGGTGCAGATGTCTCGCGAACAGGTTGGATTATTTCAGATGATCTGGTGAAAGTGTCCGATTTATATGGCGAACCTGAATTCAATACCATTCCAAAAATGATTGCAGCGCAAGCGAGTGTTGAAGTTGCTAAAGCACAAAAGCAACAGACCCGTTTAACACGTTATCCAACCTTGTCCGTCAAAGGTTCCTTAAGTCAGGCCATTAATGGCAGAAACCCAAATAATGATAAAGATGACGGCTTATATAGCTCGGTCATGCTTGAAGCTAGCAGTCAGTTTTATCAAGGTGGAGCCGTTTCTTCTCAGGTCAAAATGGCAAGTTATGCAGAAGAAGCTGCAAAGTCTAAAGTCAATTCAGTTTATATGGATGTTCTGGATCAGATCAGAACCAGCCGTGAACAAATTGAAAATAAACAACGCCAAATGCAGGTACTGACCAATCGTCAGGCCACGACTGTTCGTACACGTGAACTTTATCAAGAGCAGTACAAACTTGGTACACGTTCATTGGTCGATTTATTAAATGCAGAACAGGCCATTCATAGTGCCAATTCAGAACTCGAAACCGCACGTTATGACATCTATAACAGTATTGTGCAATACATCTCGGCAACAGGACGTTCCCGCCAAGCTTATGACTTAAATAATATTTCAATTCAGGGGTTCGAAGTACAACCATGATGACAAAAATAAACTACCAGCCCTGGTTACAGGCGGTCTTAACGATTGCTAAACATTACCGAATTGAGCCTTCAGAAGAAAGAATCCGTTTACAACTTGACTGGAACCAGAATCAAAACCTTGATGATGTTTTACAGCTCATTACACGTCAGGTTGGACTAAATTTACGTAAAGTACCGTTTTCTTTAGAGCTGCTGAATCCGTGGCGGCTACCTGTTATGGTCGAGTTTTATGACGGACAGGTCGGTATTATTGATAAAGCCGATACCCAAGGAAATGTCAGTATCCAGTTTAGTGGAGACCATGGACTTTCTCAAAATTTAAGCCTAGATGTCTTAAAAAATACCATTAAGAATGTCTATATCCTGCGTCCTGAAAGCTCCATTCCCGATGCACGTATTGATGAATATATCAAACCCTATGAAGCAAGCTGGTTCTGGTCAATTGTTCTAAGAGACTGGAAACGCTACGTTGATATTATGTTTGCCTCACTCATTGCCAATATTTTGGCACTGGCAACTATTATTTTCTCAATGCAGGTCTATGACCGTGTTGTGCCTTC
>NZ_JBKEZV010000013.1:0-138821 GCF_053345265.1 Acinetobacter sp. M5A5_2a | reverse complement strand
CTCAATTTATGGGGGGTTAAAAGGTAAGGTTACGGTTATTTCCCCAGACACAATTCGTGATGAAGTTAAACAAGATCAATTCTATTATCGTGTTTATATCCGAACCGATTCAGACAAACTTTATAATAAAGAGGGTAAGGCATACAGTATTACACCAGGTATGGTGGCAACGGTAGATATTCGTACAGGTGAAAAGACGGTACTGGATTACTTACTTAAACCATTCAATAAAGCCAAAGAAGCGTTACGAGAAAGATAATAAATGTATATCTATATAGCTTTTAAATATTTAAAAGCTATATAGATATTAATAAAGATAAGATTTTGTTTTAAATGTGTGGTTTTTATTGGTTGTGTTTTAAAACATAAAAATATTAAAAGCATATTTTAAGTATTATTTGTTAGTAAGTTTTTGAAAAACAATATTTATTATTTTTGAGTTTTATTTGATTAATAAATAAACTAGTTGTTGCTGAATTTTTTGTGATGCAATTCATGTTTACAATTACTTTGTGCGTTGAGGTTGACCTTTGTTTTATCTAATTTATTCCTTAATTTGGGCTCTTCTTATTTAATAAAATTTAAGAGCTCTAAATTGGATTGGTTTAATTAAATAATCCTACGAAGGGGAATAAATATGTCTGAGATAAGGGTAGTTTCTAAGGAGAGTCATGAAACCTTAGAAACTACGACTAAGGATACAGTCTCTCTTTCCGAAGCATCAGTTATTTTAATAAAAGTAAATAAAGATGATGTTTCTGAAATTAGACAGGACGGTAGAAATGCAATTATTACTTTAAAAAATGGTGAACAAATAGTAATAATTGATTTCTTTAACGGTAGTAATTATTCAACCGATAATAGTTTGGTTTTTGAAGATAATAATCATAAGTTATTGTGGGTACAGTTTACTGACAGTAATGGGGTATTATTAGATCATATCACTTATAGTTATATCGATAGTATAGAACCGCTGCTTTACCATGATGGAGCTGCATCTCCATGGGCATGGTTATCTGTACCGCTAACCGCAGCAGGAATTCTGTGGTGGGCACATGACAGCGATAAAAATAATAATTTAAATAACGACTCTGACAGCGATTCTGACTCTGATTCTGACAGCGATTCTGACTCTGACAGTGACTCTGATTCTGACAGCGACTCTGACTCGGACAGCGACTCTGACTCGGACAGCGATTCAGACTCTGATAGCGACTCGGATTCAGACTCTGACAGCGATTCTGACTCTGACAGTGACTCGGACTCTGACAGTGACTCGGACTCTGACAGCGACTCTGATTCTGACAGTGACTCTGATTCTGACAGCGATTCTGACTCTGATTCGGACAGCGACTCGGATTCGGACAGTGACTCTGACAGCGACTCGGACTCTGACAGCGACTCGGATAGCGACAGCGATTCAGACTCTGACAGCGACTCTGACTCTGACTCTGACAGCGACTCGGATTCGGACAGTGACTCGGATTCTGACAGCGACTCGGATTCTGACAGCGACTCTGATTCGGACAGTGATTCGGACTCTGACAGCGACTCGGATTCTGACAGCGACTCGGACTCTGACAGCGATTCGGATAGCGACAGCGATTCGGATAGCGACTCGGACTCTGACAGCGACTCTGATTCGGACAGTGACTCGGACTCTGACTCGGACTCTGACAGTGACTCGGACTCTGACAGTGACTCGGACTCTGACAGTGACTCGGACTCTGACAGTGACTCGGATTCTGACAGTGACTCGGACTCTGACAGTGACTCGGACTCTGACAGTGACTCGGACTCTGACAGCGATTCGGACTCGGACTCTGACAGTGACTCGGACTCTGACAGCGATTCTGACTCTGACAGCGACTCTGACTCTGATTCGGACAGCGACTCGGATAGCGACAGCGATTCGGACTCTGACAGCGATTCGGACTCTGACAGCGATTCTGACTCTGACAGCGATTCTGACTCTGACAGCGACTCTGATTCGGACAGTGACTCGGATTCGGACAGCGACTCTGACAGTGACTCGGATTCGGACAGCGATTCTGACTCTGACAGCGATTCTGACTCTGACAGCGATTCTGACTCTGACAGCGATTCTGACTCTGACAGTGACTCGGATTCTGACAGCGACTCTGATTCTGACAGCGACTCTGATTCTGACAGCGACTCTGATTCTGACAGCGATTCGGACTCTGACAGCGACTCGGATTCGGACAGCGACTCTGATTCGGACAGTGACTCGGATTCTGACAGCGACTCGGACTCTGACAGTGACTCAGACTCTGACAGCGATTCTGACTCTGACAGCGACTCTGACTCTGACAGCGATTCGGACTCTGACAGCGACTCTGATTCTGACAGCGATTCTGACTCGGATAGCGACAGCGACTCTGATTCTGACAGCGACTCTGACTCTGACAGCGACTCGGACTCTGACAGTGACTCGGACTCTGACAGTGACTCGGACTCTGACAGTGACTCGGACTCTGACAGCGACTCTGACTCTGACAGCGACTCGGATTCGGACAGCGACTCGGATTCTGACAGTGACTCGGACTCTGATAGTGACTCGGACTCTGACAGCGACTCTGATTCGGACAGCGACTCTGACTCTGACAGTGACTCTGATTCTGACAGCGACTCGGATTCTGACAGTGACTCTGATTCGGACAGCGACTCTGACTCGGACAGCGATTCTGACTCTGATAGCGACTCGGATTCAGACTCTGACAGCGATTCTGACTCTGACAGTGACTCGGACTCTGACAGCGACTCTGATTCTGACAGTGACTCTGATTCTGACAGCGATTCTGACTCTGATTCTGACAGCGACTCGGACTCTGACAGCGACTCGGACTCTGACAGCGACTCGGACTCTGACAGCGACTCTGATTCGGACAGCGACTCGGACTCTGATAGCGACTCGGACTCTGATAGCGACTCTGATTCGGACAGCGACTCTGACTCTGATTCGGACAGCGACTCTGATTCGGACAGTGACTCTGATTCTGACAGTGACTCGGACTCTGACAGCGACTCGGATTCGGACAGCGACAGCGATTCTGACAGCGACTCTGATTCGGACAGCGATTCTGACTCTGACAGCGATTCGGATAGCGACTCTGACAGCGACTCGGATTCTGACAGCGATTCGGATAGCGACTCTGACAGCGACTCGGATTCTGACAGTGACTCGGATTCTGACAGCGATTCGGATAGCGACTCTGACAGCGACTCGGATTCTGACAGCGACTCGGACTCTGACAGCGACTCGGACTCTGACAGCGACTCTGACTCTGACAGCGATTCTGACTCGGATTCTGACAGTGACTCGGACTCTGACAGCGATTCGGATTCGGACAGTGACTCAGATAGCGACAGCGACTCGGACTCTGACAGCGACTCTGACTCTGATTCGGACAGCGACTCTGATTCTGACAGCGACTCTGATTCTGACAGCGACTCGGACTCTGACAGCGACAGCGATTCTGACAGCGACTCTGATTCTGACAGCGACTCTGACTCTGATTCTGACAGTGACTCGGACAGTGACTCTGATTCGGACAGTGACTCTGATTCGGACAGCGATTCAGACTCTGACAGCGACTCTGACTCTGACAGCGACTCGGACTCTGACAGCGACTCTGATTCTGACAGCGACAGTGACTCTGACAGTGACTCGGATTCTGACAGCGACTCGGATAGCGACAGCGATTCTGACTCGGACTCTGACAGTGACTCGGACTCTGACAGTGACTCGGACTCTGACAGCGACTCGGACTCTGATTCGGATAGCGACAGCGACTCTGATTCGGACAGCGACTCGGATTCTGACAGCGACTCTGATTCGGACAGCGATTCGGATTCTGACAGCGACTCTGACTCGGATTCGGACAGTGACTCTGATTCTGACAGCGACTCGGACTCTGATAGCGACAGCGATTCTGACTCTGACAGCGATTCGGATAGCGACTCTGACAGCGACTCTGATTCGGACAGCGACTCTGATAGCGACTCGGACTCTGACAGCGATTCGGATAGCGACTCTGACAGCGACTCTGATTCGGACAGCGACTCTGACAGCGACTCTGACTCGGATTCGGACAGTGACTCTGACAGTGACTCGGATTCTGACAGCGATTCAGACTCTGACAGTGACTCAGACTCTGACAGCGACTCTGATTCTGACAGCGACTCTGACTCTGACAGCGATTCTGACTCTGACAGCGACTCTGATTCGGACAGCGACTCTGACTCTGACAGCGATTCTGACTCTGATAGCGACTCGGACTCTGATAGCGACTCTGATTCTGACAGCGACTCTGACTCGGATTCTGACAGCGACTCTGACTCGGATTCGGACAGTGACTCTGACAGTGACTCTGATTCTGACAGCGATTCAGACTCTGACAGTGACTCAGACTCTGACAGCGACTCTGATTCTGACAGTGACTCGGACTCTGACAGTGACTCGGATTCTGACAGCGACTCTGATTCTGACAGCGACTCGGATTCTGACAGCGACTCGGACTCTGACAGCGACTCTGATTCGGACAGCGACTCTGATTCGGACAGTGACTCTGACAGCGACTCGGATTCGGACAGCGACTCTGATTCGGACAGCGACTCGGACTCTGATAGCGACTCGGACTCTGACAGTGACTCGGACTCTGACAGCGACTCGGACTCTGACAGTGACTCTGATTCTGACAGCGACTCTGACTCTGACAGCGATTCTGACTCTGACAGCGATTCGGATAGCGACTCGGACAGCGACTCGGATTCTGACAGTGATTCGGACTCTGACAGCGACTCTGATTCGGACTCTGACAGTGACTCTGATTCTGACAGCGACTCGGATTCTGACAGTGACTCGGATTCTGACAGTGACTCGGATTCTGACAGCGATTCTGATTCGGACAGCGACTCTGATTCGGACAGCGACTCGGATAGCGACAGCGACTCTGATTCTGACAGCGACTCTGATTCGGACAGTGATTCTGACTCTGACAGCGACTCGGACTCTGACAGTGACTCGGACTCTGACAGCGATTCGGACTCTGACAGTGACTCGGATTCTGACAGCGATTCGGATTCTGACAGCGACTCTGATTCTGACAGCGATTCGGATTCTGACAGTGACTCTGACAGCGACAGCGACAGCGACTCTGATTCTGACAGTGACTCGGATTCTGACAGCGACTCGGATTCTGATAGCGACTCGGACTCTGACAGTGACTCTGACAGCGACAGCGATTCGGACTCTGACAGCGACTCTGATTCTGACAGCGATTCTGACTCTGACAGTGACTCGGATAGCGACAGCGACTCTGATTCGGACAGCGACTCGGATAGCGACAGCGACTCTGATTCTGACAGCGACTCGGATTCTGACAGCGACTCGGATTCTGACAGCGATTCGGATTCTGACAGCGATTCTGACTCTGACAGCGACTCGGATTCTGACAGTGACTCTGATTCAGACAGCGACTCGGATTCTGACAGCGACAGCGACTCGGATTCTGACAGCGACTCGGACTCTGACAGCGACTCGGATTCTGACAGCGACTCTGATTCAGACAGTGACTCTGATTCTGACAGCGACTCTGATTCGGACAGCGATTCTGACTCTGACAGTGACTCGGATAGCGACAGCGACTCTGATTCTGACAGCGACTCTGATTCTGACAGTGACTCGGACTCTGACAGCGACTCTGATTCAGACAGCGATTCGGATAGCGACAGCGACTCTGATTCGGACTCTGACAGTGACTCTGATTCTGACAGCGACTCTGATTCTGACTCTGACAGCGACTCGGACTCTGACAGCGACTCTGATTCTGACAGTGACTCGGATAGCGACAGCGACTCTGACTCTGACAGCGACTCTGATTCTGACAGTGACTCGGATTCTGACAGCGACTCTGATTCGGACAGCGATTCAGACTCTGACAGCGACTCTGATTCGGACAGCGATTCGGACTCTGACAGTGACTCGGATTCTGACAGCGATTCGGACTCTGACAGTGATTCAGACTCTGACAGCGACTCTGACTCTGACAGCGACTCTGATTCTGACAGCGATTCGGACTCTGACAGCGATTCGGACTCTGACAGTGACTCGGATTCTGACAGCGACTCGGATTCTGACAGCGACTCGGATTCGGACAGTGACTCGGATAGCGACAGCGATTCGGATAGCGACAGCGATTCGGATTCTGACAGCGATTCTGACTCTGACAGTGACTCGGATTCGGACAGCGACTCGGATTCGGATAGCGACTCTGATTCTGACAGCGATTCGGACTCTGATAGTGACTCTGATTCAGACAGCGACTCTGATTCTGACGGTGACGCAGACTCTGACAGTGATTCGGATAGCGACAGTGACTCTGATAGCGACAGCGATTCAGATACAACAGCACCAGATGCACCAGAGATTGATCCAATCAATGGTACGGATCCGATCACAGGTACAGCAGAACCAGGTTCAACAGTGACAGTGACTTATCCTGATGGCACCACAGCAACAGTAGTTGCGGGTACAGATGGAAGCTGGACAGTACCGAACCCAGGCTTGAATGATGGCGATGTTGTAACAGCAACAGCGACAGACGCTGCAGGTAACGAATCGACACCGGCAACAGAAGTTGTAGATGCAGTGGCTCCGGCTGCACCAGAGATTGATCCAATCAATGGTACGGATCCGATCACAGGTACGGCAGAACCAGGTTCAATAGTGACAGTAACTTATCCTGATGGCACCACAGCAACAGTAGTTGCGGGTACAGATGGAAGCTGGACAGTACCGAACCCAGGCTTGAATAATGGTGATGTTGTAACAGCAACAGCGACAGATGTTGCAGGTAACGAATCTACACCGGCAACAGAAGTTGTAGATACTGTACCTCCAGTAATTGCTATTGATGAATTGGATGATGTTGATCCGATTACAGGTACGGCAGAACCAGGTTCAACAGTAACTGTAACCTTCCCAGATGGTAGTACCATTACTACTACTACAGAAGGTGATGGTACTTGGTCTGTAGCTAATCCTGGTACATTAGTAACTGGAGATGTTGTAACAGCAACAGCGACAGATGCAGCAGGTAATACTTCATTACCAGTCACATCTATAGTTCCAGTTTTCATTGATGCTATCGATGATATTGCTACGGTATTAAGTGAGATTACTCCTGTAGTAACTCATCCTGATATTCCGGGCGGTGCATTAGTAACCTTCCCATCATTATCATTGATTGGTCCAATTATTGACTTGAAAGGTCAAACACCAATTACAGTTACCGTACCTGAAGGTGGAATTGCATCGTTTGATGTATCTTTTGGTGGAGTGTTAATAGGTGGTGGTATTGGTTCTTATGACCTTAATATTCTTCGCTATAACGAGAATACGGGTGGATATGAACCGTACAGCAAAATAGATAATGCTGGATCCATGCTTGGAATTGGTTTAGGAGTCATGGGTGGTGGAGCATCTATCACTAATCTACCTGAAGGACAATATGCGCTTGTGTTAACTCCTGGTGAGGGCGTACAAGTGACAGGAATTGGTATTGCTTCAATTTCTGTTACCAACGAGGTATTGAGTGATTATGGTGATGTTGTAGCAAAAGGTAATGTGATTACTGCAAACAATCCTGAAAATCCTACAGATGTAGCAGACGTTATTCATGCTGGTGAAACAGCAACAGTTATTAGTGTTGCTAATGAAGATGGTGTAACAACTGCGTTACCACAAGACAGTGAAGCATTTACTCGTATTCAAGGTGAATATGGTGAGTTGTTCATTGACAAAAATGGTAATTATGAATACATCCGTGATTTCACTGTTCCAAATAGTCTAGGTAAAGTAGATAGCTTCACTTATACGATTCAGGATAGTGATGGACATCAAGATACAGCGACTTTAAATATTCGCATTGATACAAATGATCTTGATATCACATGGCCAGAAGATCCAACTCAAGATGGTGTAGTAGAGTTGACGGCAACTGATAATTCAGCAGCAGCTGCGATTACTTTAGTTCCATCAACCAATACAACTGTTGATACGGGTAGCATGGCTGCAAGTAGTACGAAACCGTTATTTGGTGCTGCTACTTCGGTTGCTGGTAGTGATACGAGTGATGTGATTAATGTCGCTGCACATACTGCTGCATCGATTAATTTCTCTGTAACTACACAAGGTGGTATCTTAAATAGCTCTGCTAATGGTGATACTTTCAGTTATCAAGTACAAAAACTTGTGAATGGTGTTTGGACAACTCAACCTGGAGCATCAGCTTCTGTTGTACATTCATCACCAATCTTAGGTGATGCTGGCGGTACTGTGTTGATCAGCGGCTCTTACCAAGTTTCTGCATCAGACACTACTAGCCAATGGCGTGTCGTGTTTGGTAGCACAGAATCTAATATTCCTCTGATTGCTGGAACGAATACAACCACTGTCAACACTACAGTAAATGCTACTTTCACACATTATGATCAATTCGTTGGTAATGGTGCGACAGTAACGGCTACAGGTAACTTGTTAACAGATGATTCTGGTAATGGTGTAGATGTAACAGGTGGTGCAAGTACAAAAGTATTTGTAGAAACTTCACCTGGTACTTATGTACAAGCGAATGGTCAAACAATCACGGTTGAAGATGGTACCTTCGTTGTTTCGGCAAATGGAACATATACGTTCACAGCAAATAGTTCTGCGACTTCTGGTGATGTCGCTACATTGAACTATAAATTGGTTGCTGCAACAGGCGATGAAAGTACACCTGCAACATTAACCGTGAATATTGGTAGTGAGACCATCAGTACTGCTAGCCATGACATTATTAGCACTGGAGCTGGTGCAGATACAGTTGTCTATAACTTACTGAACGCTGCTGATGCAACGGGTGGTAATGGTACAGATGAGTGGGCTGACTTCAATTTGGCTCAAGGTGATAAAGTTGATATTAGTTCATTGTTAAATGGTGCTAATGCAGGCAATATCTCTAATTATGTGTCTGTTACTTCTGATGGTGCGGGTAATACTTTAATTAGTATTGACCGTGATGGCACTGGTAATACCTATAACTCAACCGATCTCATTGTATTGAAAAATACAGATACAACACTGGATGAGTTATTGAATAATAATCAGTTGTTATTTTAATTGATTATTGCTGATAGAAATCTGTAAATAGAAGAGAAGGCATAAGTGCCTTCTCTTTTTTTATTTAAAAATAGTTTTTAAAAGCATTAGTCGCAGTAAATGGCTTATTTAATATTTTTGAAAGTAAAATTAACTAGATTTTTTATTTTTAATAACTTTTTTTAAGAGACTTTGAAATTTATTTTTCTCTATATTGCTTTCGTTCGTTTTTTCTAGAGTTATCAATAAAGTATCTAAAATTTGTTGGTTGAAATGAGCTGAATTTTGATCAATTTCTTTCCAGTGATATAAATTCCAATTATTTAAAATAGAAATGTGTTGATCTTGTTTTCCAAGATTTTCAAGAAACTTTTTCATAAAGACGGTTCCTTTTAAATATTGATCTTGAAAAACCGGTTGTCCATCAGTGTATCTCTGTTGTATGAGAGAAGAGGGTAAAAATAGTTTTCCATCAGATGTATCTATAAGTGTGGTGAGACGGTTCCATAATTGAGATGTCCTATAAGTTCTTTGCAAGATATATTTGTCAAAATCTTCTTCATTTTTCGGCAAATTTCTCTGTCCATATGTACCAAGCTTATCTTTTCGGATGATCCCTTCTGACCAGGCTGCCAAGCTTTCCGTGAGCCAAGATTGCTTAAACATCGTATAACCGTAGGTGTAAAGATGAAATAATTCATGTTCAACTAATGAAGAATCAGTGGTTAAATTTGGAATATTATTGCTAATAAGAATAATTAGAGCACACGCGTTTTTTTTTAATGGATTATTGGTATGTCGATGGGGTTCATCATAAGCTAGTCCGAGTCCATTAAGCTTCTGTATTTGTATATCAATATATTGGACGTTATTTTTATAGCGTGGACTATTCAAAGGATCTTGGTAGCCTAAAACGGACCAAGCTTTTCGTATAGTATTTGCTTGAATAGCAATATTTTCTACATAGTCTGGAACATGATTTAGATTTTTATCCAATTGAAATTTTAAAGCATTATCACCAGATATAGTATAAAAAATACGCAGATTATCCATACCATAATAGACTTTATCAAGTTGTGTAACAACAGGAGGGCTACTTGAATAACAATCAGTTTTTGCATGAATATAAGTAGATAAGCAAAATGTAGAAAATAATAAAACCAAACCCTTCTTATGCATAAAAAACATTACAGAATGGCCTGAAAAAGTGATTGCCATTTTTGAGCAAATTGTTTTTGATCAATGAGCTGAGTACATGCATATGCATTTTCACTAAGTTTAAGCCGTTTGTGTTCATCTTTTAATAAAGAAATTACTTTCTGTGCAAATAACTCTTCATCTTGAAAAGTAATTAAATAACCATTTTCATCATGATTAATCATATCTGATGGTCCGTAATCGATGTCATAACTCACTACAGGGCAACCATGGCATAGGGCTTCTAAAACTGCCATACCGAAACCTTCAGATCGGCTAGAAAAAAGGAATAAGCTTGCTTTATTATATAAAGCATCAGTATTCTCATTATAGCCCATCAATTTAATATGGTTATTTAACTGATGTTCATCAATTTGACTTTGTAAGAAGTTATACTCACTTCCAAAACCATAAATGTTTAAATAAGCATTGGGTATTACTTCTACAACTTTTTTGAAAACCCTAATTAAGCTATCTAAATTTTTCGCTTTATCATATCTGGCAATAGTTAAGCAAAACATTGGATCTCTGTTTGAAAAATTGACATGATCGACAGTTTTTTCATATATATGCGGAATAACAAATAGTTTCCCTTCCATTCCAAAGCGCTGTTGAATATGTTGTTTTTGGCGTTCAGTTAAAATTACTAGTGCATCTAATTCATTACTATATTTAAAGTAACTACGATAATGACGATTAATTGTAGAGTTTTGAATATCAGGACCATTTAAATGGGTGGCATGAATTGTACCAATAAAACGCATATTTTCTTGTTTTATCTCTCTAAGTGGTTCATAGAAATGAATTGCACGATCGATAAGAATATACATTAGATCATTTTTATAAAGTTGAGAGATTTTTAGGAACCAGTATTGAATGAGTTGAGACTCAGTATCAAAAACCTCATTAATAACACCTTGTTTATTAAATAAAAAAATATTTGAAACAATATTTTTATTCTTTTCGTTGAGTTGATAGTTTTTTATAATAACTGGATAACCTTCTGTATGATAATAAGTTTCAGTTATTATCATTTGATTTTCTGGGTTGATGACTTGAATACAACTAAGATAACCATAAGAGTCATAAATAATTCGTCCTGTTTTTACTCCCTTTTTGAAAGTGTTCACATAACTTAAAGTAGGAGAGTCATCTTGCCGTATTTCGTACAAATAGTTTTTATTATTTTTATCATGAAACCGTTGATTGTAGGTGAAAGGAATTATAGTTTTTAAAATGTTACTGTTAAACATTTCTACCATAGGATTATGAATTTTTTTATTAGCCAGTTTTAGATGAGTTCCTTGAAAATCACCATATAGATTGAGATAGCCAATAGAAGTAGGAGCTAAATTTGTAGTAATAAGACTCCAATAATTTTCTGCAAGGGAGTGATCATAATCAGTAGTAATAATGGTGGGACTAATACCTAATTGTTCATTTAGTATTTTTGCACGTTTTAAAAGAGCAAAAACCAATCCATTTTTCTTTTGGTCAATTTTGGGAAATAGAAAAAAATATTGAGTTTTCATAATAAACAACTATTTATAAGCTATATAATATAAAAGATTTATTTGCTTGAAGATGATTTAAGCAAATCACTTTTTGTAAGGATTGGTGGATGGTATTCATTTAAACCTCCTGCATAAATTTTATTTTTAAATTGATCAATAAAATCAAATGGTTCCATGAAGTTTAAGCCTTTTAAATCTTTTTTGTGAAATTTCCACCATTTTAAGTTTATTAATTCATTAATAACTGTATTATCAAATCTTTTACGAATGAGTCTAGCAGGGTTACCACCAACGATAGTATATGGTTCAACATTCTTTGTAATTACACTGTTAGAAGCGATTATTGCACCATCACCAATAGTAATATTATTTTTTAAAATAACATCTGATCCAATCCACACATCATTTCCAATGGTGACATTACGTCGGCTTCTAAAATTATGTGTAACTGATCCTGGGTCAGTATTATGATAATCTTCAGTATAAAAGTGAGGAGAAGTAGAAACCCAATCGGTGAAGTGATGAGCACCCATAATTTTAATATTACTAGCTAAGCTACAATAGCGGCCAATAGAAACACCATAACCAAGATTTGATGATGAGTATGAGAAAGCACCGATTGTACAAAGGCTTAAAACACTATTATAAAAATTATTATGTCCTTCAAGTTTCAAATCATTATTTAATGTAATAAGCCGATGTGGATTTTTTTTTAGGAAAAACATATTTATATTGAGCTTTTTAAGATTTTCTTCAATTTTAAAAAATTCAACACTTATTGTTTCATTTGATAAAGTAAATATTTCTTCATTCATAAAGATACCTTTAATTACTCTATTAAAAAGTTTTGATATTTTTGATTCTAGAATTAGAAATTCCAAGCTAATCTTTGAAATACAAATAGTACGCAATATAGCCTGATAAGTTATGTTCTTGATCGTCAATACGAGTACGAAAACGGTCATGCCTTACATAGAAAGAATTTAATATAGACTTGGGATTTTTCATATACATAGCTACTTCTGGATAGAAAAAACCTGTACGTTGAAATTCGGCACGTAATTTTATAAGAGATTTTAAATCTTCAAATCTAGAAGAGTTAAATAATTTTTCATGACCTTGCTCACTTAGGCGACTCACCATTTTATAAGCAGACATCATCATTTCAAGAAAAGTTGCGTATGCTGTTTTTCGATTTTTAATAAAATCCATATGCTTTAAGTAGTTATTTATACCAAATTGATAGTATTTAAATTCTGGGCATAACATTGTTAATTCATTGGTACAATAACTTAGCCAATGATCATGATATTTTTCATATGAATTAGATATAAAGTTATCAAACATTAATTTAACAGTATCTAAAAGAAGCTTATTATTATTTAATTGATATAGCCTTAGTAGCGCTAGTGCAGCTTCGCCATCATAATAAACAATTCTAAATTTTTCTTTAATAGATAAAGATGGGTACTCTAAGATATGCACTGTTTGTCCTGATTTATCAATCATTTGAATGATTCCATTTGCTATTTTTTCTGCATATTCTAGATATTTTTTATTTTTAGTAATTTCCTGATATTTTGTTAACATTAAAATAGCAGCTGCATTCGCACCAAGCTTGATCTCATAATTATTATCATTTCCATCAATCATATGAGCAGTATCTTCATCGATTAACTTATAAAAATTTTTGATGCTATACTCAATAGCCAAGTGAATTTTAGGCCAATATTGATTATTCTCTTCAATCTCAAAAGTTTCTAAAAGAGAATAAATTGAAGTGCAATGCCTTATTGTATTGTAGCTTTTAATTTCATTATCAAATGCTGGAAAATAGCCGTAGATAAATTTCCCATCTTCTAAAAGTTGATTGGATAGAAAATTAGCATTTTTATTAATTATTTCTTTAATATGAGATTTATCATTTTTATCAATGAATCTAACCCCATTTTCACAACCACCACTTTGAAGTTTAATGAATTTACCATTTTCGTAAAATACACTTTCAGTTTCAAAAAGCCATACATCATTAATTTTACTAATTTCTAATTCTTTTTGAATAGAAGGATATTTTTTCTTGATTGCATTATTTAAATTATTCTGGTCAATGAAATTTTTTTGATCATATGAAATTCCTCGTATGATTGCATTCCCATAAATTTCTTGCTCTAAAAAACATATATTTAAATCTTTATCAAAACTAATACCTTTCCTAAAATGATTATTATGCTTTTGATTAGATATATCATTGGTAACATCGGTCCAACTTTTTTTTTCTATTTGAGTTGCAATATCAAGTTTTATATAGGCTAGATAACGTTTATCTTTAAGAAAAATTTTTTCTAAAAAGTTATTTATTTTTTTTTGCAATTTTTGTATGTCAGAACTAGAAATTGAAAAAACTTTACAACGTTGATCTAGGCAACCATATGAGATAAAGACTATTTTTTTATCAGAGTCAGTCTGATCATATAGTGATATCCATTCACTGATCTGATTCTTTAAATTACTTAAATCTAAATATTTCAATTGATGTAGCATATTACGACCTAATTAAGTTAATCTTGGCTAGAAAACAATTAAATTGTTTTAATCCCTTTTTAAAAAATAATAGAGTGATATTTAATTCTGTTTGTTATTGTATTTGTTTTTTTGTGGTACTAGAAGTGATTTTAAGGCTTGAGTTGTGTTTAAAATTATTCGAAATTTAATTCATATGTTTTAATTTACGTATGATTTAAAACATAATTTATGTTTTTAATTTTAATGTAATCTAGCTCAATTTTTTTGATAAAAATAAATGGATTATATGGTTTTTAATATTTTTATTTTTTTGTTGTTGTGTTAACTAATCTTGGTTGTTAATTTAATTATCTAAAGTTTACCTGAATTAAAAAAGGTTAATTATGAAAAAAATAATTTCTTTATTGATGTTGTTAGCTGCTAATCATAGTTTTGCTAAAACAGTTAGTATTGATTTAACAAATGGAAATTTTATCGGAGATGATGCGTATAAAGTTGTTACTTCGACTCAAGCACAATGTACACAATTGGATAATTTGGGAATCGGAAGAACAGTTTGGGTTGAAGTAAATTTAAATGGTTACTCATATAAAGAATGCATACGATATTATTCTGCCGGATTACTCGAAAATCAAACCAATAATAGAGCAATTGCATATTTTTCTGGTGATGTAGCAATTGTAGGAGGGAAAGCACTTGCATCATATACTGACAAAAAACCACAGGACAAAGTTAATGATGCAGTCATTAAGTCAACAGAGTTATATAATTTTCCATATATTTTTGTAGCTCGTCCAGGGATTTATGGATCGTCTGGTGTACATAATGGTGCTAGAAAGCCATTAGAATCTTTATTAATGTCTGAAGCATTAAATAAAATTAAACAAAGACATCAAATCCTTAATTATGTGTTAGTTGGGCATAGTGGTGGTGGTCATATTGTATCTGCCTTATTGTCAAAAAGGACTGATATATTATGTGCTATCCCAAATTCAGCCCCTTCATCACCAAAAATATTGGCTGAAGCATTGGGGAAGACGCCTGATCCAAGACTATTTGAAACTGTAGATGCAATAACAGCACTTACACCCAAGCACCCAGCGAATAGAGTATTTGTAGTAGGGGATTTAAATGACAGTATTGTACCTTGGATTTCTCAAAAGGTACTTCATGACAAGTTGATTCAATTATCTTGGGCGTCAAATATCATAAATTTACAAGCAATTGACGGATCTCATCATGATGTGGCTGAGAAAGCTACCAAGATCGCGGGGATGTGTGCAAGGGGATTGCCAACCTTAAATATTCTTGACCAAGCAGGAAATTTATAAGCGTACTTTTTATTTGCATAGAACAATAAAAAAGTACTATGGCCATCACTAATAGGAATCACTTTTACACGAATACTAAAATATTAGCTTACTTTAAATCTATAAAATCATCTATTTAATTGTTTATTAGCTAAATATAAGTTTTATAAACGAAATGAGAGTTGGGATGAGCAGGAGTATAGTTCTAAAAACTATAAATTATGGACAATAAATTGTGAGAGCATTCTATCTTTCAAATTTTTTATAATGTTTGAAATTTAAGTATTTAAAACATAATTTTAAAACATTTTTTAAGTTATGAGTAAGCTTATTGTATGTAAAATAAGGATAATTTTTGTGCCATTGAAATTTATTTTGAACTTAATTAATTCTTAATTGATACTGATAGGTTCTCATGTGAATATAATTTTGAGGATGTTTATTATACAACTATCCTCGTATTTCAGGTTTGAGTGAAATTCACTAAGTCCACAGCCTTTTAGGATGTGGACTCTTCTTAATTAATAAAGAATTTGAAATTATATTGGTTTCTTTTATTATAATTTATGAGCATATAGTTGAATTTAACCTAAACCTATTGTAGTAATATCTCTATTATTAATAATCCTAATTCTATAAATTTTAATTTAAGATGGATTTTATAAAATGGATGATTATATATTTAACATGAGGATTAAAATTAATGAAGAATTTACTTCTATTTCAAATCGTATTTTCATTAACACTAATCTTGACGGGTTGTGTGAATCAACCATATGGTCATCAATCAGTTTATTCACCACCTTCGATTAATACAATTGCTAGTCATAAATTGTATTTAATATCAGAAAAATCAAACCATCCTAGCTTTGGTACAGGAGAGGTTACAGAAGATAAAGCCTCTCAATATGCAACTAATCATAAAAAGACAGTGATTTGTGATAAACATCATTATTATGCTGCCAGTAATGTTACTAGTGATCTGAAACAGACGAAAATTATTTTAGTAAGTGGTGAAGAGATTAATGTTTCTAAGTCATGCTGGGTAGAAGATGCAAACCCAAAAAATTCAATTTATGTTTCTAAATCATCTGTTAGTCATGGTTTTTGATAATTAAACAGATAAAAGGAGACTAAGCCTTACTAGCTTGGTCTCATTATAATTCATTCAAATAATTTTTATTTAAAGATTTAGTTGTTTAAAGTAAAATAATTAATTGAAGCAATAGCCTGAAAATAATTTTTGTATAATTTTATATTGGAATCTATTATTTTGTTTTTTTCAATTTTTATTAAGTAGATTTTATTGCTATTTACTTCTTCTCGTTTTGAAATATATTCTATAGCTGAGCCAATTTCATTTTTTCCATACTTGTTTGTTTTATTTAAGTTTAATGTCACTAGAAAGGTAAAAAAACCTATTTCTTTCATTTTCTCTGCATAGAAGGTGGCATAAGTTCTGGTACTTTTTATTAACCCCGTATCAAAAATAATAATAGTTGGGAAGGGTCCAATTCCTTTCGGAATATAAATATCACCTGTTGCTGAGCCTATTGAGGACTTCCAAAAAATATCATTCATATTAAATATTATCATATTTTAAAATAAATAAATTTTCATAATAAATGCTTTAAAAGCATAAAGTTACTTTTGTTAAAAGCTGAAATTTATAAATTTCAAATGGTTAATTTGTTAAGAAATTGTTTGAAATAAATTTAAACTATTAACATTTTCTTAAAGGTTAAATCGCTTTATTTCATGGAAAACAACTCTACGATGTAAATATAATATAATCAATAGTAAATCTATATAAATTATATTTTTACATAAAGTGTTTTTTAAATTATTGAAAATAAATATTATTTTTATAGACTTATTTGAGGGGTAACTGATTATGTTTTTATAGGTAGCATAATCATGATGAAAGACATAAAACTATTTTTAAAGAATTATAAGAAAAACTAACTTAATATAGAATTAATTATATCCATTCTTGATAATAGTATCTAAATTTCAAGCATAAAAATAAATAATTAATATACAATTATATTTCAATAACTTATCTAATTTTTTGCTTGAAATTTAATTGAGCTCATTTAGAGGACTAATACTATATGATTCATAACTCTTCCTTTTTATATTTTTCCATATGTATGTCATAGATCATTTAATCAAAAATATTTAATAATTACAATGCATTACTTTTCGATGCATTGTTTAAAATTCTTTGAATTACTGTTCTTGTAACTGCAAATTCTTTAGCGAGTGAATATACGCTGTAGCCTTTCTTAAACAATTCAATTACTCTATTTTTTTGTTCATTATTTAATATTTCTGGGCGACCAACTTTTCTTGTTGGTTTGTGATCCTTGAATTTTTTATTGTCAGACTTAAATAATTTCTCAAATTCAGCTGATAACTTTAAAAAATGGAGAAAGAAAATTTTTAAGTCACCATTAATTTCATTTTTAGAGTAATCCAAGCATATTAGCCTGATTTTTTTTTGATCAATTTTGTCAACTATTCCTAAAATTTCTTCAAAGCTATTCCCTAAGCAATCCATGCTTTTTATCACTAAAATATCACCTTCTTCTAAAGAGTAACTTATTAAATTAAGAAATTTATCTCTATAAGCAATAGATTTATCAACAGATACTTCTTCTACTACTAATCTATTCTTTTGGATTTTATAGCCATACTCACTAAAAAAAGTGATATACCTAGAAAATTCAAATTGCAAATTAGGCTCTATTCTAACATAGGCATATGTACGCATATTAAAACACCAAAATTAAACAAAAACAAAACAAATATTAGCATCTTATTTTTTTAAAAAAAACATGAACTAAATCACAAAAGTGTACTATACAGTGTTTAAAACATAATAATTAAGTACATAGTTAAATCATTACTTTTTTCAAATTTTTATTAACTTCCATAATCATGTTACCTAATAATTTTATTGGTTTTTTGGTTTAGTGTATTGTATATTAAATTAATTCACTACTTAAACTACTCCTGAATTTAATATAAATTTGATATTAAAATCTAGTTTTATTTTTTATTTGAATTAATTTGAGTACATAAAATATAACAAAGTAATAAGTTGTTAGTTGCAAGATTATTTGTTTTTTTAGTAGGTGTTTGATTTTTAATGATTTGTATTCTAATTTTATTTTGTTTTTGATTGTGTGTTTAAATTTATTGGAAATTTAATACATAGGTTTAAAACAATTTTAGATGATATATTATAGAAATTAATTGGTTTATTATAATCAATGTGTTTGTGTTTTTAAATAATTTTTTATTTAAAATGGATATTTGATTTAATATCTTGTGATATTTGAGGTCTTGTTGATTATTATAATGCTGATATTTAAGACTGAAACAGATAATTGATTTACCTCTCAATTTTTTTATTGATATAATGTTTTTTTATATTATATTTTTCAATTGTTTTAGATGGTGGAAATATAAGAAAAATTATACTACTATAAAAGTATAAATTTAAGACATTAATTATATAACAAACAATAAGTGAAGCTCTAAAAGTATCTAAAAGAAATGCTTTGATTTGAACATACTTTGGAAATGCACTTCACATGACTCTAAGGGATGGGGGGGAGCATGCGTATTTATGCTTATATGCGGGTCAATTCTAATATTGATGAATTAGACAAAGAAAAAGAATATTTTATTTCATTGTTAAATACTTTTAATCATAAAGTTCCATATAGTAGAGTAGTACTGGAATTGGCTGCAGTTGATAAGCCTATTACTTTACGGACTATTTTTTTTAATTTGATTAATTATTCTTTAGAAGAGGATGATTTTTTAATTGTTAAAGGAATTGACTGTTTAGGGAATAGTTTTAAAGAAATATTATCTACAATTATGTTGATTGAAAAAAAACAAATTAAATTGATTATATTGGAATATTTTAATTGTGAGTTGAAAGAAAGTATTAGAAATAATTTTATTCATTTTATAGAAATTTGCATTAGTTTTGAAAAACTTTTTTTGCTCGACGAATCTACACAAAAGAATCATAGATTATCTAAAAAAGTAGGTAGACCCGAAAAATTAACAAATGAACAAAAACAGGAAGTTATTAATAAATTTAAAAAAGGATTTAGTGTATATTCTTTAGCTAAAGATCTTGCTGTATCAAGGACTGTAATACAAAGAATACTTGAAAAATCCAGTGAATAACGATAAAGATTAATATGGGATTTTTATATTGTGATTAATAATTGATTGAAATATTTTTTGATTATTTTAGTGATTTTTTATGTATTAAATTGTGTTTTAATTTTTAATTTAATAGTTATTAAATAATATTTTCATTTTAAAATTAAATTCATATTGATGTTTTTATTTTTCTATTGATATTGTTATGTGTATTTTGTAGCCCAACTTTAATTCATTGAAAGTTATATTACTTGACTATGCGATTAATTTATACGATGCGGTAACTTGAAGTATGGATGTGAGTATTGATTCAGATAAATGGAAGTGTCCTGTATGTAATGGTTTTATAGCGGTTGATCATTCAAAAATTCAAAAAGAAGATGCAGTACAATTTGTATTCAGACGAATAAGTAATAATGATTCCTTCTACTTTATTTATAGAGTTGGTTTAGTCGTTGATCGAAAAGAAAAGTTACTAACTATTAAGTATAAGGATAGGCTATATAAATCTCTCGATAGTGATACTTATCCTGTAAATGCTCCAGCTCTTATTGTCTATAATATGTTTTGGATTTGTGGTTGTTAGTTTTTGAATATTAAAAAGACGCTTATTTTTTGTTTAGTTAAAACTACTCTGGGTTTTTATTGTTGTAATTTATATTGTTGATTTTTAAAGTTTATTTTAGATTTCTTGTATGTGGGTTCTGTTTGAGCTAGTGAATTATACTTTAAATAAAAAAACCGCTATCACTAGCAGTTTTTTATTGTTTAGCAGATGCTTAAACTTACCAGCTTAACGCGCCACCAGTTTGGTAGTCAGTTACGCGCGTTTCAAAGAAGTTCTTCTCTTTACGTAAGTCCATCATCTCAGACATCCACGCAAATGGGTTAGTTACACCAGCAAATTGCTCTGGTAAACCTAACTGAGATAAACGGCGGTTACAGATGAATTTCAAATATTCTTCCATCATGCTTGCGTTCATACCCAATACACCACGTGGCATCGTGTCACGTGCATATTCGATTTCAAGCATTGTACCTTCAACAATCATTTGAACCACTTCTTGTTGGAACTCTGCGCTCCAAAGGTGAGGGTTCTCAATCTTGATTTGGTTAATCATGTCGATACCAAAGTTCAAGTGCATAGATTCATCACGCAAGATGTATTGGAATTGCTCAGCAACACCGTTCATCTTGTTACGACGACCCATACTCAAAATTTGAGTAAAGCCACAGTAGAAGAAAATCCCTTCAAGAACACAGTAGAACGCGATCAAGTTACGAAGTAAACGTTGGTCGTTTTCAGGTGTGCCTGTGTGGAAATTAGGATCTGTTAAAGATTGAGTATATTTCAATCCCCACGCTGCTTTACGTGCAACAGATGGAACTTCACGGTACATGTTGAAGACTTCGCCTTCGTCCATACCTAAAGATTCGATACAGTATTGGTAAGCATGAGTGTGAATTGCTTCTTCAAATGCTTGACGCAAGATGTACTGACGGCATTCAGGGTTGGTAATGTGGCGGTAAATTGCCAATACCAAGTTGTTTGCAACCAAAGAGTCAGCAGTCGAGAAGAAACCTAAAGAACGCATAACAATCGTACGCTCATCTTCAGTTAAGCCATTTTCAGACTTCCAAAGCGCGATGTCTAGGTTCATGTTTACTTCTTGCGGCATCCAGTGGTTTGCACACCCGTCAAGATATTTCTGCCAAGCCCACTCATATTTAAATGGCACAAGTTGGTTCAAGTCTGCACGACAGTTAATCATTGCTTTGTCGTCAACTTGAACACGTTGCGCGCCCATTTCTAGCTCTTCAAGGCCAGGGGCAACATCTAAGTGTTCTAAGGCTGCAGAGGCTCTAGCCACCGTATCGGAGGCAACTGTTGGTCGCACGGAATGGGTTCCAGCGGATTGTGAAGTTGCCAAGCTCTGCGATGATGACTCCGCAGAAGATACATTCTGCGAATTAGTCGTTTTTTCCGATTTGACGGGCGCAGACTTGAGTTCAGGTGCAGCCGGTTTTTGCGAATCATCTTCAAAATCGTCCCAACTAAGGATAGACATTTTTGTTCTCTCTTCGTTGTGTATATCTATATTTGACATCTCTTAAACGAAGATGTCCCTACTATACGCTTTTAATGTGTAAACAAAATTAAGTTTTATTGAGGTATGACCAAATTTTGGGCCTTTGGTCTCTACTACTTATTTTGCTTACGCTGTTGCTTACGTATTGTGAAAAATGCGTAAATCAGCGGTATATAAAAGAAAAGAAAGGCAAAGATTAAAACTCCAACACCAAGCATATAGTTATGGCTGAGATGAGAAAGCATAATCTTTACCTCTTGTAAAATTGCTCTTTAGTGAAAAAGAGCAATTTTATTGAATGTTATTGGCAAGCTTCACAATCAGGATTGTCGATTGAACAAGCCATTGGAACTGGAGCTGCTTGGGTAAAACCGTCTTCTTCAACTGCTTCAGGCTTTTTCTCTTCTACAACAGGGGCAGCAACCGGAGCCGCTTCAACAGTCGCAGGTTTAACTGCATTTAAAGCACCTGTGTTGATTGTAGATTTTTCAGCAGAAGTTGCACCTAAAGCTCGGAGGTAGTAAGTCGTCTTAAGACCACGTAACCATGCCATTTTATAAGTGATGTCAAGTTTCTTACCGTTTGCACCAGCAATGTAAAGGTTAAGCGACTGAGCTTGATCGATCCATTTTTGACGGCGTGATGCAGCATCAACGATCCAGCGTGTGTCTACTTCAAACGCAGTAGCAAAGATTGCTTTTAATTCTTCAGGAATACGAGCAATTTTTTGAACTGAACCTTCGAAGTGTTTCAAGTCATTAACCATCACTGTGTCCCAAAGACCACGTTCTTTTAATGCGCGAACGAGGTATGGGTTAATTACAGTGAATTCACCAGACAAGTTAGATTTCACATATAAGTTCTGGAATGTTGGCTCAATTGATTGAGAAACACCACAAATGTTAGAGATGGTTGCGGTAGGAGCAATCGCCATCACATTTGAGTTACGCATACCGTCTTTTTGAACTTTGGCACGTAAAGTGTCCCAGTCTAAACGTTGAGTACGGTCAACTTCGAACATACGCTCTGGACGAGATTTCGCAACAATTTCTAAAGAGTCGATTGGAAGGATACCTTGATCCCACAATGAACCTTTGAATGTTGAGTAAGCACCACGTTCAACAGCCAAGTTGCTTGAAGTTTCAATTGCGTAGTAGCTAATCACTTCCATTGATTCATCAGCAAAATCAATAGCAGCATCTGAACCGTAAGCGATGTTCATTTCATATAGAGCATCTTGGAAGCCCATGATACCCATACCCACAGGGCGGTGTTTCAAGTTCGAGTTTTTCGCTTGTGGTACAGCGTAGTAGTTAATGTCGATAACGTTATCGAGCATGCGTACTGCTGTTTTAATTGTGCGAGCTAACTTCTCACGGTCTAACACACCACCTTGAACGTGTTGTACAAGGTTGATCGAGCCCAAGTTACATACTGCAATTTCGTCTTGATTTGTATTCAAGGTAATTTCAGTACATAAGTTAGATGAATGAACTACACCAACATGTTGTTGTGGTGAACGTAAGTTACATACGTCTTTGAATGTAATCCACGGGTGACCAGTTTCGAACAACATAGAAAGCATTTTGCGCCATAAGTCTTTAGCACGTACTTTCTTGTGTAGCATGTTTGTTTCTTTCGCTACAGACTCATAGTAAGCATAACGCTCAGCAAATTCAGCACCAGTTAAATCGTGCAAGTCTGGAGTTTCAGAAGGCGTAAATAATGTCCATTCACCATCTTCAAATACACGTTGCATAAACAAATCTGGAACCCAGTTCGCAGTGTTCATGTCATGTGTACGGCGACGGTCATCACCAGTGTTTTTACGAAGTTCTAAAAACTCTTCGATGTCTAAGTGCCAAGTTTCTAAGTATGCACATACTGCACCTTTACGCTTACCACCTTGGTTTACGGCAACAGCTGTATCGTTCGCAACTTTCAAAAACGGAACTACACCCTGAGACTTACCGTTTGTACCCTTAATGTAAGAGTTCAATGCGCGTACAGGTGTCCAGTCATTACCTAAACCGCCAGCCCATTTAGAAAGCATTGCGTTGTCACGCATTGCGCCATAAATGTCATAAAGGTCATCGCCAATCGTTGTTAAGTAACAACTAGAAAGCTGTGGACGTAACGTACCTGAGTTAAACAGGGTAGGCGTAGAAGCCATGTAGTCGAAGCTAGACAATAAGTTATAGAACTCGATTGCACGTTCTTCTTTATTTTGCTCATTTAACGTAAGACCCATCGACACACGCATAAAGAATAATTGCGGTAATTCGAAGCGAACGCCGTTTGAGTGAATGAAGTAACGGTCAAATAAAGTCTGTAAACCTAAATAGGTAAACTGATTAGAGCGTTCTGGTTGAATTGCTGCTGCAAGTTTCTCTAAATCGAAATCAAGCAAGTCTGGTGAAAGCAAATCAAGTTCTACACCTTTTTTCAAAAAGGCTTCGAGTGCAGTGTTTTCAGGAGTATCTGTAGGCAAGCCTAAGAACGCTAAACCTGTGCTCACTAATTCACTAGAGAGCAAACGTGCAGTCACGTAAGTATAGTTTGGTTCTTGTTCAATACGAGTACGTGTTGCCATCATCATCGTAGTGGCAATATCAGTCTCTTTTACGCCGTTATATAAGTTTTTAACGGTTTCATCGACAATAGCCTGAACGTCAATACCTTCCAAACCTTCGGCTGCTTTAGCTACAGTTGCTTGCAATGCACTTAAATCAAGTGGCTGAAGCTGACCATTTGCATCGGTCACTTGTAACGTAGGATGGTGGTTTGAGTTCGTTTGCTGACGAGCAGTCGTACGTTGTTCGCGGTAAATTACGTAAGCGCGGGCAACTTTCTGTTCTCCGGTACGCATTAAAGCAAGCTCAACCTGATCTTGAATTTCTTCAATATGGATCGTACCGCCCGATGGTAAACGGCGAGTGAAAGTATTTAATACCATTTCCGTCAGTTGGGTAATACGGTCGTGAATACGGCTTGAATCCGAACTCTGTTGACCTTCCACAGCAAGAAAAGCTTTACCAATCGCAACAGAAATTTTCTCTGCATCAAATGCAGCAACATCTCCAGTGCGTTTGATCACCTGAATTTGACCGGGAGTCGAAGTAATTACGCTCATGCCAGCATAGCTCCATTGTCACTTTTGTTATGTTTATAGACCGTTTGAACCGAGCAAAAAGTATGCCACGATGTTTGAGGGATAAACACAAGACTTAGTAGTTAAAGTTTATTTTGAACACAAGATACGGGATTTTTCATAGCAGATCAATCTTGACTTTTTAGTAATTTTTTATCTGTATGATTTGATGGGAGATAGCATAGCAAAGCTATCAAAAAACACTTATAGATAACTTTGTGGATAACTCAAAAAACAAGCACTTAAATACAATTAAAGTAGTTAAAGAAATAATTTGTTTAATATTCATACATTGGAAATATGAATAGAATATGAAATTTAATAACAATAACTAAATGTTAAAAACACGAGAAAATTCAAAGGTTAATAAAATGCAACAAAACATGGTTGTCATGTATCAGTTTGGTGAACGCCTACTTGTTTACAATGTAAACGTGTGTATATTGCAAATGATAAACGAATGTATCTGCAAGATTTTTAAGATGCATGTAATGAGATTTATAGGGGCAATGATATGAGCCAAGAAGAAAAGTTACCAAAGATTCTGATCGTTGAAGACGACGAGCGTTTAGCACGATTAACTCAAGAGTATTTAATCCGCAACGGCTTGGAAGTTGGTGTAGAAACTGATGGTAACCGTGCAATTCGTCGTATTATTAGTGAACAACCAGACCTAGTGGTCTTGGATGTCATGTTGCCGGGTGCCGATGGCTTAACCGTTTGCCGTGAAGTTCGTCCACATTATCATCAACCGATTCTTATGTTGACTGCACGTACGGAAGATATGGATCAGGTACTTGGCCTTGAAATGGGAGCGGATGACTATGTCGCTAAACCAGTTCAGCCACGCGTACTTTTAGCCCGTATCCGTGCGTTATTACGTCGTACAGATAAAACTGTAGAAGACGAAGTTGCACAACGTATCGAGTTTGATGACCTTGTGATTGATAATGGCGGTCGTTCAGTAACGTTGCATGGTGAGCTTGTTGATTTCACTAGCGCAGAATATGACCTACTATGGTTGCTTGCATCAAATGCCGGCCGTATCTTATCGCGTGAAGATATCTTCGAACGTTTACGCGGTATTGAATACGATGGTCAGGACCGTTCAATCGATGTCCGTATCTCACGTATTCGTCCAAAAATTGGCGATGATCCTGAAAATCCAAAGCGTATTAAAACAGTACGTAGTAAAGGTTACTTGTTCGTTAAAGAAACCAATGGGTTATAAGATCTGCATAAACTTCCTATAAGGTTGGTCGAGTGTTTAAACACAGCATATTCCTGCGAATATATGCGGGACTGGTAATTCTTGTTGTTTTGGTTGCCGTTTTTGGTTATTTGCTTGTACAAATCATCAATTATCAACGGGCACAAGAATACCGAGAGTCTTTAACTGATGGTATTTCTTATGTCATTAGTGAGGGAGTTGCTCGACAACCGGGGAAGCAACAGAAAATAGACTGGGTTTCAGATGCATCGGATTTATTGGAACTTCCAATTTATTACACTGATGCGAGCAAGGTTGAGTTATCTCGTACCGAGAAAAAACGGATCGAAGCTCAAAAATCTGTTGTCCGTTACGATGCCAGTAATAGTATTGCGTATATTATTATTGGCTTACGTGATGATCCTCAGCACTATTTATCCATAAAAGTTGACAAAATTAGTGAGCGCCAAATGAAGGCTCTCCCTATTTTTGTACTTGATTATCTAATGTTTTATCCGGGGCAAGAACAAGAATATCTTGCCAAGATTCAAAAACATTTTTCATATCCAATTAATATCTACAATATTCAAGATGTTAATCTGGATTCCGAGCAAATTGGCCGTTTACGCCAAGACCAAAGTGTCATGTTGTACAAAGATAGTGCAACAATGCGTGGCACGACCATTTCGATCGTATCTCCAATACCAAATCATCCTGCACAAGTTTTAGTTCTTGGGCCGGTTCCGATGTTTAACTGGATGCCTTTACAGCTTTCAGCAGGAATTACCTTATTTAGCCTATTCTTACTGAGTTTAGGTGTTTACGGTCTCATCTTGCCGTTAGAACGTAAAATTCGCCAAGTACGTTATGCGTTAAACCGTATGAAGTCTGGTGATTTGTCATTGCGTGTTCCTATTGAAGGAAGTGACGAAATGGCAAACTTGGCATCAAGTTATAACAACATGTCTGATCATATTCAGCGTTTAATCGAGGCTCAGCGCGAGTTGATGAGAGCGGTATCTCATGAGCTTAGAACGCCGGTTGCCCGTATTCGTTTTGGTACAGAGATGTTGGCAGAAGAAGACGATTACAACCATCGTATGCATCAGGTCGATATGATTGATAAAGATATTGAGGCGCTCAATACCTTAATTGATGAAATCATGACTTATGCAAAACTAGAGCAGGGTACACCTTCATTAGATTTTGCTGAAATTGCTCTATTTGATGTATTAGATCAGGTTGCGGTAGAAACCGAAGCTTTAAAAACGCAAAAAGAAATTGAACTTGTTGCTCCCCCTGTTTATTTGAAAGTAGATGCAGAGCGTCGTTATTTACATCGGGTTGTTCAAAACTTGGTAGGTAACGCTGTTCGTTATTGTGATAACAAAGTTCGAATTACAGGTGGTGTTCACAGCGACGGCATGGCCTTTGTTTGTGTTGAAGATGATGGCGCCGGAATTCCGGAACAAGATCGTCAAAGAGTATTCGAAGCCTTTGCTCGTTTAGATGATAGCCGTACTCGTGCGTCGGGTGGTTATGGTTTAGGATTGTCTATTGTCAGCCGTATTGCTTATTGGTTCGGTGGTGAAATTAAAGTAGATGAAAGTCCTACCTTAGGTGGTGCTCGCTTTATCATGACGTGGCCTGCAAAACGCTTTAAGCAACCTCCTTTGAAAGCCAATAAAAAAGCACCTACATAAAGGTGCTTTTTTATTGCATTACTTATAATCGAGTTGCATCCGGTTCCAAAATAGGTTTTCCGCTTCTTAAGCTGCTCAACGCATCGGAATTAAAGTCGATCAGTAATGAATTATTTTTTGCATCGATCTGGTATTTTTGAATAAGAGGCTGATCTCCATTAAGCGTTTCTATTTTATATTCATCCGCAATATGCAAAATACCTTCTAGGTTTGTTGTGGTTGACGCAAAATCTTGCCTAAATATTTCATAGACATCTCGCAAGTCAAAAATTGCATTGTTAGCATCTGGATGTTTGTGAATATAGCTTTCTATATGTCGCACAAGTAGCTGCGCAAACAAGTAGTAGTTTGGTTTATGCGTATATTCTAGAGTCATGCATTTTTCTCCTTATTATCTGTTATTAGCATACATGGCAAAATATAGGATATTGTATAAAATTCATTACACTAGATGATTAAATGAAAACCTATAAAGATATAAAGACCCGATTACGCCCTTGGCGTTTTGCTTGATATAAAGCATCATCTGCTTCTTTAAATAAATTTTCAATCGCTCTATGAGAAGATGGTGAATATAAACTTATGCCAATACTTACTTGAATGAAAATTGGTAATTTCCCATAAATATAAATCGGTTGCTGACTAATTTTAATTCGTATTTGCTCTGCAAGGTCAAAAGCACTCTCTTTGGTGGTATCTGCAATAAAAATTGCAAATTCTTCACCGCCAAAGCGGCCCAATAAGTCATGAGGATGCAAAATATTTTGAATAGTGGTGACACAAGTCTGTAGGGCACGGTCGCCTATTTGATGGCCGTAGTTGTCATTAACGTGTTTGAAATGGTCTACATCAAGCATGAAAAATGCTGAGGTTTTATTTTCCTTGTATACCTTTTCTTGAAGTAATCTGACCGACTGCAAAAACTGGCGTCGGGTGAGACTAGAGGTTAGCTCGTCATGTGCAATAGCATGTTGAAGCTTTTGAATTAACTCTGAATGTAAAACACTAATGCTAGAGACGGTAAGAGGTGCAATCGTCATCATGATTAAACCAATACGAATTGAGATGGTGTTGCTTAAATATTCGTTCGGATAAAGCAGAAGGTAATGTCCAGAGACATGATAGATAATATAGGCACTGGTAAAGGTCGTAATGAGTGCAACAATAATAGGTTTGTAGCGAATAGCACACCAAATAAGTGCAGCAATTGGGTAAAGTAATGAACCAGGACCAGAGTCATAATAGCTAGCGCCAATAGAAATAATCACAGCCAAAAAAGGTAAAAGGTCAATTGCTTCTAAACCACGATTTCTCGAAAAGTAATGCTTTACCTGACTATATTGAGGTAGGTTCAAGATGATAGGTAAAAGAAGTAAAGCGTTTTGTAGTTCTGAAGTGAACCAGTAACCGAATTCATCCCACAAATTACCAAGCATAAATTTGGTATTAAACATAGGCACGAAAGTTGCTGCAAATAACGCGCCTGCTACGCTGCCTATACCGCATAAACCAAATAAAAAGAGGTAAGAATAGCCTCGATAGGCTGCTTTAATATGCTGATTAAAAAATGTATAGAATGCGAGGGTAGTAACAACATAAATAAAATTTGACGTTGTTAAAACGAGTGTGAGAGCAAATGGAGTACCCTGAAATAGGTCAGCAATAACATAACCTATGTAGGCACCTAAAAACGTGCTGGGTCGACGTGTGCTCGGAAAGCGAATGAGTAGACCGAGCAAAACAGAATTGGCTGGCCAAAAGAACGCCAGAAAACTTAAAGGACGAGATGCGATGCCAATAAAACAACATACCGTAATAATGAAGCTAAACAGGAGAAAAAATTTTAAAGAAGAGGGAAATGAAAATTCACGAAGTGAGTCTGGCATCAGCTGCCCTTAATGATAAACACTCTTATCCAAGAGTAATAAAATATTATGTATGACTAAACATTCATCATAATTCAGAGGGGAAGTTGAATACAATAAAAAACAAACTAATATTATAAAAAAGTAAGTTATAAAAACTTAATGGTCGATGAACTGTGTAATTATTCTAAAATTAAAAAATGAAAAAAATCATCATAAACAAAAAAACTATTAAATAAACCGATTATGCGTGGTGAAACCCCCCTTACAACCCATAGAAGAATAGTTTTGTTTAGAAAATCATCCGAAAGACTAAGACGCTTCAACTAGCATGCGAAATTAGAAATCAGGTACAATTGGCGGGATTAATTTTGTGTTTGGTGTATTTGAAGGCCAATACATACATTCTTTGTTAAATAATAGGCCTGCCAGGAGTTATCCCCGCATGAGTGCCATTACTCCATACGACTGGGCGATTATCGCCTTCGTGATCGGCGTTACATTTCTTTGCGTCTTTATGCTCACAGTTCCCTTACTCCTCGGGGGGAAATCGTGGGGGCGTGCTAAGCAAGAGCAGTTTGAATCGGGTGTCGTGAGTGCTGGTGGCGCTCGCATTCGCCTGTCTGCAAAGTTCTATTTAGTTGCAATTTTCTTTGTTGTCTTCGACTTAGAGGCACTTTACCTCTATGCATGGTCTACTTCTGTGCGTGAAGTAGGGTGGTTGGGATATACCACTGTCGTGATCTTTGTCGTTGATTTATTGATTGCGCTTGTTTATGCCTTCTCTGTAGGTGCTTTAAGTTGGTCACCAGCAGATCGCCGTAAATCAGCAGGTGAGGCGATTAAAATCGGTTCACCAACAATGAACATTGCTGAAATTACACGCTTTAACTCTATTGAAGAGCTCGTAACTGACCCTACAGGCCAGATTCCAGCTCAATCATCAGGTCGTGTTAAGTCAAAAACTACACCTGCATTGTCATCTGAAAAGGAGTAAGTCGGGATGAAATATACTCTGACCCGCGCGAATCCGGATGCTGATCAATACCCATTGCAAGAACGTCAAATCGTGACAGATCCACTAGAAGAGGAAGTGAATAAAAACGTATTCATGACTCGTTTAGAGGATGTCTTGCATACAGCAGTAAACTGGGGGCGTAAAAACTCCTTGTGGCCATTTAACTTTGGTACCTCATGTTGTTACGTTGAATATGCAACAACCTTAACAGGTGTGCATGACTTGTCACGTTTCGGCGCAGAGGTTATCCGTGCTTCACCTCGTCAAGCTGACTTGATGATTGTTGCCGGAACCTGTTTCGTAAAAATGGCACCAGTTATTCAGCGTCTATATGAACAGATGTTAGAGCCTAAATGGGTCATCTCGATGGGTGCTTGTGCAAACTCTGGAGGTATGTACGACATCTATTCAGTAGTACAAGGTGTAGACAAAATTATTCCTGTTGACGTGTACGTCCCAGGTTGTCCACCTCGTCCTGAAGCATTAATTCAAGCTTTAATGCTTTTACAAGACCAGATTCAATTAGAGCGACGCCCGCTTTCTGCCGTGATCGGTGATGATCTTCAGCCAGTGTATAAGCCAAAGATGATGCCAGAACGTGACCGTAAGAATGCGCAGCGTATTGCCGTTAAAAACTTACGCTCTATGGATGAGATTAAATAATTTTTGACGGTGCTTTGACATATCTAACCGATATGTTCATCGAGAAAATTGACAGAATTTGTATTAAATAGGAAGCCAAGCCAATGGCTGAAACTGACATTGCTATGCCAGAGTCAACACCAGTTGATTCACGCCCAGCATTTGCAATCGTAGAAGAACTCAAAACCAAATTTGGTGAGAACTTTTACGTGCAGGCGACTTTTGAAGAGTTTCCAACAGTCTGGGTTGAGCGCGCACGCGTGCAAGAAGTCCTTATGTTCCTACGTAAAGTGGAACGTCCATATGTAATGCTGTTTGACTTATCTGCGATGGATGAGCGTTTACGTGTTCATCGTGATGGTTTACCAGCATCTGACTTCACTGTGTTCTATCATTTATTATCGCTTGAGCGTAATAGTGACATTCGTATCAAGGTTGCCTTGAACGAAAATGATCTTAACCTTCCGACAGCGACCAATATCTGGCCAAATGCCAACTGGTATGAACGTGAAGCTTACGATATGTTCGGTATCAATTTCGAAGGGCATCCAATGCTCCGTCGTATCTTGTTGCCAACGTACTGGGAAGGTCATCCGTTACGTAAAGAATATTCAGCACGTGCGACAGAATATACGCCGTACATGCAAGACAAAGCGAAACAAGACTTTGAACAAGAGCACTTACGTTTTGTGCCAGAAGACTGGGGTCTTAAACGCGGTAACGCTGACGAAGACTTTATGTTCCTGAACTTGGGTCCTAACCATCCATCTGCACATGGTGCGTTCCGTGTTGTATTGCAGTTAGATGGCGAAGAAGTGAAGGACTGTGTTCCTGATATCGGTTATCACCACCGTGGTGTGGAAAAGATGGCTGAACGTCAAACATGGCATTCTTTCATTCCTTATACTGACCGTGTTGACTACTTAGGTGGTTGTGCTCAGAACATGCCGTATGTGATGGCTGTAGAGCAAATGGCAGGAATCAAAGTTCCTGAACGTGCTCAAGTCATTCGTGTCATGTTGAACGAATTGTTCCGTATTAATAACCACTTGTTGTTCTGTGGTACGGCAATTCAGGATGCCGGTGGTATGACACCAGTATTCTATATGTTCGCAGACCGTCAAAAAGTTTACGACATTGTTGAAGCAATTACGGGTTACCGTATGCATCCAGCATGGTTCCGTATTGGTGGTACAGCACACGATCTTCCAAATAACTGGCAAAAACTTGTTAAAGAATTGCTAGAGTGGATGCCTAAGCGCTTAAACGAATACTACACAGCAGCATTGAAAAACTCTGTGTTTATTGGTCGTACGCGTAACGTTGCGCAATATGATGCCAAGTCTGCACTCGCATGGGGTGTGACAGGTACTGGTTTACGTGCGACAGGTATCGATTTTGACGTTCGTAAATATCGTCCATACAGTGGCTATGAAAACTTCGATTTTGATGTGCCAGTTGAGTATGAAGGCGATGCATATGCACGTGTACTCGTTCACTTCCGTGAAATTACTGAGTCGTTAAAAATTATTCAACAGTGTTTGGATAACATGCCTTCTGGTCCATATAAAGCGGATCATCCATTGGCTGTTCCACCACCGAAAGATAAGACATTACAAGATATTGAAACCTTGATTACGCACTTCTTGAGCGTTTCATGGGGTCCTGTCATGCCAGCGGGCGAGTCATCATTTATGACTGAAGTGGTTAAAGGTGCAAGTACGTATTACTTGACTTCAGATAAATCGACGATGAGTTATCGTACTCGTATTCGTACACCGACGTTTACTCACTTACAGCAAATGCCTGCAGTGATTAACGGTAGTTTGGTATCTGACTTAATCATTTATCTGGCGACCATTGACGTGGTTATGGCTGACGTGGATCGCTAAGAGGTAACACATAATGATGATTTTGACTGATAAAAAGCCACGTGTGAATGTTGAAGGGATTTTGACTGCGGAAGAAATTCACGACATCGAACATCACATTGGTCACTATCCATACCCTCGTGCAGCCTCTTTGGATGCATTGAAGTGTGTACAACGCCGTAATGGTTGGGTAGATGACGCTCAAATGAATGCCATCGCACAGTTATTGTCGATGAGTGTTGCTGATTTGGAAGGTGTTGCAACATTTTACAACCGTATCTATCGCCACCCGGTAGGTCGTCACGTGATTTTGCTTTGTGACTCAATTGCTTGCTTCTTAATGGGTGCAGAAACACTTGCTGAAGCATTCCAGCGCGAATTAGGAATTCAGTATGGTCAAACGACACCAGATGGTCGTTTTACACTGCTTCCAATTTGCTGCCTAGGCAACTGCGACAAAGGCCCAACTTTAATGATTGATGAAGATACTCACGGTTTAGTCGAAGTGACATCAATTAAACAGTTATTGGAGAAGTATGTATGAATACTGAACCAAAACCAATTTATGGCGACGGTAATCCGGAAACTCATCCGCTCACTTGGCGTTTAAGTAAACGTGAAGAAGTTCGTGGTGCTGATGATTACGAAGCACTTGAAGGTTATGCTGGCTTTAAAAAAGCATTAGGCATGAAACCTGCTGAAGTGTTAGATGTCATTAAAGCTGCAACTGTAAAAGGTCGTGGTGGTGCGGGTTTCCCAGCGGGTATTAAATGGTCATTAATGGCACCAAATGATGGTGGTCCACGTTATTTGATCTGTAATGCCGACGAAATGGAGCCGGGTACTTTTAAAGACCGTTTGTTGATGGAAAAACTTCCACATCAATTGATCGAAGGTATGTTGATTGCGGGTTATACCTTAGAGGCAACTCAAGGTTATATCTTTATCCGTGGTGAATATATTGAGGCAGCTCAATACTTAAATGAAGCATTAGAACAGATTCGTGCTAAAGGTTATTTAGGCGAAAACATTTTAGGTTCTGGCTGGAATTTTGATCTGCATGTACATACGGGTGCAGGGCGTTATATCTGTGGTGAAGAAACTGCATTGATTAACTCGCTCGAAGGCCGTCGTGCAAACCCACGTACTAAGCCGCCATTCCCGCAAGTTGCAGGGGCATGGGGCCGTCCAACAATTGTGAACAACGTTGAAACTTATAACAACTTGCCAGCAATCATGCTTCGTGGTCCAGAGTGGTATATCGGTTTATCAGCAGGTAAATCAAAAGACCCAGGCACTAAAATTTATGGTGCATCAGGTAAAGTAAAATTCCCGGGTCTTTGGGAATTGCCATTTGGTACAACTGCACGTGAAGTGATTGAAGATCATGCTGGTGGTATGCGTGAGGGCTTAAAGCTCAAAGCATGGTTACCGGGTGGTGCTTCAACTGACTTTTTACCGGCTGATACCATTGATTTACCAATGGATGCAGACACGATTATGAAAGCAGGTTCTCGTTTGGGAACATGTTTATTGATGGTGGTTGACGAAACTCAATGTATGGTATCACTCACTCGTAACTTAGAAGAGTTCTTTGCGCGCGAATCATGTGGTTTCTGTACACCATGTCGTGATGGTTTGCCATGGGCTGTTAAAGCGCTTAAAGCACTTGAAGTAGGCGAAGGTAAGAAAGAAGATATCGATCATTTACAAGAATTGACTCGTAAATTATGGATTGGTAAAACTTTCTGTGCCCACGCACCAGGTGCGATGGAGCCGCTTATGGGCGCACTCAAACATTTCCGTGGTGAGTTTGAAGCGAAAGTGACGACTCGTCCTGTCGTGCAAACCAGCAACGTAGAACAAGCTTAAGGAATTCGACTTATGGCTACAATTCATGTCGATGGAAAATCGTATGAAGTCAACGGCTCGGAAAACTTGCTACAAGCATGTTTGAGTCTGGGCATCGACATCCCATATTTTTGTTGGCATCCATCCTTAGGTTCGGTTGGTTCTTGCCGTCAATGTGCTGTTACGCAATATGCGAATCCAGAAGATACGCGTGGTCGTTTGGTCATGTCATGCATGACACCAGCATCTGACAATACCTATATCTCGATTGAAGACAAAGAAGCAACAGATTTCCGTGCATCTATTGTTGAATTTTTGATGACGAATCACCCACACGACTGTCCAGTCTGTGAAGAGGGTGGTCACTGTCATTTACAAGATATGACTGTGATGACTGGTCATGACCGTCGTCGCTACCGTTTTACAAAACGTACGCATTACAACCAAGAACTTGGCTCATTCATTGCACATGAAATGAACCGCTGTATTGCTTGTTACCGTTGTGTTCGTTACTACAACGACTATGCGGGCGGTACGGACTTTGGTGTTTATGCCAATGCATCTCGTGTTTACTTTGGTCGTCCAGAATCAGGTACTTTAGAATCTGAATTCTCGGGTAACTTGACTGAAGTATGTCCAACAGGTGTATTCACTGATAAGACTCATTCAGAGCGTTATAACCGTAAATGGGACATGCAGTATGCACCAAGCGTGTGTCAAGGCTGTTCTTCTGGTTGTAACATTTCTCCGGGTGAGCGTTATGGTGAAATCCGCCGCGTAGAAAACCGTTTTAATGGTTCGGTTAACCAGTACTTCCTTTGTGATAAAGGTCGTTTTGGCACAGGTTATGTAAACCGTGCAGACCGTCCACGTCAGCCTCAGTTCCGTAACGGTGAAACTGTTGCAACTGTTTCTGTTGATCAAGCTTTAGATCAAACGATTGCGAAGCTTCAAGGCAAAAAAGTTTTGGGTATTGGTTCTCCGCGTGCAAGCTTGGAATCGAACTATGCATTACGTGAGCTTGTAGGTCAGGCAAATTACTCAACTGGTGTTGCACAAAAAGAGCAAAAGCTTGTTGAACTTGCTGCATCTATCATGCAAACCGAGGGTATTTACAACCCGAACATGCGTGAAATCGAAAGCTATGATGCTGTCTTGATTTTAGGTGAAGACCTGACTCAAACTGCACCACGTATGGCCTTGTCAGTTCGTCAAGCTGCGAAAAACAAAGCTCGTGAAATGGCTGCAAAAACACGTACCCCAGACTGGTTGGCTGAACCTGTACAACGTATTGGTCAAGAAGCAAAATCTCCGATCTATATCTTGGCTGCAACTCAAACTCGTCTTGCCGATGTTGCAACTGGTGAAGTTGTTGCTTCTCCAAATGACATTGCTCGTTTAGGTTTTGCAGTAGCTGCGGCAGTGAAAGGCGAAACAGTGAATGGTTTAGATGACGATGCAAAAGCATTTGCTCAAACCATTGCTGATACGTTAAAAGCAGCAAACAAGCCATTAATCATTGCGGGTACTAGCTTGCAAGATGCTTCTATTATGGAAGCTGCGGCTGAGCTGACTCAGAACTTAGGTTCTAAAGCTGGTTTAAGTCTTGTGGTTCCTGAAGTGAACTCGATGGGCTTGGCTCTGTTTGGTGGCTTAAGCCTTGAACAAGCCTTTGCTCAAGACTACGACACACTTGTTATTGTTGAAAATGACTTGTTCCGTCGCTTACCTGCTGTACAAGTGCAGGCTGCACTTGATAAAGCTGAAACAGTAATTGTGCTTGATCACAGTGAAACTGAAACTGTGAAACAGGCTGATATTGTACTTTCAGCAGCAAGCTTTGCCGAAGGTGACGGTACTGTTGTAAGCCAAGAAGGTCGTGCACAGCGTTTCTATCAAGTTTACGATCCAAGTTACTACAAACCTGAGTACGCAATTAAAGAATCATGGCGTTGGTTACATGCCATTGAAACTGGCATTAAAGGTAAAGCTGTAGACTGGACATTGCTTGATGATGTGATTGAAAGCATCGTAAAAAATGTACCAGTACTTGAAGCTATTCAAGATGTGGCACCTGATGCAGGTTATCGTGTACATGGTTTGAAAATTGCACGTGAACCACGTCGTTATTCAGGTCGTACAGCAATGCGTGCGCCGTTATCGGTTCATGAACCTAAACAGCCTACAGATCTAGATTCAGCATTAACATTCTCAATGGAAGGTTATGTTGGTCCGCAAAAAGCATCATCATTAGTACCATTTGCATGGGCTCCGGGCTGGAACTCTCCACAATCTTGGAACAAATACCAAGATGAAGTGGGTGGTCACTTAAAAGGTGGTGATTCAGGTATTCGTTTATTCGATTGCTTAGCAAAACGTCCTGCACGTAGCTATGTAGCTCCAGTAGCGGTAGTTGCAAACCCTGAAAGTTTCCGCTTAGTACCAATGCATCATATTTTTGGTTCTGGTGAATTCACTATTAAAACACCTGCAATGGAAACTCGCATTCCAGAAGCTATGTTTGCAGTGGGCGAACAAGATGCAACTCGTTTGAACCTTCAAGAAGGTCAACGCATTACAGTAAAAGCAGGCGAAACCAGTGTGAGCTTGCCTGTACAAGTAATTGAATATTTACCTACAGGTTATATTGGTTACCCAGTTGGTTTAGCACCAATGGTGTCACTAGCTGAGCCTGTTTCAGTGGCTTTAGGAGTGTAATTCATGAATCAAGAAATTATACGTCAAACGCCACTTTGGGCTGAGAACTGGCCAATTGCCTATGCTGTAGTTCAAGCAGTTGTGATTTTGCTTGTGGTTGTTTTAGTTGCAGCGTTGATGTCTTTTATTGAACGTCGTTTGCTTGCTTTGTGGCAAGACCGTTATGGTCCAAACCGTGTTGGTCCTGGTGGTATGTTCCAGATCGTTGCCGACATGCTCAAGATCATGTTCAAAGAAGACTGGACACCAAAATTTGCTGACAAGCTTACATTCCGTTTAGCACCAGCTGTTGCAATGGCAACAGCGGTTCTTTCATTCATGGTTATCCCGGTGAGTCCTTCACTGGGTGTTGCCGACATGAGTATCGGTTTGTTGTTCTTCATGGCAATGGCTGGTATTGCAGTCTATGCAGTATTGTTTGGTGGCTGGGCTTCAAATAACAAATACTCATTGCTTGGTGGTTTACGTTCAGCTGCTCAAACCATTTCTTATGAAGTGTTCTTGGGTATCTCATTGATGGGTGTGGTGGCAATTGCAGGTTCATTTAACCTTCGTGAAATTGTTGAAGCACAACGCGATGTTTGGTTCGTCATTCCACAATTCTTAGGTTTCTTGATTTTTGTGGTTGCTGGTGTTGCGGTAACTCACCGTCATCCATTTGACCAACCAGAAGCAGAACAAGAATTGGCTGAAGGTTACCATGTTGAATATGGTGGTATGAAATGGGGTATGTTCTTCGTTGCTGAATATGTCAACGTGGTACTTATTTCTGCATTGATCGTAACTTTATTCTTCGGTGGCTGGTTAGCGCCATTCAATTTAGAAATTCCATTTGTTCCGCCAGTATTCTGGTTTGTGATTAAAACAGCATTCTTTGTAATGATGTTTGTTTTGGCTCGTGGTTCTTTAATGCGTCCACGTTATGACCAAGTCATGAACTTTGGTTGGAAAATTTGTTTGCCATTGGCGTTGGTCAACTTGTTAGTGACTGGTGCTGTGATTCTGATGAATCAGGCCTAGGACAGCAGGGAGTACAAAATGTATAAATTTCTAGCTGGATTCGGATCGATTGTACGTTCGTTATTTATGGTATTTAGCCATGTAACGCGTAAACGTGACACGATTTTATATCCAGAAGTACCGGCTGAACAGATTGTGCCGCCACGCTTTCGTGGTCGTATTGTGTTGACGCGCGACCCAGATGGGGAAGAGCGTTGTGTGGCATGTAACCTATGTGCGGTTGCGTGTCCAGTTGGCTGTATCTCATTACAAAAAGCAGAAACAGAAGATGGACGTTGGTATCCGGAATTTTTCCGTATCAACTTTTCACGCTGTATTTTCTGCGGTATGTGTGAAGAGGCTTGTCCAACAACTGCGATTCAGATGACACCAGATTTCGAACTTGGTGAATATGTACGTCAAGACTTGGTTTATGAGAAAGAAAACTTACTCATTTCAGGTCCGGGTAAATACCCAGACTACAACTTCTACCGTGTAGCTGGTATGGCAATTAACGGTAAAGAGAAAGGTCAGGCGCAGAAAGAAAGTGCACCAATCGATGTACGGAGTCTATTACCATGATGTGGCCGTTTTATTTGATGGCACTCGTGGCCATCGTTTCTACGGTTCGTGTAGTGACTAACACGAACCCTGTACATGCTTTACTTAGTCTAATTGTTTCATTGCTTGCTGTTGCTGGTATTTTCATGATCGTGGGGGCGCCTTTTGCAGGTGCTCTTGAAATCATTGTTTATGCCGGAGCAATTATGGTTCTGTTTGTCTTCGTGGTGATGATGTTGAATTTAGGTCAACACACTGTAGAACAAGAACGTAAATGGCTTTCTTCAGATGCTTGGGCATATCCAGCACTCATGAGTTTCTTACTCGGCTTGCTTTTGGTTTGGATGCTTGGTGGTGAATACACCACAATTTCAGCACCACTTGGGGCACAAGTGATTGGACCAAAAGTAGTTGGTCAAGCACTCTTTACTCACTATTTACTATTGGTTGAAGTTGCCGCGATGTTATTGCTAGCAGCCCTTGTTGCAGCATACCACTTAGGTAAACGTGAACCAGGTGCAGAAGAGGAAAAAGAATAATGGGCCAGATTCCTTTAGAACATGGTTTGATTGTTGCAACCATCCTTTTTGCACTCGGTTTTTACGGTGTAATGGTGCGACGCAACCTATTATTTATGTTAATGAGCCTTGAGGTCATGATGAATGCTGCTGCATTGGCATTTGTTCTTGCGGGTAGCGTATGGGCACAACCAGATGGACAAGTTATGTTCATTCTGATTTTGACCCTTGCAGCAGCAGAGGCATGTATCGGTCTTGCGATTGTCCTTCAGTTCTATCATCGCTTCCATCACTTGGATGTGGATGCTGCTAGTGAGATGCGCGGATGAGTTATTTATATCTAACAGTATTATTTCCGCTAATCGGTTTTATTTTATTGGCGGCAGGACGAGACAAACTCTCTGAGAATGTTGCAGCAATTATTGGTGTGGGTTCTGTAGGTTTATCTGCATTATTTGCATTGATTGCTGGAATGGCATTTACCACAAGTGGTCAGCAAGTTTTTGTTCAAAATCTGTGGACATGGTTCAATGTTGGCGGTTTTGCGCCGGGCATTAGCTTACATTTAGATGGCTTATCTTTACTCATGATGGGCATGGTTACGGGTGTTGGTTTCTTAATCCACATCTTTGCATCATGGTACATGCGCGGTGAAGAAGGTTATGCGCGCTTCTTCTCTTATTTCAACCTATTTGTTGCCAGCATGCTTGTGCTTGTATTGGGTGACAACTTAGCGTTGTTATTCTTAGGTTGGGAAGGCGTAGGTCTTTGCTCTTATTTGCTTATTGGCTTCTATTATGCAAACCCTGCAAATGGTTGGGCTGCGATCAAAGCATTTACAGTTACCCGTGTAGGTGACGTATTCTTACTTATCGCTTTATTCTTGCTTTACCAACAATTTGGTACGTTGAATACTCAGTACATCGTTGAACATGCAGCAGAAGTAATGACGAAGAGTTCGTCACTTACGATCTGGACTGCATTAATGTTGTTCTTGGGTGCTGCTGGTAAATCTGCACAAATTCCATTGCAAACATGGTTGGCAGATGCAATGGCAGGTCCAACACCTGTTTCAGCATTAATCCACGCTGCAACAATGGTAACGGCGGGTGTGTATTTATGCTGCCGTCTATTCAGCGTATTTGAACTTGCACCTGAAGTGATGCAATTCATTTCGGTAACTGGCGCGGTAACTTTGTTAGTTGCAGGTTTTGCTGCACTCGTTCAAACAGATATCAAACGTATCTTGGCTTACTCAACAATGAGTCAGCTTGGCTATATGTTTATGGCTGTAGGTGCGGAAGCTTATCAAGCTGGCTTGTTCCACATGTTGGCTCACGCATTCTTTAAGGCATTATTATTCTTGTCTTCTGGTGCGGTGATTCTGGCTTACCACCACGAGCAAAACATTTTCAAAATGGGTGGCTTGTTCAAACGTAACAAATTCCTGTTTGCTTGTTTCGCGATTGGTGGCGGTGCACTAGCAGCGATTCCATTCTTGACGATTGGCTTCTTCTCTAAAGATGCGATTCTTGGTGAAGTTTGGGTACAAGGCCAATCAGTTGCTTTATACCACACCTTATATTGGGTGGGTGTAGCAGGTGCATTCCTGACTTCAATTTATACATTCCGTTTAATCTGGGTTGTATTCTTTGGTCAAGAAAACACGCCTTACCATGAAATTAAAGGTGCAACTTACTGGGCTCCATTGGGCATTTTAGCGGTACTGTCTACTTTTGTTGGTGCCGTATTAAAAGCACCTGTAGCTAGTATTCTTAATACTGCAAAAATTCCTGAATTCCATGTGGCTGAACAATTTGTAGAAGGCATGCATGGGGCAGAGCATTTAGCAGTAGGAATTGCGCTAGTTGGTCTAGTTGTTGGTATAGCATTATTTACATTTGCTTATGGTGCAGTGAAATCATTCGCTCAAACAAGTTTGGGTGCAGGTCTGGCACATATTTGCCGTACTGCTTTTGGTTTTGATGCATTGTATGACATCGTTTTTGTTAAACCTTATTTATTCTTCGCCAAAATCTTTGGCCGTGATCCGATTGACAGTTTGTGGTTAGTTCTTCCTGCACTTGTGAAAGGCGGAAATAGTTTTACAAGCTCACGTCAAACCGGTTCATTGCGTGAATACGCATCAAGTATGTCACTCGGTGTAGTGGTGTTATTGATGATCTTGATCGTTATTCAGGTAGTGGGGAAATAAAATGGAAAACAATTTAATTTTACCCGCGCTGATTCTTGTTCCGTTCATTGCTGGTTTTATTTGTTGGTTAGTCGATAAGCTCGACAAAACTCTGCCACGCTGGATTGCCTTAATTGGTATGCTCATTACTTTGGGCTTAGGTCTTGCACTTTGGCAAAGTGGAACTTATAGCTATGAGTTGGGTTCAAAAATCCCAACTTGGACTGCTGAGTTCTATTTACCGTGGATTCAATCACTCGGTATTGGCATTCACCTTGCTGTGGATGGCTTATCTTTACTCATGGTGCTATTAACAGCGTTACTTGGTGTACTTGCTGTTGGTTGTTCATGGGGCGAAATTCAAAAGAACGTTGGTTTCTTCCACTTAAACCTCTTATGGAGCTTAGGTGGCGTTATCGGTGTATTCTTAGCGATTGACCTGTTCTTGTTCTTCTTCTTCTGGGAGATGATGCTTGTACCAATCTACTTCTTGATTGCGTTATGGGGTCATAAAGGTTCAAACGGTCGTTCACGTGTTTACGCAGCTACCAAGTTCTTCCTTTACACGCAGATCGCTGGTTTAGTGATGTTAATCGGTATCCTTGGTCTTGTAGTTTATGGCTACATGATGACAGGCATGATCGGTTTCGATTACAACTATTTATTAGCTGTAGCCAACCACTTACCTGCGAACCTAGCTTATGGTTTCATGATCTGTTTCTTCATTGGTTTTGCCGTGAAGCTACCAGTGTTTCCATTACATGGTTGGTTGCCGGATGCGCATGCTCAAGCTCCTACAGCAGGTTCTGTAGACTTGGCGGGTATCTTGATTAAAACAGCTGCGTATGGCTTGCTTCGTTTTGTAATTCCATTCTTCCCGACAGCTTCTGCTCAGTTTGCAGATATTGCGATTATTTTCGGTTTGATTGGTATTTTCTACGGCGCATGGTGTGCTTACCAGCAAACTGATATGAAACGTTTACTTGCGTATACGTCGATTTCACACATGGGCTTTATTTTACTTGCAATCTACGCAGGTAACATTTTGACCTTCCAAGGTCTAATGATCATGATGTTGGCACATGGTTTGTCATCAGCTGCATTGTTCATTATGTCTGGTCAGATCTACGAACGTTTACATACACGTGATTTACGTTTAATGGGTGGTCTTCGTGGCCAGCTTCAGTACTTGCCATTTTTCTTGATGTTCTTCGTAGCTGCTCTTGTGGGCGTGCCAGGTTTGGGTAACTTTATCGGTGAATTCCTGATTTTGATGGGTTCATTTAATAAATATCCTGTCTTCACGATTCTTGCTTCTATCAGCCTTGTATTTGCAGGCTTATATGGCTTGATCTTGATTCACCGTGCTTTATTTGGTGAACCAAACCCTGAACAAAAGCAACACTACACTAGTCCACTAAAAGACTTATCTGCTCGTGAAGTTGGTATTTTGATGATTTGTGCGATTGGTCTCGTTTGGCTTGGTATCTACCCACAAACATTCTTGGATATGTCTCATTCAAGCATGCAGTGGTTGGTCAATAGTTATATGCCAGTTCAAGAAGTCGTTGAAACTGTTCAGCAAACAGCTACTCAACTTGACCATGTGGAGATCCAATAATCATGAACTTCACAGTATCACTCTCTACGCTTATGCCTTTAGCTCCGGTGATGATTGTTGCTTTGACAACAATCGTCGTCATGCTGTTAATTTCTATTAAGCGTAATCATAATTTAATCGCAACAACTTCTGTTGTTGGTCTAAACCTCGCTGCACTTTATATTTTATTTGCAGTATTTGGCGGTAAGTTTGTACCGGCAAATGTGATGGGCATGTTTATGGTTGATCCATTTACCATGTTCTATCAATTTATGATTTTGATTGCGGCATTGGCTTGTTGTACTTTGTCTCATGCTTACATCGAAACTTATAAAGATAACCGCGAAGAACTATATCTTTTGTTACTTGCTTCAGTAGCAGGTGCAATGTTGATGGTTGCAAGTTCTCACTATGCATCGTTCTTCATTAGCCTTGAGTTAATGTCGATTCCTGTATATGGCTTACTTGCTTATACCTATCAACGTAGTAGTTCACTTGAAGCTGGTATTAAATATCTTGTACTTTCAGCGACAGCTTCTGCAATGCTGTTGATGGGTATGGCATATATCTATGCATATACTGGTTCGCTTTCATTCTATGATTCTGTACAGGCGTTATTTGGTGCAATCAAACAGCCAATGGTGTTATTAGGTTTAGCACTCATTATCTTTGCTGTTGCATTTAAATTATCGCTTGCGCCATTCCATAAATGGACACCAGATGTATATGCAGGTGCACCAGCGCCAATGGCAACTTTCTTGGCGACCGCTGCTAAAGTTGCAACCATTGGTTTGTTCGTGCGCTATATGCTTGCTTCAGGCGCAATTATGGTGGACTCGTTAGTCACTATTTTGACAATCATTGCAGTATTGTCGATTTTAGTTGGTAACTTACTTGCTGTTCGTCAAGTTAACTTAAAACGTATTCTTGGTTATTCATCTATTGCTCATTTTGGTTATTTGTTAATTGCGTTAATTAGTATGACTTATGCGAGCTTGGGTAGCGTAACTGTATATGTGGTGTCTTATGTATTAACAACTATCGGTGCTTTTGGTGCGGTAGCGTTAATGTCTAGCCCATATAACAACGTAGATGAAGCACAAAGCCTTGCAGACTACCGTGGTTTGTTCTGGCGTCGTCCAGTACTTACAGCAACTTTAACAGTCATGATGCTATCTTTGGCTGGTATTCCATTAACAGCAGGCTTCATTGGTAAGTTCTTGGTTGTAATGGCTGCTGTAACAACTCAACACTGGTTCTTGGCTGCAATGATTATTGTGGGTAGTGGTATTGGTTTGTACTATTACTTACGTGTGATGGTTGTAATGTATATGACACCACCAGAAACTCCTCGTATTGATGCAGATGCTCATTGGGGTCAAAAAGTAGGTGGTTTAATGGTATTGGCTGCTGCTGCATTAGTTATTATTTTGGGTGTTTACCCAGATCCAATGATTAATTTGGCATTAAAAGCAGAAATTTTATCTCCATTACATTTCATGCTTTCACAACAACAATAATCCTAGTGTACAAAAAAGCCTCCAAATCTGGAGGCTTTTTTTTATTGAGCATTAAAAAAAGATTATAATAAATACGTTTTTATATTTTTAGGTAACATCTGTGGCCATTCAAGAAATTCGTCACCCACTTATTCGTCATAAATTAGGTTTGTTACGTCGTTCTGACATCAGTACTAAGAATTTCCGTGAGCTTGCTCAGGAAGTGACTATGTTATTGACGTATGAAGCAACAAAAGATTTACCAGTTGTGGATTGTGAAATTAATGGATGGGCCGGAACTGTTACTACTCAGCGTATTGCTGGTAAAAAAATAACGATTGTACCGATTTTACGTGCAGGAATTGGTATGCTGGATGGCGTACTTAATCTGATTCCAAGTGCTAAGGTTAGTGTTTTAGGTCTTGAACGTAATGAAGAAACATTAGAAGTTCGTACTTATTATAAAAAACTAGTTCCAGATGTTGCTAATCGTCTTGCAATGATTATCGATCCAATGTTGGCAACAGGTAACTCATTAGTTGCTGCCATTGATGTGTTAAAGGCGAGTGGCTGTAAAGATATACGTGTTATGGTATTAGTTGCTGCCCCAGAAGGTGTTGCTAAAGTTGAAGCTGCTCATCCAGATGTACAGATTTATACAGCATCTATTGATAATGGCTTAAATGAACAGGGCTATATTGTTCCGGGTTTAGGTGATGCGGGCGATAAAATTTTTGGTAGTGTCCAAAAAGACTAATTTTTGAAATAATGATAAAAAGAGACTTAATCAAACCGTAAAGTTTTGAGGGCGGATTGAAAGTCTCTTTTTAATTTTCTGCTGTAATAACAGTATTGAAAAAGTAAGGTAAAGATCATGAAGCAAGAGTTTTATACCGGAAAAGTTAAACAATATGATCCTGACAAAGGATTTGGTTTTATTGGAACGGCTGAAGGAGATATTTTCTTTCATATTTCGGATTTTCCTGCATCAGAAGGGGAGCCGAAAAGAAATGAAAAAGTGAAATTTCTCGCTGTAGATAATCAGGGGAAATTTAAGGCTATAAAGATTGAACGTATCGATCCTAATCCGTCTAAAACCAAAAAAACTCAAATTACTGATCATAATAAAGCGATTACAACAGAGTTGTTATCACATTTTCGACGCTAATAGTGTTCTCAATGCTCAAAGCTATCTTGTTGCAGAGTTTAGCTAAGACCAGCAAAGAAGATTTTTGATCGTTTGTGGAACGAGTAAGTAATAAACAATTAAGGGAGGTGTTAACTTCCCTTAATTGTTTTAAGTAATAAATAATAAAATGAAAAGAATGGTGAGTTATCTGAGAACAACTCAAGATGGTACTAGAAGATCAGGTCTTAAACCTGCTCTTCACAGAATTGTAAGAATGCTTTGAGGCCAGGACCTTGGTATTTTTGACGGTGTACCAACATGTAAAGTGGGCGAGTAAGTTGCCAGAATGGCGTTTCTAAAATAACTAATTGTTCTTTTTCAATTAAAGGTTCAATAGCGAGTTTAGAGATACAAGACATTCCTAAACCACCAGCAACGATTTTCAAAATTGCTTCATTGTGGCCTAGGGTGAGGCGAATATTAGCGTCTGGTAGATCTTGCAAAATAGCATTATCAAACACTTCACGAGTTCCCGAACCCTCTTCACGTAAAATCCATTCAACTTGATGAAAATCATGTGCTGTTAAAGGTCGATTTAAGCGTGCTAGAGGATGGGTAGGTGAGCAGCATACTGCAAGCTCATCATCACGCCAGTGAATGCATTGAAGTTGAGGTAGATGACACGAGCCTTCAATTAATGCTAAATCAAGCTGAAACTGATTGACAGCTTCAATCATTTGGCGAGTATTGCCCACCTGTAATTGCAAGTGTGCTTTAGGGTGATACTGTAAAAAGTTAGCCATTAAATCTGGCATAAGGTAATCACTGATCGTTAGAGTTGCCCCAATACGTAAGTCAATACTTTGTAACTCACCTTTTGCAGCTTGCTCAAAAGCTTCACAGCGACCTAATATTTCTAGTGCTTGTGGCAATAGAAAGCGACCAAGATCGTTGAGTTGTAGTCGTTTACCTAAACGATCAAATAGAGGGGCACCAAGACCATCCTCTAAATCGGCTAAAGCCATACTTGCTGCACTTTGCGTCAGTCTGACCGCATCACTGGCTTTGGTGACAGTTCCTTCTTGAGCGACGGCTACAAAAACAGCCAACTGGCGTAATGTCATGCGCATGTTTAAAAAGCCTTAACGTTTAAAAGTATTCATTATTTCGACTGTCATGCTAACATGAGCGCACTATTTCATGCCACGTTGAAATCATGTCAATTGAAAAATTTAGCGTAGAAAAAGTTTTATCTGTACACCGCTGGACTCCAACTCTTTTTAGTTTCACCATGACTCGCCCTGCACATTTTAAATTTACGGCTGGGCAATTTGCACGTATTGGACTGAAAGTTGGAGAAGAACTTGTTGTTCGTGCCTATTCGGTGGTGTCGTCTCCATTTGATGAAACGCTAGAATTTTTCTCGATTGTAGTGCCTGACGGTGCATTTACCTCAAATCTTCAACATTTGAAGGTAGGTGATGAGCTTTATTTAGAAAAAATACCTTATGGTTATCTTACTTTAGCTCGCTATCAACAGCCTTTACCACATGATTTATGGTTATTGGCAACGGGTACTGGCTTGGCTCCATTTTTATCGATGCTACAAGACTTCGATACATGGTCGAAATATCAAAAGATTAATTTGGTCTACAGTGTCCGTACCGCAGCTGAATTAGCTTATGTCGATCGTATTCAAGAGATTGCTGAAACTTTTGGGGAAGGGCACGTCGGTTTTAAATTTATTTCAATTATCACTCGTGATCCATCAGCACAGTTACATGATCGTTTACCGGTTTTGATTGAAAACGGTGAATTAGAAAAAGTTGCTGGTATAGAACTGAGCCCTGCAACAAGCCATGTCATGCTTTGTGGAAACCCAGAAATGGTAGATGACACGAAAGAGGCTTTAAAGCGCCGTGGTTTGACGATGAATCGTCGAGGTGAGGGAAATATTGCAGTAGAAAATTACTGGTAACAAACGACAATTAAAAGAACTTTAAAATTATTTTTATGGATATGTTTATTAATGGACAAACATATCCATAAATTCACGAATTTCGGAAATCGCACTGTCTACATCGCTTGAAAGCCAAGTAGGTTCAAAAAGGCCTGCATAATGTTCTAAACGGTCTTGGGGAACAACTAAGCGAACAGGACAGTCTTCTTCAAGTAAACGCCAAGGTAAAATCGGAACTTCATTGTCCAGAAAAATATTGATATTACGAATATCAACAATCATGGCGTTAATGCAGTCAGGAAATGGCATAACTGAAAATTCTTCAGTACGACGACGAAAATATTCCAGATCACCCCATTTGAGTTCATAACTTGGTTTATTAAATTCAATAATACCAATGAGATGTTCGTCTCTTGTCTGGTGGATATAACATTGATGTGTGACGTCAGTGTCGAGATCAAGAGTTACGTTTTGCTGACGATACATCATAAAATAGAGTAGCTTTAAAACATGGGGGCTTATTATAGCCTATTTTCTAAAAAGTAAGCGCTAAAACATATTGTATTACAAATGGGACATAGACGAAGTTCGTGAATAGTTGGAAATTATTTTTAATTGCTTAAATTAATGTGTGCAAATTTTATACTATTTTTATTATTTTAAAAGTAGAGTTTTGCAATCACAGACACCTTCGCATAATGCTTTTTCACACAATGCAACAAAGCAAATTGCTATGATGAATATAAAGTTAATGATAATAGAAGAGGGGAAAGAAGATGCATGATTTTTCAAAACCACCTCATGTGACGAGTCCTGAAGAAACTGCGAAAAAAAGAAGATTGCCAGTTTATATTTTAATTATTGTTGGGCTTTTTCTTCTTGCGCTTATTGTCTATATGGTTGCTGACCACAACCAGACTCCTAAACAAGAGGGAACTTTTCAAAATGAGACCACACCACATGTAATTAAGGGTAGTTCTGATTTGAATTTAAAGACCTATATAGGGTAATAAGCAAATCAGTTTATCTTGATATCAAGCCTTTAGGTGTAAACCTGAAGGCTTTTTTGCAACCTTTTGCATCAATTTGTTGTATTTATGCAGAAGTGTGTTGATTAGAAAATATTCAAAACATAATGTGAGATAGACCGCATTCATCGTCATTTTTTACAACGAATGGTGTTTCCTAGAGATAACACTGAAAAGAACATAACAATTGAGGACATAACAATATGAATGAATTTTTTGATGGGCCTCGCGGCGCTCAATTTGATGCGATGTATTACTGGGATCAGTTTCATCCAATTCTGGCTGCAATAGTGATCTTATTGGTTGGTTGGATAATTGCTTTATTGGTAGCGGCAGGTGTGAAAAAGCTTCTACAAAAAGTAAATACCAATGCCAAACTATCTTCAGCCACTGGTCGAGCCCCAAATATAGAAGGCCTTATTTCAAAAGTCGTATTCTGGTTTATTTTAATCTTAGCGGTTGTCGCAGCTCTCAATGTACTTAACATTAGTGGAGTAAGTGGCCCGTTCAGCAATATGGTGAATCAGGTACTCGTCTATATTCCAAATATTATTGCTGCTGTGGTGGTGGGTTTTATTGGTTGGATCGTTGCTCGACTGGTGCGAGCAGGGGTGACCAATGTTTTATCCAGAACCCAACTCGATGATAAATTAAGCAATGAAGTGGGTGTAGGTGGAATTAGCCAAAATATCGGTGAAATTCTTTACTGGCTTGTATTGTTACTTTTCCTTCCGATTGTTCTTTCAATATTAGGACTAACAGGCTTACTGATTCCAGTTCAGAATATGGTAAATGACGCCGTAGCGTTCTTACCAAATATCTTTATTGCTGGCGTTATCGTTTTTGTTGGGTATATCTTGGCAAAAATTGTACGAGGTATTGTTGAAGGTCTTGTTAATAGTTTAGGTATTCAAGCTCAAGCGGAAAAAATTGGTCTTTTCAAAAGCTCTAATGTAGGCAAATTTTTAGGTTCGTTTGTTTTTGCTATCATTATTATTACGACATTAATTGTAGCTTTCGAAGCTTTAGGGATTGAGACGATTTCTCAGCCAGCGACAGCAATGCTCAACGAAATCTTGCAGGCAATTCCAAACATTATTGCTGCTGGTTTAATTTTACTGGTTGCTTATATTGTTTCTCGTTTTGTTGGACGTTTGGTTGCAGAGTTAATTGCAGGTACTGGTGTTGATGAAATTCCTGCCAAATTAGATGTACAACGCTTTTTAGGTCAAACTAAAGTTTCTAGTGCTGTCGGTTGCCTAATCGTATTCTTCACCATGCTTTTTGCAGTATCTGAAGCTGCGGATCGTCTTGGTTTCGACCAAATTAGTGGTCTAATCGCAATGTTTATCCATTTCGGTGCAAACATTCTGTTAGGTGCTGTTATTTTGGTTATTGGCTTCTGGCTCGCAAATGTTGTGGCGAACGTGGTGCAACGTGGTGAATATAATAGCTCGCGTTGGTTAGCTAGCTTAGTTCGTGTCTTAATTATTGGTCTAGTACTTGCACTTGGTTTAAGAGCCATGGGTATTGCAGATTCAATTGTTAATCTTGCATTTGGTTTGACTCTAGGTGCAGTTGCAGTTGCTTTCGCTCTTGCATTTGGCTTAGGTGGTCGCCAACCAGCAGAACGACTTTTAACTGATTTGCTTGATAAAGCTAAAAAAGAAGCGAATCAACCAAATCCTCTTTATCAACCACCGTCTAGTACGAGTAGTGCAGCTCCAGCCACAACTACATCTGCGCCAACGACTTCACCGTCACCAGTTTCATCTGATGCAAAACCAGCAGATTCTGTACAGGTGAATCCAGCACAACCCCCAGTGAATAAACCGTTTGGCTCTACAGGTGAAAATGATGAAATTTAAGGGAATTAAACTGAATTTCAGATAAACAGTACAAAAAATCTTTGATTTTTGTGATAAGTTCGACCACTCTATATTGAGTGGTCGTTCTTTTTTGGCCGTTATAAAAACAAATAAGTGAGGAAAATACGATGAAGAAACCAGGTCGTTTTTTAGCACCAATTGTCATTGCCGGAATTACGGTAGGTTTTTTAGCGAGTGCTTATAAATTTGTATTTAGTAAGTCGGAAAGCTCAAAACAGACTACTTCTCAGCCACAAGATTCATCGAACGCATCAAATAGTTCGAAAAACTCAAATTAGTTTATACGTATTGGGCAGCAGCATAGGCAGAAGACCATGCCCACTGGAAGTTATAACCTCCTAAATGGCCAGTTACATCGAGTACTTCGCCAACAAAAAACAATCCTTTCTGCTTTTTACTTTCCATAGTCTTGGAAGATACTTCTGTTGTATCTATTCCGCCTAAAGTAACTTCAGCGGTACGATATCCTTCTGTTCCAGACGGTTTAACTGCGAAGCCATGTAACTGCTCAGCAATATGATCTAGCTGTGCATCACTGATATTACCAATCGCTGTTTCGCTCTGCTCTGACCATATGAGTTGTTGTAACTCTTGAATAATACTTTTGGCAGTGAATTCATTAAGAAGAGTACGTAATAAAACTTTAGGCTGTGTTTTCTTTTTATCTTTTAAATAAGTTGCTAAATCTTGGCTTGGGAAAAAGTCAATTTTAAAACTTTCTCCTGAATTCCAATAGTTTGAAAGCTGCAAAGAACTTGGTCCACTCAAACCACGATGGGTAAATAATAATGCTTCAGTAAAGCTATTTTTTGAGTTACTTAACGTTACATCCAAAGCGTTACCGCTTAAGCGTGTGGTCACTTCTTTAATATGATCTGAAAAAGTAAATGGAACTAAACCTGCACGAGTTGGGAAAACCTGATGTCCAAATTTTTGTGCCAGTTCATAGCCAAAACCAGAACCGCCTAATGTTGGAATCGATAAGCCCCCAGTCGCAATCACTAAAGAATCACAAGTGTAATGTCCTTGATTGGTGTTTAGTGAAAACCCACCTTTTTCCAAGGGTGTAATTTGTCCAACTTCGCAATGGGTTTGAATATCTACATTTTTAGTTTTATTACACTCACTCACCAGCATTTCTAAAATTTCTTTAGCGCCGTTTAGCGTAAATAATTGTCCGTGTTTACGTTCTTCATAGGCAATTTTGTAGTCACACACCAAACCGATAAAGTCCCAGTTGCTATACCGTGACAGGGCAGAAATAACGAAGTGCGGATTATGAGAAATATAGTTATCAGGTTCTACATATAGGTTAGTAAAGTTACACTTACCACCACCTGACATTAAAATCTTTTTACCAATTTTATTGGCTTTTTCTAAAATTAAAACCGAGCGCCCGCGTTTAGCAGCATGTGCAGCCAACATGAGTCCAGAAGCACCTGCACCTAAGACAATGACATCGACATGACTGTTAGACATAAGAGATTCTCGATTAATCTTGAAAATTAAAAAGGGGCATATACTATCATGCCGACACTTACTCATGCTAAAGACATTTATCGGTATGAGGAGCAATATCTCCTAAAAATTAATGAATCAGTAGCTTAGCTTGTTTCTTATATCAGCCTGTAAACCGCCAGAATGAATTGTTAGAATACGAGTTCCTTCAGGGAAGTAATTATTTTTGATAAGGTCAAACAGACCGAACATCATTTTTCCCGTATAGATCGGTTCAAGAGGTACAGCGTATTGTTCTTCAAAATTTTGGATAAATGCGAATAACTCAGGTGAAGTTTTCGCATAACCACCACAACAGTAGGCATCTGTCAGTGACCAATTCTGTTTTTTAGTCCACTGCATAATATCTTGTTGTAGAAAGTCGCCTTTTAATGCGGAAAATCCTAGAACCTTTTGATGTGGTGCACTTCGTTCAATCAGCCCTGAAATAGTCCCACCAGTTCCGACTGCACAGCAAATGACATCATAGTTTTGCAAATCGCTTTGACTGAGAATTTCCTGACAACCTTGCACGGCTAGCTGATTAGAACCGCCTTCAGGAATAATGAAAGTTTCAGGAAATTGATTGTGTAATTGTTGAAGATAGTTTGCATCATCTCTCAAACGATATTCAGTGCGCGAGACAAAATGTAAATGCATTCCTAAACTTTGAGCTTTTGCTAAGGTTGGATTAAGAGGTTTTTCAGCTAACTCTTCACCACGAATAATCCCAATACTTTTTAAGCCAAAAAGATGAGCCGCATATGCAGTTGCAGCAATGTGATTTGAATAAGCGCCACCAAAAGTCAAAATGCGTGATAATTCTTGTTGCTGTGCTACAAGTAGATTGTATTTTAATTTGAAAAACTTATTCCCCGAGATTTGAGGGTGAATTAAGTCTAACCGCTTAATGTCGAGATGCAGGGGATAGGGAAGTTGAATATGTTGATAAGGAACCGATTGAGTAATGTGATCAAACATTAGAAATTGAGAAAATAATGATTGATCACATTGTAACTTTTTAAATAGAACTTTAAAAAGCTGTTTACGAATTTGTATCGACAGAAGTAACTACTGACATACCAGGGCGTAAATGTTCCATTCCTTCCTGATTTGGGTCGATAGTTATACGTACAGCAATCCGTTGAACAACTTTAGTAAAGTTTCCTGTCGCATTGTCAGGTTTTAACACACTGAACTCGGAACCCGCAGCAGGTGAGATCTGCTCAACATGTCCTGTAAATTTTTTGTGTTTCATCGCATCGACTGTGAACCATGCCTTTTGACCAATCCGCATATTGGCAATTTGGGTTTCTTTAAAGTTAGCAATCACCCAAGTTTGCTGTGGAATTAAATAGAGTAACTGTGAGCCTGCTGCAACATATTGCCCAACACGAGGGTTTACTTCGCCAAGTTGACCATCCATCGGGGCAACAATAACGCTATAGTCTTTGGTGGTTTGTGCTTGGTCCAACTGTGCTTTAGCGCTTGAAACTTGTGCCTCTAAGCCAGCTTCTGCGACTTGTGCTGTTTTAAGCGCTTCATTTGCAACTAATACATTGGCTTCTGCTTGTTTAAGTGCTGCAAGGTTATTTTCTGCATCCGCCGCGGCTTTATCTTGTTCGGATTTAGAAGCTGCTCCACTATTTCCTAACTGTTGATAACGTCTGAGCTGTGCTAAAGAGAGTTCGTATTGAGCTTTTGCTTGATCCACTTTGGCTTGTGCAGCCACAATATCAGCTTGTTTCTGAGCAATGGATTGAGTTTGATTAGCTAAAGTATTTTTAGCTTGTTCAACCCCAGAAGCTGCTTGCGTTACTTTTTGATCGTAAGTGGTTGCATCAATATGCATGAGCACTTGACCTTTTTTAACATGGTCAAAGTCTTTAACTAATACGTCTTTAACGTAGCCATTAATTTGTGAAGATAAAATTGTGGTTTTACCTTTGACATAACTATTGTCAGTTTGCTGAACACTGGTTGCAAAAGGTCCAATTCTCCATGCCCATAAAATCACTAAAATACCGACAATAAGAACACCTAACATCCATAACAGTGTTGAGCGTTTTGTCGGAATCAGTTTACTTGCAGGTGCAGGTGCAGGTGCAGGTGCAGGTGTTGGCTCGTTGGCAGGTGCCTGAGCAGGCGTTTGTTCCGGTTTGTTTTGATTATCTGACATATATCAATCTCAATTTCTATTTCATCAAATACGAAAGCCGTTAAGGACGGCTAATTCCTCTGCGTTGTAGATATTTACTACGTGCAATATTAAATCCACCCCATAAGAGTAGGGCGACGGCAAAAATACCGTTTAAAGCAATAACATCATTGTAGGCACGTACTTGGGCTTCACGAGTGACCACTTGATTAAGTGAGCGCATGGATTGAGCTGTTTGTAATGCTGGGTCAGTAGTCGTGATTGATGCACTGCGTTGATAGGTGGAGAGCCTTTGAGCGACTAGAGGGTCTGCTTGTTCTAAATCTTTAATGATCTCTGCCTGATAGTTCTGCGTACGATGTTGTTGATAGGTCGAGAAGAAAGAAGACCCGACAAGACCACCGAAAGTTTGGGTAGCAGAAAACAATACGATAAAGGTCACTACGTAAGATGGGCCCTTAGCAAGTGTTTGTGCAAAGCCAATAAGAAGTAATGGACCAATAAACAGACCACCAGCAAAGCCGACTAAAAACTGACTTGCGAAGAAATTCACAGGTCGAACATCACTGGTTAAGTGATAATCTAGTCCACAGGCGACCAGAATCAAAAATTCTGCAAAAAGTAAGTGGAAGATAATTCGTTCGCGTGAAAAAGTAAGTGCACTAAAAAGTGTTCCGCTTAAAATTCCTATGAATATCACAACATAGAGTGGAACAAATTGATCAGGTCCCATTCCCATTGTTTTTAAGAAGTTAACAGCAGCATAGCTTTGTTCAGACATTAAAAGTCGAATAGCAAAAGCACCAAAAATGAAACGTAGGGTCGAAGAAGCACCTAACCAACGCGTCATAATTAATGGATTGGCTCGATAGTGCTCATAGAGCAAACCTAAAACAACTAAGCTAAAACCTGCGATTAATATATAGGCAAGCCATTCGCTATTAAACCACCATAAAATTGGACCTTGCGTCAGCACGATACATAAACATGCAAAACCTGGAGCCAATAAGGCAAAGGTGAAGAAATCTTGCTTCTCAAAAACATAAATTCTTAAGCTACGTGGTAATTTCAATGAAACGACCATGGCTAAACAACAAAGTGCTAAACCGAGCTCAAAGGTGTAAAGAACAGACCAACTGTCTGTACTTACAAGGAAAGGAGAAATAATCCAAGCCAAGGGTACGCCAAGTTGCTGAAAGCCGAAGGCGATATATATTCCTTTTGCCATGTCTGCTTTTTTAAAGGCTTGCATGGTGTAATACATACCTAAAGAGCTTAGTGGTGCACCCGCTAAACCAGCCACAACCCGAGCAAATAGTGCCATTTCATAGGTATGCACAAAAATATGCAAAACAAGAACCGCAATAAAAATAACGAGTCCTATTTCTGAAAATACTCTCAGGCCATATTGTTGTCTGGCTTTAAACAAAATTAGATTTGAGCTGACATTTGCCATGACATAGGCCGCAGGCAGCCAAGCAGCTTCGGAAGGTGTAAGGCCGTATTCACCCTGGATTAACGGTAAGTTTGCCGTAATAAAACCATTACTTAAGCTTGCCGAAAGAGCGATAAATAAACCGATAAAAAAGTAAATAAACCGCTTAGGTACAGAGTGTGCAATAGCTGCTGGTGAACCAGGTAGAGTCGGTTGCTCTTCTGGTGTCCAGTCGGGTGGTGTTTCTAAATAACGAGGCGTTTTACTCATTCTATCCCTCGAATTTTTTGTATTTGAATACCATGAAATAGTAATTCAATTGCTCGTTTTGCTAAGCGAGTCTGTTCTTCGGGCTCATGTCCTTGAAATGAAGAACCTAACATTGCAGTAACCATCGCATAGTCATCGGCAGTTAGATCAGCTCGGCACAGTTTTTGTTCTATTGCTTTTTCAATCAGTGGATTAAGTGCATTATTTCGCCGTTCATAGATTTTTAACATAATTGGGTCTTGTCGATCAATTACTCTCCAAAAATCTTGCAAAATTGCGAGCTTGGGAAGTTGCCCAATGTGTCCTTCAATTAAACGAAATAAACCGTCTCCGAATTGTTGAAAATGAGCTGCTTTTTGCTCTAGCTGTGTAATCGCGCGTTCTAAAAGTGCGCTAATTAAAGCTTTGCGATCACAAAAGTTACGATAGAACGTTGCTCGTCCTACACCAGCGTGGTCAATCACAACTTGTAAGGGGACATTAATGCCATGAATACGAAAACATTCTTCGGCTGCATTGAGTAATTCATCCCGATTATGGGCAGCAATTTTTTGACGTTTACTCATGTCATAGATTGGGGAGTCTTAAAGGTTATATATTTAACGGACATTTTTGTCCGTTGTGAAGAGATAAATTGTAAAAACATGAAAATTCAATTTTCATCATTTATATCTTCTCCATTTTTATCTGCGTCATAAAAAGCTGGTAGAATACCGCGCAATTGCGTAATGCTAGGTCAATACAATGTTTGAGTCCCTTATTCCTCTTTTTTCAATTGCGATGGCATTGATGCTTGGAGCAATAAGCCCTGGGCCAAGCTTTATTTATGTGGCACAAAATTCAATTTCTAAATCACGTAAACATGGTTTGTTCACGGCTTTAGGAACGGGTACAGGTGCGGCTCTGTTTGGCTTATTAGCTGTTATGGGATTACAAGCGGTTTTATTGGCTGTACCTTCTGCATATTTAATTTTAAAAATTGGTGGTGGGCTGTATTTGCTTTGGCTAGCTTTTAAAATTATTAAACATGCCAAAGAACCAATTGCCATGGAGAATGATGGCAAATCAAAAATGACCTATAAACAGGCATATCGATATGGTTTGATTACTCAGTTAAGTAACCCGAAAATTGCAGTCGTACTAGCAAGTGTGTTTACTGCTTTACTGCCGAAAGAAATCCCAAATTATTACTACGTCGCATTGCCAGTGATTTGTTTTATGATCGATGCGGGATGGTATTCATGTGTGGCAATGCTTCTATCTTCAGAGAAGCCTAGAAAAATGTATTTAAAGGCAAAAACTGGTGTTGACCGAGTTGCTGGAAGCATTGTTAGCCTATTGGGTTTAAAGCTAATTTTCTTCAAATGATAAATCTTTAATTAAAATATCTAAAAAATCCAAAGCCAGCGATTTATAGTCTGGCTTTATTTTTGCGTAAAATATATACAAATTGAAATATCTTTTTTAGCACTTAAACATTTAAAAAGTGGTAACTTAATAAATAAAACAAAAAGAAATGAGGATCACGTTATGAAAAAACTAATGGTGAGCATTTCTGTAGTTTTTCTCATCTTAACTACAGGATGTGAGATGAGAACGATGAGTAAGCAACCACCAGCAAATGAACGGACCATGAGTATTGTTGGCACTCCAGTTCATGAAAAGGATTATAAAATTTCCGATATCCAAGCGAATAATCATGAGCAATCCAACTATTAAGTTACTTGCGGGGTGTGCGACTTACTGTATTTTGAATATGGTCAATGCATGTGAACCTGCATCTTTAGATTGGGAGCTTTTTCAGGGAAAATATGATTTAAATCATGATGGAATGTACAGCCTAAAAGAATTTGAACGTGTTGAAGATTTCTATCCTTATAACTGGCCCAGCGATAAACGTTTTCAAGGTGAAAACAAGCATATAGGGTTATTTCATTATTTAGATGAAAATAAGAATGGCTATTTAACAAATGAGGAGTTAGGAAATATATATGTTTTATTTAATAACCCTTGTGAAGGGTGGCCGTGGTCGTAATTTAAATTCACTTATTTATGTTTCTTTAGAACTCGAATTTTAAAAATAAAAAAGCTTCCAATTTAGGAAGCTTTTTTTATGAAGGCAGATTAAGAAACTTTATCACCTGGTTTTGCACCGCTATCTGGAGAAATAATGAAAATACCTTCACCATTTCCAGCAGCAAGTACCATTCCGTTTGAAATACCAAAACGCATTTTACGTGGTGCAAGGTTAGCAACCATAACGACCAGTTTACCTTTTAAATCTTCTGGTGCGTATTGGCTACGAATACCACTGAATACGTTACGTGTTTCAGCTTCACCAACGTCTAAAGTAAGTTGAAGTAATTTATCTGAACCTTCAACAGTGCCTGCTTCAACGACCTGAGCAACACGTAAGTCAACCTTTAAGAAATCTTCAATACCAATGATTTCTGCTTCACCAACTGCTGGAACAGGAGCCGCTTTTTTCTCGGCAGCTTTGTCCTTTTTCGCCGCTGCTTTAGTTGCTTCTGGAGCAGGAGTACCTAAAGACTCTTTAGATGCATCCACCATTGCTGCAACAGCTTTTGGATCAACACGTTGCATAAGCGGTTGGAACTGTGCAATCTCATGGCTTACAAGAATTTGTTTACGTGATTCGAAATTGAAGCTCTCAAGTTTTAAGAAACCTTGAACTTGCTCAGCCAAAGTTGGAAGAACTGGAGCTAAGTACACAGCTAATTGACGGAACAAGTTGATACCAACTGAGCACACATCAAGAACTTGTTGTTCTTGACCTTCTTGTTTAGCAAGTGCCCATGGCTTTTTCTCGTCAATATATTGGTTTGCACGATCAGCAAGCGCCATAATTTCACGAATAGCCATTGAGAATTCACGTGCTTCATATGCGCTAGCGATTGAATCACCTGCATCAATAAAACTTTGTACCAATTCAGATTCTGCACATGCAGCAGATAAAGTATTGTTAAAGTTACTGTTGATAAATTTAGCGCAACGGCTAGCAATATTGACGACTTTACCGACTAAGTCAGAATTTACTTTTTGAATAAAATCATCAAGATTTAAATCAGAGTCTTCAACTTTATCTGAAAGTTTAGATGCAAAGTAGTAACGTAAATATTCTGGGTTTAGATGCTGTAAATAAGTCTCTGCTTTAATGAAAGTACCACGAGACTTAGACATTTTTTGTCCGTTCACAGTCAAGAAACCATTTACAAAAAGACCCGTTGGAGTGCGATAGTTTGCACCATCCAACATTGCAGGCCAGAACAATGCATGGAAATAAACAATGTCTTTACCAATGAAATGGTAAACATCGTTTTGACTGTCTTTTTTCCAGAAATCATCAAAACTTAAATCTGGGCGCTTAGTTTTGATGTAATTTTCAAAACTCGACATATAACCAATTGGCGCATCTACCCAAACATAGAAGTATTTATTTGGTGCATCAGGAATCTCGAAACCGAAATAAGGTGCATCACGGGAAATATCCCAATCGGTTAAACCCGACTCAAACCATTCATCTAGCTTGTTTGCAATCGAAACAGGTAATCGACCTTCATCACGGGTCCATTTCTGTAAATACTCAGCAAAGTTCGGTAGTTTAAAGAAATAATGATCTGAAGATTTTTCAACTGGTGTTGCACCACTTAAGGTTGAACGTGGGTTAAGTAGTTCAGTTGCATTATAGGTCGTACCACAAACTTCACATGAGTCGCCGTATTGGTCTTCTGATTTACATTTCGGGCATGTGCCTTTAATGAAACGGTCAGACAAGAACATGCCTTTTTCTGGGTCAAATAATTGAGTTACAGGGCGAACTGCAATATTTCCAGCTTCACGGTTTTTAATATAGATATCTGTTGAGCGGGCTTTGTTCGCATCGCTATGAGTTGAATCGTAATGATCGAAATGTACGCCAAAACCGTCAAAATCACGGATGTGTTCTTTTTGAACATTCGCAATTTGCTCTTCTGGGCTAATACCATTTGCTTCGGCACGTAGCATAATTGCTGTACCGTGAGCATCATCCGCACATACATAAGTCACATCATGACCCATTGCTCGCATGGCACGAACCCAGATATCTGCCTGGATGTAACCGAGTAAATGACCCATATGAATTGGACCATTAGCATAAGGGAGGGCATTAGTGACTAAAATTTTACGCACGGATTTCATTCTCTCATTCGTATTTATAAGGTGGAAGATTTTAACTGATGCAGGGAGATAAGCAAAGATTAATAATCTTTGGCTTGGTGCAAGAGGTTTCTATAAAAATGGGTTTTGGTTAGAGAGTGTTTCTCTTTAGAACAGATAAACAAATCAAAAAATATTTGAATCTTCCTGTATTGTCTTTGTTTCAAATTGCAGTTACGGTCAGAAAATAAGCCATAACGATGTATAACTAATAACTTATTCAGGTAATTTTTTAATTAACTACGAGGATAACAACGATGACTACTGAAAATAAATTAGATGAGTTAAAGGCAAAAGCGGCAGATGCAAAAGTACAAGGTGAAAAAGCTTTGGAAGATTTAAAGGAAAACGTAAAAGCTAAAGAAGCTGCTGGTAAAGAAGCTGTTGAAGGTAAAGTAGATGAATTAAAGGCCAAAGTGGCAGATGCAAAAGTTCAAGGTGAAAAAGCTTTGGATGATTTAAAGGAAAATGTAAAAGATAAACAAGCTGCTGGCAAAGAGGCAGTTGAAGATAAAGCAAATGATTTGAAAGGCAAACTTGAGGATGCTCAGCATACCTTGCAAGATAAGTTCGATCATTTACGTACGGAAGCAGGTCATAAACTTGATGACGCTAAAGCCAAAGCAGTAGAGTTAAAAGATGAGGCTGCAACAAAATTTGATGAGTTAAAAACGCAAGCAACGGCGAAATTTGATGAGTTGAAGAAAACAGCAACAGATAAGTTAAATAAATTGAAGCACCATGATTCTGATGAATAAGTTTATTTAAATTAAAATCTGCACTCCTTACCTAAAAGATGGAAGCTTGAAAATTAGCAATTCTTCATCCTTAGGTGAGCGAGTGCGGATCAATACTGTTACACTACCTCCATTAAGCTGTAATGATCTGTTTTTGGAGTAAACAATATGTCTTGGCTTTCTTCATTAAAGTCTGTTTTTTCACCCGCACAAGAAGTGAAAGAAGATGAAATCCAAACGGTACTCCAAAATTATTTACTACCGCATTCAAAAGATGCTTTAAAAGAGCGCATTAGTCAGCTTCAAGTTCAAGGTCGAGTATTACAACTCACCATTAATACATTTCCTGATGAAAAAGAGCACTTGCAGCAAATTCATGATGATTTGGCTGGGGCTTTAGAAAAGTGTGGTATCGAAGAACTAAACTTACATGTGGTTCAACAAAAGCGCCCTGCACAAGAAAGTTCGAACTTACCTCCTGTGCTTGATGCTTCACCTAAATCAGAACCAGATCCGAATAATCCGCCTATCCAAAAAGCAGCTCCGCAACAAAGAGATGTTCCACTTCATCCTCGCATTAAGCATGTTATTTTAGTTTCGTCAGGTAAGGGTGGCGTTGGTAAATCGACAACTACTGTCAATTTAGCACTTGCCTTGCAAAAAATGGGGCTTAAAGTTGGAGTGTTGGATGCCGATATCTATGGCCCAAGTATTCCGACTATGCTGGGAAATGCTGGCAAAACTCCTCTTATTGAAAGTGAAAATTTTGTGCCTTTAGATGCTTATGGCATGGCGGTGTTATCGATTGGACATTTAACTGGTGATAACAACACACCTGTCGCGTGGCGTGGACCGAAGGCAACGGGTGCTTTAATGCAATTATTTAATCAGACCCTTTGGCCTGATTTAGATGTATTGATGATTGATATGCCACCTGGTACTGGTGATATTCAACTCACGCTTGCGCAGCGTATCCCAGTTACTGGTTCAATCATTGTGACTACGCCACAAAATGTTGCCTTATTAGATGCTACTAAAGGTATCGAATTATTTAATAAAGTTGGAATTCCTGTATTAGGCGTCGTTGAAAATATGTCGACCCATATTTGCTCTAACTGTGGTCATGAGGAGCAAATTTTTGGTATTGGCGGTGGTGACAAGCTTTCTGAACAGTACCATATTCCATTATTAGGTCGCTTGCCTTTAAATGCTCAGATCCGTGAGCATGCTGATCAGGGCAAACCTAGTGTTGTAGCAATGGATGATGCGGCTGATAGTTACATTGATATTGCTAAAGCTATGTGGGAGCAGATTGAAAAAATTCCTCAACGTACACGTGATGACAAACGTATCTTCTGATTTATTTAAACCCGACTTCAAGTCGGGTTTTTTATTATCTGGTTAAAATAAAAAATTAAACCACTGAATCTTAATAACAAAGCTAAACTTGAAATTGGCATATAGATTGCTACTTTACACTTTTTAAAAAGAAAGGGTAAAAAATGCAATTTAAATGTGCTTTTGGCGTAATCAGTTTATGTAGCGCTTTATTTTTAGTCGGATGCAATAATGACGACTCTTCTGTTTCACAAACACCTACAGTTCAGGAGCAAAAACAGAAATTACAGCCGATTATTATTCAGGGTGCTTTGCCTGTAGAGTCGGAAAGAATGGCTTCAAAATTAGAGAATAAGACTGTTGAAACCATTGGTGGGTGGACATTCTGGAAGGGTACCTATAATGGTTATCCAATGATTATCTCTAAAACACGCATGGGTATGAGTAACTCTGCTGCAGCAACTGCTTTAGCCATTGAACGTTATAAACCAATCGCAATTATTAATCAGGGAACATCAGGTGGGCACGACCCAGATCTACACGTTTACGATATTGTCTTAGGAAAATACGCAACCAATATTGGTGCATTTAGAACACCAAAGCAGCCAGTAGGTGGTGGTTCAAACTCACTCACATGGGTTGAGGCTTTTGATGTTTTGCCAACAAAGGAGTCTGACCCAGAACCTATCGCAATTCGTAAATTTGAAGGTGACCAAGAGTTATTAATGGCGGCACATAAAGTCCGTTATGACAAAGGCGACGTGGTTGAGGGAACGATTGGTTCAGCAGATGTCTGGAATAATGAGCTTGATCGTATTCAATTCTTCCATCAACGCTATGGCACTTCAGTCGAGGAAATGGAAGCGGCGTCAGTTGCACAAATTGCCAGCCAGTTTAATGTTCCTTTTTTAGGAATTCGAATTTTATCTAATAATATTACGAATAATGGAGCTTATGACCCAGGTACAGGAGAGGCTTGCCAAGAGTATGTACTCAATGTGGCTGAAGAGTATATGAAATCAAAACTACCAAAATAATAATTTAAAACTAAGCAAGAAGATCGGAGTCTTTATAAAACTTCTTCTTCTTGCTTTTTATGGCGATGTCTACTTTTCCAGTTTTTAATGACCATCCAACGCCAGAAAATTTCTGTAGATAAATATAAAATGACAGCAAATACGAAAGCTTCTACAACAAGACCTGTCATTAAAATTTTCGCAAGACTAAAATCAATGTGTCCATGACCGAAATGAGTAATCCAACGGGAAATCTGGTGCAATACACCCAGCAGCATTTCTTTGTTGATCATATGCACATGAAAAATATGTGCACCAAACCAAAACCCAATATATAGAATAGGAACTAAAGTAAGAGGATTACTTAGCCAAGCTAACATTAAGCTAATTGGTAAATTTACTTCAAATAGTAAGACTGCCATCACAATAAATACGCTGTGAAAAGGGATAGGCAGTAAACCAAAAAAGGTTCCGACAAAAACAGCTCGGGTAATTGATTTTCGATTGACATACCAAAGCACAGGATTAAGGGTCTTTTTACCAAAAATCCTTAGAAATTTCATATTTGAAACTTTCTCGGGTGAGGGAAGCCAAGATTGAAAAAAGTGCTTTGCCATAATCATTAAGGTAGTAGAGCGCGGTGCTCTAAATAAAAAAATCAGAAACAATATATGAATTGAAACTTACTAAAAGCTTAAAATTTAAACTTACCATCACTATATATTTTTTATTATAAAGGCTTTTGATGGAAAAATAGACTTAAAATAAAAATACTTATGTTATTTAAGTACGAAATTATTTGAAAAGCATAACAACTGACCGTAAATTTTTCTTTATCACTTTTTGTGGTAATTTTATAAGTATATGTTTTTAATATTTTTATTTGAAAATTAAAAGTGATGTAAAAAATTTTGTCTTACAATTAGCTTTTGCCATGTGACAGGATATCTATTAATCTGAGATGACTATATTATGAGGTCATTCAATGATTTCATGGCTTTTTATTGGCTTAGTAGCCACAATTTTACTTACACCTGGTCCGACTAACACTTTACTCGCTTCTTCAGGCGTGCAAGTAGGACTACGGAAGTCAGTAAAACTTATTCCGGCAGAAGTTTTGGGTTACGTGATCTCTATTTCTGCATGGGGAATGCTGATTGGGAAAGTGTCAACCACATTGCCATTGCTGCCGCCTATTCTTAAGCTGTTGAGTGCTTGCTATATTATTTTCTTAGCCATTAAGTTATGGCATACGGCAAATCAGCAGATTGAATTAAATCAGCCTACGATCCGTACTCGTGAATTATTTTGTGCAACCTTATTGAATCCTAAAGCCTTGCTCTTTGCTTCAGCAATTTTTCCAGTAGCTGCGTGGAGTGATTTTCACATTTATTTAATTCATATGATGGCTTACTTAGCGCTTATTACGCCAATTGCCTTATTCTGGATTTTCTTAGGATCACTTTTAGCTTCTAAGAAAGTTGCCTGGCTAAATCAGACTAATTTACAAAAAACAGCTTCACTTGTTTTAGTCAGTTTTTCAATTCCTATTAGCTATTCTGCTTTACTGAGCCTTTAAAGGTACCGCTGAGCTATTCTTATTTGTTTGAGTAGCTTTGCGTTGTTTTCATAATTGCTTTTTTAAGTTAAAGTACGTCGAAATCAATGAAATTACCTTTTGGATAGAAAATACATGGCTATTAAGTCTGATCGTTGGATTCGCGAAATGAGCGAAAAACACGGCATGATTGAACCTTATGCAGAGAATCAAGTCCGTTTTGATGAAAATGGTGAAAAGTTGATCTCATACGGGGTCTCTAGCTATGGCTATGATGTACGCTGTGCCCGTGAATTCAAAGTTTTTACTAACGTACATTCTGCAATTGTCGATCCAAAGAATTTTGATGACAAAAGTTTTATCGATATTGAGTCTGATGTTTGTATTATTCCGCCAAACTCATTTGCTCTAGCACGTACAATTGAATATTTCCGTATTCCTCGTAATGTGTTGACCGTATGTCTAGGTAAGTCGACTTATGCTCGTTGCGGTATCATTGTGAATGTGACTCCATTAGAACCTGAATGGGAAGGTCACGTAACTTTAGAGTTTTCAAACACCACCAATTTACCTGCCCGTATTTATGCAGGGGAAGGTGTAGCACAAATGCTATTCTTTGAAAGTGATGAAGTATGTGAAACATCTTATAAAGATCGTGGTGGTAAATACCAAGGTCAAACAGGCGTTACACTTCCGAAAACATAATTTTTCTTAGATTCTTAGATAAAGAAGAGTTTTAAAATAATGGGTCGCCTAGGTGGCCCAATTTTATGAATAAAATTTACGTGAGGTGCGTTTATCGGAATAGTGATAAATGACAGTTTCCTTTTGTAAAAAATAATATAATATGATCAATAATTGATTTGTTTTTTTGTTCTGCATCACAGTATTGAAAAACAAATGTATTGGATATAGGTTGTCTTTTTAGTAGTAATTACTTAGATATCTACTAAATTCAGACAGGCCAAATAAAAAGAAATTAAACAGGATTATGCCCCCAAGGATACGGAGGTCGGCCATGCGACAGTTTACGTCTCTTCATGTAGCGATAGCGCTTGGAAGCTTATGCTTTTCTTCAGCGTATGCTGCCTCTACATTAGTCCCTATGTCAGATTCGGAACTATCCGCAACTCGTGGCCAAGCTTTAATGAGTATGTCTTATATTGCGCCTACGGATTCTGCAAATTTGGAAAAACTACGCGACAATAACAGTAACGTAGGTTTTTATAAATTGGGCTTAGATGCCGATTTAGAGCTGAATGCGAATATTAAAAAACTACAGCTTGGGTGCGGCGGAGCTAATGGTGCGGGTGCATGTGATATTGATATTGATAACTTAAGTCTAAGTGGTCTTTCAGATACTAACGATGGTCGTGCTAGCTCTTCCGCAAAATTAACCAACCCGTTTATTGAGTTTGCGATTAAAAACCCCAATAGTGCATCGACTCGCGAAGTAGCTGGAGTAAGACTAAGTGCTGAATCTATTCAAGGCTTACTTACTTTTGGGTCAGAGAATACTGCTACAAAAAATGGTATTAACTCTTTTAGTGGTTATATGGTAACTCAAGCGACTGGAGGAACTGTAAATACTTTTGCTCGCTCTCCTGGTTCTGGCTTAACTCAAACTAATTTGGGGACAGTAATTACTGGCCGAGCACGAAGTTCTGATGGTTTAGTTTGGGCTAATTTTAAATCTACAGCTTATGATCTAGGTTTAAGTAGTGCATCTGGTAGTCTAACTTTACCTTCACAAGTCATCTCAGGCAAACGTATAACTACTGCAAATTTGACAGGTACTGCTAATGTAAGTGGTATTAATTTATCTGGAACTATTTCAGCAGATGCGAAACTCGATCTTGGTTTAACGATTCCTTTATCAGGGAATTTAACAGGTGTGATTAACAATTTAGGTGTAAATGTTGCTGTAAATGAAGATTTGGGCTATTTCCATAAAGTCAATTTAAATGGTACGGCGGCCTCTCTTTCCTTGCAAGGGCAAAATTTACAATGGACAGGAGCGAAGTCAGTTTCTCAAGCGGGGTGGTGGTTAGAACTTTCGAACCCGATTGACATTGGTGATGTAACTCCGCAGTCACAGGTAGTGATTACCGATGATGTTGTTAAAGCCGCTCTAGGTAAAGTGAGCGCGTATTTAGGAAAAGATGAAAATGCAGTCAACTGTGGCTTTTTAGCAATTTCTTGTTTGGCTGGGAGTATCAATACAGGAAATATTGATTTAACTGGTCAGTATGTTCCTATGAATCTGACGAATTTAGTTTTAAAAAACCAGAGTTTTGCTCCTAACTGCTATGGGAATTTAAAGTTCTGTTAATCTTAAAAGAACGTTGTAGTTGATGGTATGCATTCATCGGAAAAGTAATTTTTTACATGCTTTTTTTTGCATTTGTGCAAATATTCCGCATAATAGAAATGTGGAAAGGTTGGCAATATCTTTTAGATGTGCCTCTTTGTCTAAGGTGAAAAGGATAGATTCACCTGGCATCAAGGATTGTTAAAGAAAAATAAATATGGTGCACGGCATCGTATAAAACAGGAAGGTCAAGATGACTACACTTAATTATACGGTAAGGTTTCAAAAAACCGTTTTGGCAAGTTTAATAGGGCTTTGTATAAGCCAATCTAGTTTCGCACTCGAAGAACTTTCTGATGCGGGCTTAAGTGAAACTACTGGTGAAGGTATTGCGATCTTGCCACAGAATGCTTATATGGTATTTCGTGGCGCAGGTGCTAATGAAACCTCAAGTCAGATATTAACCGATCGTACTAAAGATACAGGTTATATCAATTATGTGCCTGTCGGTCCTTTAAGTATGACAGCTGCAGATACCAATAAAAATGGCTCGATTGATTCGGGTGATCGTGCGGTTGGTAAAGCTGATATTTTTCTTTATGGCTTGGCACTTTCGAAATCTGATAATGATACGAATACCCGTATTGCTTCTACTGATGCGGCTGCTGCAATCTCAAGTTGGGGAACTGCCGTCAACCCGTGGATCTTTAAAGTTGCGACAGAAAACTCAGTACCGAACTTTAGTGCGACAAATTGTAGTGGTGCGACTGATCCAACTTGCCAAGTAACCTATTTAGCTTTAGAAGCTCCTTTATATGAGGTCGGAACAAAGGATTCTGCAGGTATAGACGCTTATAAGCTGAAACTAGGTTTATGGACAGATATCTTTGTGCGTAACCCAAATAAAATAAATGGTGCCGCCGATCAATTTAATTATGGGGACTCAAATGGTTTGATTGGCACCAGTACCGATACAAGCCGTGCAAACCGTCTTCGTTTACAAGGAGTTTGGAATAACTTTAGCTTAAATGGCAGTCGTTTACAGCTTTTCCAAACATTAGGGGGCGCAACATCTGCTGGTGGGATGAGTCCTTTTTATAACGATACTTTGGGTTTAGCAGGAGTTATTCGTTTAAACAGTGGTGATGCCTCTAATTTAAGAGCAACAATTACTTCAAATACCCCAACATCTACAGTAGGGCCATGGGTAAATCGCTATAGTACTCAATATACTGGCGCACCAAGTAATAACTCTCCAAGCTCGGACTGGTTATATCGGGTTCGTAGTCAGACTACGACTGTTACTTCAACGGGTTCATGGACCGCGCCAACTGATAGCGCTATGAATAACGTATTACGTTTGAGTACACGTGAATCTGGAACTACCCAAGGTAATTTGGTAACACCAGCAATTAATAGTGGGCTTGCACCAACTTTTGATGCGAATGAAGGTTTATATCTCTATAACCCAAACATTAACCTTGTGTTAGGGTCTTTATATCAACCACTCGTTTTAAGTTCAGACGGTAAAAACTTTAGTTTAGAACTTGCTCGTATTCCAAATAAACCAGAAATTTATAAGAAAATTTATACAGACTATAGTGGTGCCGATACTAGTTATTTAGGTTCTACTTGTAATATTTACCAATGTGGTACGAATGTAACCTTGGGTGGTAAAACTTACCAAGGTTCTAGTGCAACGCACAGCAGTATCTCAATTGGTTCAACAGTTTATAATGCAACGAATAATACTTTAGAGGCATTTAAAGGGAATAGTACACAGGATGCGGTCGGTATTTCATTTGGTAAATTACCTACGGGTACTGTGGCGGCGATAACGCAAACTAAAAACTTCTACCAATTGCAAAATCAGGAGCGTCGTGCAGGCAGTTATAGTTGCGGATTTTTGAACTTAAGTACTTGTTATGATACATGGCAGTACCGTACAGCAACGGGCTGGACGGGAAATGCAGGCTCAGGTTTGAAATTTGACTCACAAGGTGCTAATTGGGCCAATGTAGATAGTACGGCTTATTATAACCCGACAGTAAATAATACAGGTTATACCTTAGCTGATGCAGGAAATGGGGCTCAGTTTGTTGTACCAAATGGCACACCTTTACCAGATGCACTTTATAACAATGGACGTTGGTCTACCACCACGCCAAATGCAGATTTGAACACCTATAAGCTATCTGGAGCACAAATTAGCTCAGCCATTACTAATAACATGGGTTCAGCTGTCATTGATGGTGTATTAATCCAACATTTAAAACTGACAACTAAAGGCTTATAAGAGGAGGATAATGATATGAAAAAATTAAGTACTTTGATCCTCGCTCTTTTTGCAACGGTTACTCATGCGGAGCTGCAAACTTTAGATAATGAAGCATTGCAGGCGATTAATGGACAGGCCGGTGCTGATTTATCTTTGATGCTCAATTTAAACCAAACGAGTAACGGTATATTTGACAATGGTAGTGGTGGTGTCTGTGAGAACGTGGAGTTCTGCCATATTGGTTTGGCAATTAACAAACGTTTTGTACAAGCAGATGTGACTAAACCAAGTGGTTGGGCTGAAAATAGCGATAGTGGTAATAAGCTTTGGCTAGTGTTTAAAGGTGTACAAGGAACTTTAAATATTCAAAAAATGGGTTTAGATGGTGCTGATTTAAAATATCTGGATAAAAACAATACAGAAATTATTAAGCCCGCCATTCAGCTGAGTTTTAGTGCAGCGCAGCCAATTTTAATTCGTAATTTTGGTTTCAATGCTTTATCGATTGAACAAGATAACTTTACCAGCTCAACAACAACGCAAGGGTCGAGTGCAAATATGTATGATTATGCATATTTCAAAAAACCGACATATGCTGCGACTGCTAATAGTGGTAACCAGCAAGTTGCTACAGCAACTCCATCGGCCTATGACTATGGGCGTGAAACTGGTTTTATGGGCTTAATGATGAACGGAAACTTGGCTATTCAAGGAAAAGTCATGGTCTTTAGCTGTGATGGTAGCCATCCTCGTTGTTAAGGGTTAATGTAGATTTCAAAGGAACTGAAGTGATGAAAAAAAATAAAGAAAATCACAGCTCAAAGTTTATTTTAAATACATTAACAACCAGCATGTTGTTAGTGAGTGGACAAATTTATGCTTTAGAAGCTTTAACAGATGCAGATTTGAGTGCCGTTAATGGACAAGATGGGATCTCGATTCAAACTACATTTAACGAAATTAATATTGATAATGCTTACTGGGATGACCATGCAGGTACGCCTAGCAGTGCTGATCAGGTCTTAAGAGCTCAAGCGAGTGGTGTAAAAGTCCAAAAAAGTAATGCATCTAGTCAATCTTTAAGTACTAATTACCGTTTAGATGTGGGGAGTAATCCAACCACAGGTAAAACTGGACTCGACTTTTCTATGCAAAGTAGTCCATCACTTATTACTGTAAATAGTTTTAAAGTATGTAATACCTCTGCTACTTGTTCACCTACAATGGGGCAGTTGGCTATTCAAACAACTTCTCCGCTAAATTTAGCGCTTACAACCCAAGATGGCCTATTTAATGCAAATAGCCAGTCAAGCATGACACTTGGCATTAATAATGCCAATATTTATTTAGGGCAATTGGATGCTCGTAGTCAGCTAAATCAGTTAATTTTAAGAAATTTTAACTTTAATTTTGTTGGTAAAGGGGCCATGTTGATTGACCCAACTCGTGGCTTAGTTTTACAGACAAATACTGGAACTAATGTTGCTGGTGTAGGGCAAACTCCGAATACTACCTATGGCTATGTTGATTTTAACCGTGTAGCAGATTCAGCTTCTGGTTTAACTGCGGGTACGTATGTTGACAGTAGTGGCAAAGTAACCAATTCAGGCCTGAATATTGAGGTCATGTTAAGTTCTAATGTCGATAAAACTAACCCTTATGCTTTGGATGCAACTAATAGTCCACAAAATGCGAAGGGTTTGATTCGTTTAGGTGCTAGCGGACGTATGGTAAATAGTTATTTACAAGTCCGTGGTATGGACGGTACGGCGGATACCACCACTTTAGGCACTGCAAATACAGCTGCTGGTACAGGTTCAAGTAATAGTATTTTAGGTAATTCTGGCATTGCTTTTCGTATGAAAGGTGAATTTACTAAAGATAATGATTCAATGCTAGGCGCAGATGGTAAAGCAACCACTTTAGAAATTGGTGGGGCAGGTCTGAATGCTTACGGTTTCGAGTTTGGCAATTTAACAGGACTTAACTCTGCTACACGTGGTTATTTCGACAGCGGAAATATTTATTTAAATCTTGCTGATACAAAAACGTTATTGATGCCAAACAACGCGACTTTAAATGCAATTCGTTTAGGATCGGGTACTTTAACAACGGCTGCTGATTATCAGCATAATATTCACCGTGATACGGTTACTAATCCGTTTAGCTTAATTCTTGCGATGCGTGGAGCAGAGTTTCAAGCATTTTCAAGACGCGGTCGCTTTACAACAAGTGCGAATGTCGCTCCTGCAAATCAGTTTGCAGACAATGGTGCAAACAACCAGTGGGGCTTGGCATTACCTTTTTATAACTTAAATGCTAATGCTGCTGTATATGGTTTAGATGCCCCTGCAAATAGTGCTTATTACTATACAAAAGATGCCAATGGTAAACCTGTTCAGAATGTTGTTGCTACATCTGGAACGACTTCGCGTTTAGGTTTTGGTGTTGCAGCTGGAACTACAGGACGTGATGCGACTGGAACCAAAACGACCTCTGTGTTGTTGGTCGATGGTTCTCCAAATGCCAATAATGCGGGTAACCCGACTGATTATTATATGGGTTTACGTAACATTGATATGTTCGTCAAAGGCAATGGCAGTATCGGTTTAGAAAATGGCAGCCTCAATATTAGTTTAAAAGAGATGTTACTTGCTTTATCAACAGAAATTGCAGCTGGTTATTTACCAGGGGCTAAATATAAAACTTGTCCAGCGACAGGTTCATGTACTTCACCTATTGATAATTTTGCCAAAAACAATGACGTTTTATTTGGTTTAAAACTACGTTTAGGTGGCGATCTTAACTTATCGATTGTGCCAAACAGTTCAATTGCTGATGGTAGCGCTCTAACTGTACTCGGCGATTTCACGATGCCTGCCACAGCAACTGGAAATACAGTCCAAATTAGTGATCCGATCGATGGTTCTGCAATTGGCTTTGATAATATTACTGGAAAACTTGCGTTTAATACTGCTTTAGTTGTGGGCAAAGACACCGCAAGTGGTTTAGGTAAAGTTGGCGTAAATACGGCGGTTTATTTTAATCCTGATAAGAGTATTGACGGTGCATTACGTGTTAAAGATATTAACTTCTATCCGCCATCAACTGGTGCTGGTGCACGTTTAGGCGAGCTTGCAATTACTGGTGGTCGTTTAAATAGTAGTTTTAGTATTGTGCCAAGAAATGGTGCTTTTAACTAACCAAAAAAGTGGCAGTCATTGCCACTTTTTATAAAAAATTTATTTTGAATGTGATTGGATTTGCATTCGTCGGGTTATAGGGATAATTGCTTTGTGCTTGAATATTATTCTGATAGTCTGAACAAATAATAAGCGTTTGTCTCTTAAGGATTAGAGCGACATGAAGAATAAAAATATAGGGTGCTGGTTGTTACTTGCCAGTAGTTCAAGTGTTTTTGCAATGCAGCCTTTAGATGATCAAAGTCTTGCGGCCACGACGGGCCAAAATGGTTTAACCTTAGGTATTCAGGCTGATAAAGTTCAATTTAATCAAGTCGCCCTGATTGATACAAACGGTATTGCTTCAACTTCGTATAATAGTAAGGCTGGCTTTGTTATTGCAGGGAATTCTACTAATCCGGTTCCTGGCATAGAATTTATTAAAGCTGCGGTATCTAGTAATCCTTCTTTTAATATCGTAATGGATACTGATGCAGGTGGTGGAAATCCTTTTTTAAATTTAGCTGTGTCTATGGGCAATGATGTAAACGGTATTCGCCTCTTACCTTTTTCAGTTTATTTAGCTCCAAGTGCATCTTTATCTAGTCCATCCGATTATGCATTAACGAGTTATGCACCAAAATCAATTTTTAGTTCGGGAACGACAGTGAATACGGGTGTAAAAGAGCTGATCCGTTCTACTGGCAATCTAGATATTAACTTTGTACAAACCAATAAACCTCGTTTAAATATCCAGCTTGGTCATGCGGCTCAATCAGTGATGGTTAAATTTGGTGGGGCAATTCAATCTATTTGTTCTGCTGCTGCGGGTTGTCCAATTACTTTAGTCTCGGATAATACGGGAGCTACATTCGGATTTAAATTTGCTGGAACAAATACCTCGACAGGCTTTGTGCTTGATGGTTTTTATGCAGGGGTTGATCCAACGGGATTAACTTTTGGGAATAACGGTGTGTCGAGTAAGTTCGATGCTTCACTTAACAATGTCACTTTAGGAAATATGGGAACCCAAAGTACAACGACATTTAATAACTTGCCTAATGGTTCTATGGGGAGTTTTGGTATTACTGGGGCGTCAGTGACTGACTTAAAAATGAAAGTAAGTGGCTTTTAGAAAAAATAATAACTTAACCTGAAATATGAAAGAGGGCGGTTGTGAAAACAATCGCCCTCTTTTTATAACTATATTGAGTTAAATGTTTTCTGATTTGGTGTGTTCTAACTGTTGAACAATTTCATCCAAAGCTTTAATACGCTTAACTTGATCCCATAAGTTTTTAGCTTGTGGGTAGGCCTTAGTCATCATCCCCAACCATTGTTTATAACGACCAACCATACCAATTTCTGTTTTTGCTTGACCGTTTAAAAAGCGAATTTGCAAATCAACAAGTTGTTCCCAACTGAATAATGCCTCATTCATATTTTCACGAATGCATTGTGTTAAATCTGGGGTAGTCACAGCACCACGCCCAATCATTAAATCTTCACAGCCAGATTGTTGCTGACAGGCTCTAGCATCAGCATTGCTCCAGATTTCACCATTGGCAATTACATTAATTTTTAAAGCTTCTTTAATGGGCAGAATTTTTTCCCAATAAGCTGGTGGTGTGTAACCATCTGCTTTAGTACGAGCGTGAACTGTCAACCAACTTGCACCAGCATCTTCAACAGCATGGGCATTTTCCATGGTGTGATTTTCATCTAGATAACCTAAACGCATCTTTGCTGAAACAGGAATATGCGGAGGTACTGCATCTCTTACAGCTTTAATTAGCATATGTACAACATCAGGTTCATCTAGAAGAACAGAGCCGCCTCGGTGTCGGTTTACAGTTTTTGCGGGACAACCGAAATTTAGATCAATTGCTGGTGCACCAAGCTCAACAACTTTCGCTGCATTTGCTGCCAGCATATCTGGATTGTTACCTAAGAACTGGACATGAACAGGCGTTCCCGCAGCTGTTTTACCGTCATTTTTTAATTCTGGACAAAAACTATAGTAGATATGGTCTGGCAAAATGCTGTCTGTAACTCGAATAAACTCGGTCACACACCAGTCAAAATGACCAACAGATGTGAGTGTATCCCGCATGATCGGGTCAGTTAAACCTTCCATTGGAGCGAGTATGAGTTTCACAGTCTGTGTCACCTGAGCAAAAAGAAAACAGCGTTATACGGGATATGTATAACGCTGTCTAGTATCGATGAAATTTTAATTAATTTAGAGGCCCAAAATCATTTCAAGCACAAATTTACTACCAATAAAACCAATGGCTAAAAGTACAAAGCCGATTAAGGTAAAATGAATGGCCTTTTGTCCTCGCCATCCGAGTTTGTAATGGCCAATCAATAATGATCCATAGATAAACCAGGAAATAATACTAAATACGGTTTTATGAGCGAGATGTTGGGCAAAGAAGCTATCGATAGTCAAGAAACCAAAAGCGAGTGCAATTGTTAATAGAATAAAACCAGTAATGATGAGGTCAAATAACAAAGATTCCATCGCCTGAATTGATGGGAGTAAATTGACCCAAAAGCGTTTTTTTTGTTTCTTTTTGAGTTCACGATTTTGGAACCACAGCAAAATAGCGTGAATGGTTGCCATCAGTAAAACTGCATAGGCAGATAAAGACAGAATGATATGGACATCAAGGCCTAGGGAATGCTGTTCAATAAATTGATCGGGTCGGCTGAATGCAAAACCTAAAATCAGGCCAATAGCCGCTACAGGAATGCCTAACAAGTTTAACGGTACAATGGGGCGAAAAATACTAAAAATTAAACTTAACAACAGCATAAGCCACGATGTAAAAGATACTAAATTAAAAACATCGTAGTTAATTCCAGCCGGTGTCAGCATGGCGTGGCATAAAACTGTGCCGTGCAACAGGAGTGCCAAAATTGCAACAACAGCAAATAACCATGGGTTTGGTTCACGTTTTGACATTAAACGAATAAACAGATACCAGAAAGAAGTGGTATATGCAATGAGTGCCAAAATTGTGTAAACCAAGGGGAGGCTAATCATGTCAAACCTTTTTCAGGATTAATTCATCTATATAAGATATAAATTCGCTGCGAACTAAAGTATCCTATAGCATTCTATGCATAAATTTTCTATTTCGAGAAAGATTTTTTTGCAACTAGCCATTTTAAGCGGATTTTGCAATGTTTGATACCTTAACAGAACGACTCACACAGAGTTTAAGAAATGTTACTGGCTCAGGGCAGCTGACCGAAGACAATATTAAAGATACCTTACGTGAAGTACGTATGGCACTTCTTGAAGCCGATGTCGCGTTACCTGTAACTCGTGAATTTATCGCGAAAGTTAAGGAAGAGGCATTGGGCCAGGAAGTGATGACTCAGTTATCGCCAGGCCAGGCATTTGTAAAAATTGTCTATGACGAACTCACCAAGATGATGGGTGAGGCGAATGAAACACTTGATTTAAGTGCTAAGCCTCCCGTTGTTGTATTACTTGCTGGTTTACAAGGTGCGGGTAAAACGACAACTGCCGCTAAGTTGGCACGTTTCTTAAAAGAGCGTCAAAAGAAAAAAGTAATGACGGTTTCTGCCGACGTTTACCGTCCAGCAGCGATTAAGCAGTTAGAAACTGTCTCTAGCGAAGTTGGTGCTGGTTTTATTCCTTCAGATGCTTCTGAAAAGCCAATTGATATCGTTAATCGTGCAATTGAACAGGCAAAAATCCAATTTGCTGATGTATTGATTGTCGATACCGCAGGTCGTTTACATGTCGATGCAGACATGATGGACGAAATTAAAGAATTACATGCTGCTGTTAAGCCAACTGAAACCTTGTTTGTGGTTGATGCCATGACAGGTCAGGATGCTGCAAATACAGCTAAAGCCTTTAATGATGCATTGGCACTTACAGGCGTGATTCTCACTAAAACTGATGGTGATGCACGTGGTGGTGCAGCGCTTTCTGTGCGTGCAATTACGGGTAAGCCAATCAAGTTCTTGGGTATGGGTGAGAAGCTTGATGCTTTAGAACCATTCCATCCAGATCGTGTTGCTCAACGTATTTTAGGCATGGGTGACGTACTTTCTTTAGTCGAGGAAGTTGAACGTAAAATCGACAAAGAAAAAGCCGAAAAAATGGCTAAAAAATTGCAAAAAGGAGGCAGCTTCAACTTTGAAGATATGCTGATGCAATTTGAGCAAATGAAAAGTATGGGCGGCATGATGGGCTTCTTAGATAAGTTGCCTGGCATGAGCGGTGCAGGAATTCAGCAGGCGATTGAGCAAGCAAATCCTGAAAAACAGGTCAAGAAAATGGAAGCTATTATCCAGTCGATGACCGTTAAAGAACGCCGTAATCCAGATTTGATGAACCCAAGTCGTAAAAAACGTATTGCAGCGGGTTGTGGTATGGATGTTGCTGAAGTGAATAAACTCATTAAGCAGCAAGCACAAATGGCTAAAATGATGAAGAAGTTTGCGAATCCATCTGGTATGAGCAAAATGATGCGTTCATTAGGCAATATGCAAAAACAATTTGGCGGCGGCGGTGGCGGCGGAATGGGACCACTCTTTGGTAACAACGACCAAAAGAAATAAGTTCGTAAAATAAAAGGCGCATATAGCGCCTTTTATTTTGTTCTGTATTTTAGTCTTTAGGATAATGAGCAATATATTGTTGTAATCCTTTGAGCAAAAGGTCAGTTTCTACGACTGGATCATATTTTTTCAAGAACTTGGCAAAAACAAGCGCATCTCCACCAGTAAGAAGCAGTTTTTTCGGAGATTGCTGCATAATATTTTCGATAGTACTAATAAGGCCTAATAAAATACCATGATGTACAGCATCTACGGTGTTATTACCCGGGTTTAGATTATCAAAAGCTGAGTCAGGAATTTTAATGCCTTTTGTATTTTGAATAAGTGCATCGCGTTGCAGATAAAGGTTAGGTAAAATGTACCCGCCTAAATGTTGTTTGCCTTGCGTTAAATCAATAGTTAAGGCTGTTCCACATCCAATAATACAATAGTTTTCATTAGCCTGAGCTACAGCGAGTACTTGTAACCAACGGTCAATCCCGAGCTGACTCGGTACTTCATAGCCACACTTTAACTCAGCATATTCAGCATGAACCTTTGCAAAAACAACTGGAATTTCAAGCCATTTTAGAATTTGTTGAATGCGCTGATTATTCTCGACATCTAAGACGGATGATACCCCAATTCGATGTAGACCTTGATGCTTAAAATGTTGAATTAACCCAAGTAATAAATCGGCAGGGGATTGCAAATGCAGTTCTGCGGCATGCTCAATAGTTTGGTGATTTTCAGTAATCCAGTATTTTAAACGAGTGTTCCCGATATCGAGCCATAAACTTTTCATGGAGAAACACCTGTTTATTGATTGATCTGTGGTCTTAAACGACCTTGATAAAACTGTTTAGGTTCTGGAGTTTCAAGTATAACGGCTCCATCATTGGAAATTCCAACAAAACGACCTTCTACTAGTCCTTGGCTATGCTCAAACTGCACGAATTGATTAATCCATGCGGCATGATGATTAAAACGGCCAGCTAAGTTGTAGCAGCCATGATCGAACCAGCGAGCTGCATTTTGAATAGCCATATACAGCTCTGAAACTAACTCAAGACGGTTGTTTTGCTCTAAACCTAAATCTTCTAAAGAGGTAATCGGCTGATCACTGTCGGTTACGGGTGGCGTTTTTAAATTAATGCCCACACCTACTATAGCCTGATGTTGCGAAAGGGGTTCAACTAAAATTCCACCCCATTTACCTTCCGCACTATATAAATCATTTGGCCATTTTACTTGTAAGCTTAGAGGCTGTAATTGCGGGATTTGCAAAATATTTAGAGCAACTTCAAGTGCTAAGCGACCATCTAAGGGTGTTCGAGTTTGCACCAATGTGCTTAAATAAATGTTTCCTTCAGGTGAAATCCATTGCCGTTGATGTTGACCTCGCCCTTGAGTTTGTTGAGCACTGCAAACCAAGCCTGTTGTAATGCCTTTTTGGGCAATTTCACGAATATCATCATTGGTCGAAGTTGTGGTTGCTTTTAATAAAACCACTTCTGGAAGCTGGTTTTTTGCGCTTAAAAGTTGTTGTAGTTGGCGAGTCTCTAAATCCATGTTGAATATGAGCAGAGTGGTAAAACATTTATGGAGTTAATCATATATTTACTCATTGGCGCAATTGCTGGTTTTACTGCCGGATTGTTTGGGGTTGGTGGTGGATTAATTATTGTACCAATCCTCTATGTCGTTTTTACCCAGTTACACTATGACCCTGCGGTAATCATGCATATTGCAGTAGGAACATCACTAGCAACGATTATTGTAACGTCTTTTAGTTCGGTGTCGGCTCACCATAAAAAAGGAGCTGTACTTTGGCCAGTTTTTCGTAATTTAGCGCCCGGGCTCATTATTGGTTCATTTTTGGGTGCTGGTATTGCTGACCTAATGTCTGGTCAGCATTTGCAACTTCTTATTGGGATTTTTGCTGTTTCCATGGCTTATCGCATGTTTAAAGGCGCCCATGTTGTAGTTGATCCAACACGTCAACTTCCTTCTGCATCTATGCAAGTGATGGCAGGTGGCGGAATTGGTGTTGCCTCTGCAATTTTTGGAATTGGGGGAGGAAGCCTAACTGTACCGTATTTAAACCGTCACGGCGTTGTTATGCAAAAAGCAGTCGCAACTTCTGCTGCTTGTGGTTTACCCATTGCAATTGCGGGCGCAATTGGCTTCATGTGGTTCGGTGCTAAAGAACACATCTCTGTACCTAACACGATTGGTTATGTGCATATCTATGCTTTTATCGGCATTAGTGTTATGAGTTTTATTACAGCCAAGTTTGGAGCAAAAGTCGCTCATGCATTGTCACCACAAATGTTAAAAAAATGCTTTGCCTGTTTGTTAGTGGTGGTAGGTAGTTATTTTATTTATAAAGGCATTATGCACTAAAGAATAAAATATTAACCTTAACAAGACTACGACCTAAGAGCTTGAATTTTTAGAAATTCGAGCTTTTTTTATTAAATAATATAATAACATTCGGGGCTTTTATTCATCCGATTTTGGTGTTGTTTTTAAATGGGTTGGCTTAAAATGCAATGAAATTGTCAGACAATGACATAGTTTTTAATCGATGGGATCAGTTAAAAACAAGGATGCGAAAGAAAAGCATGGATTAATGCATATAAAAAGTAGCGGGTGATTTATGAATCTCGAAGAGACAGAAAGTCTTTCTGAGCAAATTGTCAAATATATTAGCGAACAGATCATTAGTGGTGAGCTGGTTGAAGGCGAACGTATTCAAGAACTACGTATTGCTAAAGAACTTGACGTGAGCCGAGGGTCAGTTCGTGAAGCATTGTTATTATTAGAGCGTACTCATTTAATTGAGATATTTCCACGCCGTGGGGCAATTGTTTCAGAAATGTCTGCACAGCAGGTGAAAGCACTGTTTGACACAAATATGATGTTATTGGGGCATATTGTTCAGCGAATAAGTGAAACATGGCGGGCACATGAAGCAGATCAATTGCAGTTATTGTTAGAACAACTTCTTGAGCATGTAAAAGCAGGGGATATCGAGAAATTTTATGATGGTGTTTTCCAATATCTGGCCGAACAGCAAGATATGGTCGGAAATCCTTATCTAATGAAATTCTATAAAGAGTTATTGCCTTCATTACGTCGTAGTTATTTTTTGACCTTAAATACTTCTAAACGAGAACTACAAGAAGCATTTGCATTATTTAAACTCGTGATTGATGCAATTTTGATCCGAAAATCACAACAAGCCGCTTTATTTATGGAAGATTTTTGTCGACACTTACGTAACCTTGTGTTGGAATCGCTGACACGAATGAAACAGATTGAATTGGCCTGGGCAAGACGCTCACGCCGCTAGTTAGGGCATTATGCGTTTAAGCAGTTTAAAACTTTCCGGCTTTAAATCTTTTGCAGATAGTACAACTTTAAATTTTAAGGCTAACCGCACAGCAGTGGTTGGTCCAAATGGTTGTGGCAAATCAAATGTAATTGATGCCATTCGTTGGGTGATGGGTGAATCAAATGCTCGTCAACTGCGTGGTGGTAGCATGCAAGATGTTATTTTCACAGGAACTTCCAAACGTAAGCCAGTTGGTGTGGCGAGTGTTGAGCTACGTTTTGATAATACGTATGGCAAGTTAGGTGGATCCTATAATGCTTATAATGAGTTAGCTGTTCGCCGTCAGGTCACCCGTGAAGGCAAGTCCGAATATTTCTTAAATGGCACACGTTGTCGCCGTCGTGATATTACCGATATTTTCTTGGGAACAGGGTTGGGACCACGTTCTTATGCGGTGATTGAACAGGGCATGATTAACCGTCTGGTTGATGCCAAGCCTGAAGAAATGCGTATCTTTATTGAAGAGGCCGCAGGTGTTTCTCGTTATCAAGCTCGTCGACGCGAAACTTTGCAACATCTTGAGCATACTGAGCAAAACCTTTCACGTTTAGAAGATATTGCCCTAGAGTTAAAATCGCAGCTTAAGACGCTTAAACGCCAATCTGAAGCAGCGGTTCAATATAAAACGTTAGAAGGTCAGATTCGTACGCTTAAAATTGAAATTTTATCTTTTCAGGCAGATAAAAGCGTACGCTTACAAGAAGAATATACAGTTCAAATGAATGAACTGGGCGAAACTTTTAAATTGGTTCGCTCAGAGTTAAGTACGATTGAACATGATTTAGAAGCAACCAGTGCTTTATTTCAGCGACTCATTCAGCAATCTTCACCACTACAACACGAATGGCAGCAAGCTGAAAAAAAACTATCTGAACTGAAAATGACTCTGGAACAAAAACAGAATTTATACCAGCAAAACAGTACGACACTCGTTCAATTAGAACAGCAAAGATTCCAAACTAAAGAACGTTTACAGCTTTCTGAATTGCAACTTGAAACGTTGAATAATCAGTTAGATGAACAAACTGAAGCCTTAACTGCAATTGAGCATACTGCAACGGAAGCTGAACAAAACTTTGCTGATTTACAATCTCAGCAAAAACAAGCGCAACAACAGTTTGAACAAGTAAAAGCTCAGGTTGAAAAACAACAGCAGCAAAAAATGCAGATGTCTGCCCAAATTGAGCAGTTAGGTAAAAATGTTCTAAGAATTGAGCAGCAAAAAGAAACGTTGCAACATCAAGCAAGTCAGATTCAATCGCATGTTCATGAAGATGAGCAGGGTGAGCTTGAGCAACTGCAACAACAGCTTTATCGGGAAATTGCGACACTTGAGACTGAAATTGAGCAGCTTTCACAGCGTTTAGAGCAGTCCCAACAGCAACATCAGGTAAGCAGAAATCAGCAGCAAACGCTGAAAACAGAAATACAAGTTTTATTATCAGAGCAGAAAAACTTAAGCCAGCTTGTTGCTAAGCAAAGCCCGAAGCAACATCAAGATGCACTACGTTTAATGCAAGCTTTGCAATTAACAGAGCAAGGCAAAGTACATGCGCAGATTATTGAAAAGTTTTTAGCAAAATGGTTACAAGCTCATATTCTTGAGACCGAACAAACTTTTCAAGAAGGGGTTGCTCGCCAGTTAAAACCTTCAGAGCAAACAAATCAATTTAAGCAAAACTTAGCTTGTTTAAATGATTGGATTGCATCTCCACAGCTATCAATTTTTTCGAATGTAGCGATTGCACAAGATTTGACTCATGCTTTAAATGAGCAAAAGCAATTGCAACATGGGCAGTCTATTTTGACTTTAGATGGTTATCATGTCGGGCAAGACTGGGTCATTGCTCTTATGTATGATGACGAGAGTCAAAGTGCACAAGGGATGCTCAGTCATCGCATTCGTCTAGATGAAATTGAGCAAGTTCTTGAAAAGCAGCAACCCGAATTACAAGCATTAGATCAAATTGTAGTTCAGCAAAAAGATGGGCTAGCGCAGTTGCAGTTTGATGTTCAACAGAAACAGCAAGTTGTTAAACAAAAACAAAAAGACTTACAACAGCTTGATGTGCAAATTGCTAAACAGCAAACTGCGGCACAGGCATTTTTACTGCAAAAACAGCAATTAAAAGATCAGTTAGCTCAGTTAGACATGCAGCTTGAAGAAGATGCAATGCAAAAAGATGATCTGGAGATTGATTTACATGCGCTAGCAATCAAGCTTGAAACTATTTTACCTGACTATAAAACATTGCAATTTCGGGTAGAAGAGTTAACAGAGCAACTAGAGGAACAACAACAAGCTCTGCATCAGCAACAACAAGAACGTGAAATTTTACGTCGTAACAGTACGCAAACGACTCAACAGATAGAGTTGCTTGAAAAAGATATTTCGTTCTTGCAGAGCCAATATCAGCAAATTAATGCTCAAATGGAACAGGCGAAAAAATTTGTTGATCCTATTCAGTTAGAGTTGCCAAATCTTGAGTCCGAATTTCAGCAACAATTTGCTCAAACTGAAAAGTTGCAAAAGAACTGGAATGAATGGCAGCTTGAATTAAATAGTGTGCAGGAAAAACAACAAAGCCTGACAGATCAGCGTCATCAATATCAACAAAAAGATGAGCAACTCAGAGAACAACTTGAAGCAAAACGTTTGGCATGGCAAGCAGCTAAGTCAGATCGTGAACATTACCAAGAACAGCTTAAAGAGCTAAATGCCGAGCTCCAAAAGGGCTTACAAATCGATTTAACCGAGCACCAGCAAAAACTGGAAAAAGTACAGAAACAGTTTGAAAAAATCGGTGCGGTTAACCTTGCCGCTTCACAAGAGTTTGAAGAAGTTTCCCAACGTTTTGATGAGTTGAGTCACCAGATTCAAGATCTGGAAAATACGGTAACTCAACTAAAAGATGCGATGAAAAGCATTGATCAGGAAACACGTAAGTTGTTTATGACAACGTTTGATCAGATTAATCAAGAGTTGCAAAATCTGTTTCCAAAGGTCTTTAATGGTGGTGAAGCAAGTTTAAGTCTTGAAGATGACTGGCAATCTGGTGTTAAACTGATGGCTAGACCACCGGGTAAGAAAAATAGTTCTCTAGCATTACTTTCCGGTGGAGAAAAGGCTTTAACAGCTTTAGCATTAGTATTTGCGATTTTTAGATTGAATCCGGCACCGTTTTGTGTGTTAGATGAAGTGGACGCACCACTTGATGATGCGAATGTTCAGAGATATTGTAATTTGGTAAAAGAGCTTTCTGAACATGTACAATTCATTTACATTACACATAATAAGCTGGCGATGACCATGGCAACTGATTTGTTGGGTGTGACCATGCCTGAACCGGGTACATCAAAATTAGTCACTGTCGATTTAGAACAGGCAAAAGAATACGGGTTAGTTTCGGAGTCATAGAATGGAAATCAATACGATTATTGGCATCGTTGTCGCCATTATTATTATGCTAATTGGCTTAAAAATGATTTTAAAAAAGTCAAACCATGCTGAACCCTCATTAGACAGTGATTTGCATATTAATCCTGATAGTAATCAGCCGGTTATACCTAGGCATGTGAGAGATCAGCTTGAGCAAGCTGAAGCCGAGGGTGTATCGGCGACTAGCGCAGAGCGAGTAGAACCGACTTTAAATGCGGCGTCACAAGTCAGTGAAACAAAACAAACAGAAACTTTGGCTGTAGAACCAACTAAATCAATTTCGGCCGAACAAATTCAACCAGTTGTTGAAACGTCTCCAGATGAAATTAAATCTGAAGACACTGTAAAAAACTCTACCATTAATGCAGATAGTTCAGTTGAGTTGGTTGATACGGTTTCTGTTAAATCAGAAGAAAGCTTGGAACCAGAAAGCGAAAAGGCTGAGCCTGAGTTGAGTTTGAATCCAAATATTGAAACTGCCGAAATTGCTGAATTTGAAGGTGAGAGTAATATTCTGGATGTGCATTTGCATGAACAGCAGCGCTATGATGATGAAAGTGCATTAGCGATGGCTGAACAAATTATTGCATTAAATGTCTACCCGAACCCTCGTCGCGCGTTGTCTGGTGATAAAGCACTTAAAGTACTGCTGAAATACGGGTTACGTTATGGCGAAATGTCATGTTTCCATCGCTATGAAAATACTGATGAGCCGAGCGTACTTATGTTTTCAGTACTGCGTATGACGGACAATGGACCAGCTGGGTTTGATCTTGAAACCTTATCTACTGAACAAGTCCAAGGGTTGGCATTTTTCCTTGCGCTTCCAAACAGTAAAGCTGTAACTGGTTTTGACATGATGGCGAGTATTGCAGGTTTAATTGCTCGTGAAATTGACGGCAAAGTTTATGATGAGAATAATCTTGAATTTACACCACAGTTAAAAGAGCACTGGCGTCATCATGTGATTGATTATCGTCCGGCACAGGCGACTGCCTAGTTTTAATTTTTTACATTCGTTGCGATAATTGCAACATATCTAGTCGCAGTTCAGGGTGGAGAAATTTCCACCCTTTTTTATGGTGAATAACATAATGGCAACAACTTCCGTGATCGAACAGATGCGTCAGCTTATTCAACTGATTGCAAAGCATAACCATGCATATTATGTGATGGATCAGCCGACAATCTCGGACAGTGAATATGATCATTTATTTCACCAGTTAAAAGCTTTAGAAGAGCAATATCCAGAACAGGTTCAATCAGACTCCCCAACTACAAAAGTAGGTGGACAAGCACTCTCTAAATTTCAAAGTGTGACCCATGTGGTTCCTATGCTTTCTTTGGGGAATGTTTTTAATCAGGAAGACTTGTTTGCATTTGCACGCCGTGTCGAAGAGCGTTTGCCCAATCAAAAAGTACAATATGAAGTAGAACTAAAACTCGATGGTCTTGCGATTTCGCTTTGGTATGAAAACGGTGTGTTAATACGTGGGGTTACACGTGGTGACGGAGAAACTGGAGAAGACATTACCCAGAACGTTAAAACTATTCGCAACTTGCCTAAAGTGTTGCATTCGGATCATTTTGAAATTCCACGACTGCTTGAAGTACGTGGTGAAGTGCTCATGCCAAAGTCTGGCTTTGAAAAACTCAATGCCGATCAGGAAGCAAAAGGCGATAAAACATTCGCAAATCCTCGTAATGCAGCAGCTGGTAGTTTAAGACAGCTCGATCCGAATATTGCTGCTGGTAGACCGTTAGCGTTTTATGCGTATGGTATTGCTCAGTGCGAACCAAATCATGGCTTAACCACGATGCATGATAGCCTGCAATGGCTAACGAAACTTGGATTTGAAATTGCTGAACGTCAATATTTGTGTAATTCAATTCAAGAAGTACAGCAGCGCTATGAGCAAATTCAGCAAGAACGTCCCGATTTACAAGTTGAAATTGATGGAATGGTCGTAAAGGTTGATGACTTAAAACAACAACAACAACTTGGTTTTTTAAGTCGTGAGCCACGTTGGGCGACTGCCTATAAATTCCCTGCACAAGCTGCATTAACTACGGTGGATCAGATTGATTGGCAAGTGGGGCGTACAGGTACTTTGACTCCTGTAGCACGCTTAAACCCTGTATTTGTGGGGGGTGTTACGGTTTCCAATGTAACTTTACACAACATTGGTGAAATCCATCGTCTTGATGTACGTGTTGGCGATACGGTTAGTGTTTATCGTACTGGCGATGTTATTCCTAAAGTAGAAAAAGTCTGGCCAGAGTTCCGCTCACCTGATGCTGAAATTGTACATTTACCTGAAAGCTGTCCTGTTTGTGCCTCACCCGTTGTAATGCCAGAAGGGGAAGCCTTAGCACGTTGTTCTGGTGGTCTTTACTGTGCTGCTCAGCGAATTGAAGCCATTCGTCATTTCGTGTCACGTAAGGCGCTTGATATTGAAGGTTTGGGCGATCGTTGGGTAGAGTCTTTATTACATCTCGATTTGCTCAAAGATGTTGCCGATATCTATCATTTACATGAGCACCGAGAAACTTTACTCGGTATTGAGAAAATGGGCGAGAAGTCGGTACAAAATCTGATTGATGCCATCGAAGCCAGTAAAAAGACAACTCTTGCTCGTTTTATTTATGCTTTAGGAATTCGTGGGGTCGGTGAAACTACTGCCAGAATGTTAGCGAATACATTCCAAACTTTAGAAGCCCTAAAAGCTGCCGATGTTGAAGCTTTAAAGAAAACACCGGATGTCGGCGATATTACCGCAGAATGGATTGCTGACTTTTTCTTGGCACCTCATAACATTGAAGTGCTAGATCGTTTAATTGCAGCAGGAATTCATTGGGATGCGCCGACTGCACCAACGCGTCAGCCATTAAATGGTGAGAGTTGGGTTTTAACAGGTACATTAGAGCAAATGACCCGTGATCAAGCGACTCAAATGCTACAAGCTTTAGGTGCGCGTGTGAGCGGTAGTGTATCGAGCAAAACGAAATGTGTTGTTGCGGGTGAGAAGGCTGGTTCTAAGTTAGAAAAAGCATCAAAACTTGGTATTGTCGTTATGAATGAGACTGATTTCTTATCTCTTATGGCGAGCTATGGGCAGACCTTAAGCGAATAAACCTACCGAAATAAGAACCATTGATTTTAGTTACAAAATAATAAATTGATGGTTTATGTCATATTTTAACGCTTGTCTGGATGTATAAATCGGACAAGCGTTTCTTTTTGCAGAGAAAATTTAATTAACTTAAACTGCAAATGCGTATGTTTCTCATTTTAATTTGATAAAAATCATAAACTTAACTATTTTTTACTTTGCAATCATTTTTAAGATTGCCCATAATAGTTCTCATACGATAGGAGATTTATTATGCGTGGCAATCCAGAAGTCATAGACTATTTAAATATGCTCATTGGCGGAGAATTGGCTGCCCGTGATCAATATCTAATCCATTCTCGTATGTACGAAGATTGGGGTTTAAATAAAATTTATGAACGTATTGATCATGAGATGCAAGAAGAAGCTTCTCATGCTGATGCGATCATTCGCCGTGTATTGTTTTTAGGTGCTAAACCAAACATGCACCGTGAAGACATTAATGTCGGTACAGACGTTGTTTCTTGTTTAAAAGCTGATTTGGCGCTTGAATATCATGTTCGTGAAAAATTAGCGACAGGTATCAAACTCTGTGAAGAGAAAGGCGATTACATTAGCCGTGATATGTTACGTCAACAATTATCTGATACTGAAGAAGACCATACCTACTGGTTAGAAAAGCAATTACGTTTAATTGAGTTGATTGGCTTACAAAACTATATTCAATCTCAAATTTAATAAAAAACCCAGCTGATGCTGGGTTTTTTATCGCCTGATTTTTAGCTTTAATAAAATAGAAATAAAAAAGTATTTTTCTCAAATTTAATATATTCAAAGCCTTAGTATATAAGGCTTTGGCGGTTACAAAAAAATCATAAAAATTGTATCACACCCCCTGTTTTTTTTATGAAATTGGATATAATTTCGCCAACAAAACCCTTGCCTAGAAACTTCATGAGGCAAGGGTTTTTCTATGGAAAATCGGTTGGTATGGATCGCCAATGATTTTATGGTGAGTTCGCGAAATATGTTATTTACCAAACCTGCTGTTTTAGATACAGCTACTCTCTTAAGCACGCAGCGTCTTGCAACACGACTAAGCTTTTTTAGTTTAGGTTTTGCGACCGCAGCTTGGGCACCACTGATTCCTTTTGCACAGCAACGTTTAAACCTCAATCATGCCGATTTTGGTTTGCTTTTGCTTTGTATGGGTATCGGCTCAATGATTGCGATGCCTGCGACTGGTGCTTTAGTCAAGCGTTGGGGATGTCGGCCATTAATTGCGTTGGCATTGATGCTGTTAATGGTGTTATTACCTAGCCTAACGATGTGGAACAGCATTGTGATGATGGCTGTAGCATTATTTGTGTTTGGGTCGGCAGCAGGCTGTCTTGGGGTAGCTATAAATTTACAGGCAGTGGTTGTTGAAAAACATAGTCTGCGGGCTCTGATGTCTAGCTTCCATGGAATGTGCAGCCTTGGCGGCTTAACTGGGGCTATGCTGGTGACTGCATTATTGGCAGTAGGTCTTTCTCCATTAATGAGTACTTTGTCTGTTGTCATGATTTTGCTCGTCATTGGTGCAGTTGCTATTCCTCCTTGTTTAACGTCTTTTGAACAGGATGAAAAGCCACATCAAGAAGCCGATACACCTAAAAAACTCTATCGACCTAACGGCATTATTCTGCTTATTGGCATGATGTGTTTTATTGCCTTTTTATCAGAAGGTGCGGCAATGGATTGGGGTGGTATTTATTTAACAAGTAAGTATGAACTTAATCCAGCCTTTGCTGGTCTTGCTTATACCTTTTTTGCTCTGAGCATGACGACTGGACGTTTTACGGGCTATATCTTGCTAAAGCAATGGGGTGAAAAAAATGTTGTAACTTATAGTGCCATTGGTGCAGCAATTGGTATGGCTGTTATTGTGACCGCACCCGTATGGCAAGTGGTTGTATTAGGCTATGCACTTTTAGGATTAGGCTGTTCCAATATTGTGCCCGTTATGTTTTCTCGCGTAGGTCGACAAAACGATATGCCTAAAGCAGCGGCACTTTCTTTAGTATCAACGATTGCCTATACAGGTTCCTTAAGTGGGCCAGCTTTAATTGGTTTAATTGGTGAATGGACCGGTTTAAGTACAGTTTTAACAGGTGTAGCAGTATTACTATTTATTATTGCTTTACTTAACTGCTTTACGCTCGCAAAGGCGAATTAATTTATAAATAATAGAAACAATCTAAAGAACATCGAGAATTTAATTTCTCGATGTTCTTTTATTTAGATTTATAAAACCTGATAGATAGATTGATAATTGTCTTGTAATAAGCGCTGAGGTTTCATTAGTAAAGTTGGTGTTTTTTCCAAATCATCTAAGAAATCGTTTCTCCAATGAGTAAGATCAGATGCTGATAAATCCTCTATCAATTGTTGATAACGATTGATACGCTCAGCTTTAGACATTTCTAAAGCCATTTTTAAAGCATCCATCATTGCCGCTCTATCTTGCGGATCAACAATCAAGGCTTGAGACATCTGCTCAGCAGCACCCGCATATTTAGATAAAATTAGTACGCCAGGATTCTCTGGATCTTGAGCTGCAATATATTCTTTAGCGACTAGGTTCATACCATCGCGTAGTGAACTAATCCAGCAAATATCTGAATGGCGGTAAATATGCATGAGATTATGGTGTTGAACAGTGTCATAGCAGCAATCTACAGGTCTCCAGTCTTCATGTGCAAACTCTTCATTAATCAATTCCAGCTTGTTTTTAAAACGTTCGTATAAACGTTGATAAACTGCAATATCAGTACGTGACGGTGTTGCAACTTGCAGATGTCGGACTAAGCCATGATATTCAGGATTAGTTTCTAAGAAGGTTGCAAATGCATTAAAACGCTCAAGTAAACCTTTTGAATAATCAATTCGGTCAACCCCAATGATTGTTTTTTGACGAGGTATTTCTTCAAAATTAAACACACAAGGGCTTGGCAAATCTTGTTGGGCTTGTTTTTGAATAAGCTCCGGCTGAACACCAATCGGGTACGATTTAATTAGTATTTGACGTTTTTTGTAGCTGATACTGTCACGGTGAATTTTCTGAGCTTCAAGTAAACTTAAACATGTTTGCATACATGCATTTTGATCAATCTGGGTTTGTAAACCAATCACATCATATTGGCTCAAGTCTTGAATTAATTCTCGAGCCACGGGAATTTTGAGCCATATGTTCAGGCTAGCAAAAGGGATATGTAGAAAGAAACCAATTTTATTTTGCATGCCTAATTCACGGCAGTAACGGGCTACACTAAAAAAATGATAATCATGTATCCAAATGATATCTTCAGGCTGAGCCAGCTGTTTTAACTTTTCAGCGAATAATCGATTGACCTTTTGATAGGTATTATATTCTTGCGAATCATATTCAATAAGATCCTCTCGGTCATGCATCGCTGGCCACAGAACCTTATTTGCAAAACCACAGTAATATTGCGCGTATTGTTGATGAGTGAGAGGGCAGGTAATGTAGTCAATTCCCTGAGAATAGGCTTGCTCAAATTCTGGCGCTTCGCTATCGGTAATTTGCAGACCATTCCAGCCTAACCAAATACCATTGCTATCATTCAATGCATCTTGTACAGCTACAGCAAGGCCACCTGCTGAAGCCTTACCAGATGGCATACTTATTCGGTTCGATAATACGATTAATTTAGACATATTTTTTCTCCATTCTGATTTCGGCTATTTTTGACATATAAGTTTTTTATTCTGTTTTGAAATAAAAAAAGAAAATTAGCGACATCATCGATATCTTTTAATCTATATTTGGCATGTGTTTCACCAGAACCTACTTTAATAGTGAGGCCAGATTGCTGATTAATACAAATAAAACCAGATTCATCTGTTAAATCATCTCCTATAAAAATAGGTAACGCTGAGGGTAAATTAAGATGATTTAATATAGTTTGAATTGCTTTACCTTTGTCAGCTTGGTGAGGAATTAATTCAATAACAAATTTTCCCCTATTTATTTTTAACTGGGGGTAAAAGGATTTAATCTGTTGCATTATATTGAGTGCATGATTTTCTAAGTTGGGGTTTTTGCGATAATGTAAAGCAATAGAATATCCTTTGTCTTCAATTAATAACTCAGGATATTTTTCACAAGATTTTATAATATCTTGTTTTAATTTTTTAAAATTAATACTACTTAAATCTGGTCGAATATAATTATCTGAACTAAAATAAATATCTAAACCATGTAAACCTGCGATAAGAACTTCAAGAGGGTGTAGCAGCTTGCCTGCTGTTTCTATATCACGACCTGTTACAGCAATAACCGGAATATTTAATTCAATAATTTTTTTTATAATTTCTAATGTAGTTTTTGGAATAAAACTCTGCTCAGGTTTAATTTGAAATGATGCTAATGTTCCATCAATATCTAAAAATAAGCAGTAATTTTTATCTAAGGATAAAGTATTTATAATATCACTGGATGTAACAAAATATGTGTTTTCTTCTCTCCTATCAGATATTGTACTTTGACTGTTCATATTAGCCTTCCCAATATTTTTTGATCAATAATTAATCTTCTAACATTAAAGTTAATTGATTAGTCATTTCTTTTAATAAAAAAACATAAGTATTAACATTAATTACATTGCATAATGGATTTATAGGCGAAGTGTGGAGTATGTTGTTTTTTGATTGGCTTCAATGTTTAGATAATTAAATTTTTGTATGTTTCCTATTAATAATGCGCGTTTTATTTATCAATATATTTCAGAATATTAATGGGTTTTAATGTATGATTTAAAATCAATATTTTTAAATTTTATGGCTGATTTTAAAAGATATTTTCTTAAAATATTAATATATAATTTGCACTAAATGAGCTTTGGGTAAGAATATGACGTTACAAAATAAAATTTTATTGATTACAGGATGGGGAGTAGGCGTGGAACCTTTGCAATCTCTAAAGTTGCATTTGGAAAAAACGGGTTTTGATATACAACTTATTAATATATTTGATGTTTTAACTGAAAGTTTCCAGAAACAGTTTAATTTATTGAATGATGTCGATACTGTAATTGGGTGGTCTTTAGGAGGTCAGTTAGCAGCTTACTTAGTTGATTCTTTTTATAAGAGCACTGGTCTAACTAAAACTTTAATTACACTTGCTTCTAATCCATGTTTTGTTGCCAACACTAATTGGCAGACTGCAATGCCTGCTGATGTGTTCAGTCAATTTAAAACTTCTTTTTTGCAAAACCAACAAGCCACTTTAAAGCGCTTTTATTATTTAATTACTCAAGGATCAGCACAAGCTAAAAAAGATTGGCTAAACATGCAAAATATAGCAAATCCACCCTCTTATGAGTTGTTATTACAAGGGTTAGAAATGTTAGAGCATCTAAACTTGGTAGATAACTTAAAAAATTACTCAGGTCCACAGCTTCATTTATTTGCAGAGCAAGATGGTGTCATTCCTTGCAAAATTGAGGAAAATTTTGCACATATCGCGACAGAAAAGATGAAATACAAAGTATTAAATGAAGCTACTCATGCTTTTCCATATCTACAAGTAGAACGAACAATTGAAGAAATCTGCCAATTTTTAACAATTCATCAGCAAAGTTAATCAGCTTTGATTGATATCGCAATTTTCTTTCATTCTTAACAGGTTTAACATGTGTTCAATGAAAGATTTGAACGCTGTAAAAGGGTAAATAGGATGACCGATAATTTTGATTTGGAACATATTTGGCATCCTTATACTTCAATCACCCAACCTTTACCAACATTTAAAGTTAAACGTGCCTATGGCGCGACGATTGAGTTAGATGATGGTAGGTCTTTAATTGATGGTATGTCATCTTGGTGGTGTGCGATTCACGGTTATAACCATCCTGAACTTAATCAGGCAGTGACCGATCAATTACAAAACATGTCTCACATCATGTTTGGTGGTTTAACGCATGACCCTGCAATTGAACTTGGAAAAATTCTTTTAAAAATTACCCCGCCAAGTCTCGATAAAATTTTCTATGCAGACTCTGGCTCTGTTGCCGTTGAAGTTGCTTTGAAAATGGCAGTGCAGTTTTGGACCGCTCAAGATAAACCGCAAAAAACAAATTTTATTACAACGCGTTCTGGCTACCATGGGGATACATGGAATGCGATGTCGGTGTGTGATCCAGTTACAGGCATGCATCAGATTTTTGGTACAAGCTTACCAAATCGTCTTTTTGTTGCAGCACCACAAACCAAATTTCATGAAGAATGGAATCCACAAGATATTGCAGAATTAGAACAAGCGATTCAGCAAAATCATGAGCATCTTGCAGCCTTAATTATTGAGCCGATTGTACAGGGTGCAGGCGGCATGCGTTTTTATCATCCTGAATATCTACGTCAAGCCAAAGCACTTTGTGAACAATATAATCTGTTATTAATTTTTGACGAAATTGCGACAGGCTTTGGGCGTACTGGTAAGCTCTTTGCGTGGGAACATGCACAGGTCGAGCCGGATATTATGTGCATAGGTAAAGGGCTAACAGGCGGTTATATGACATTGTCGGCAACTTTAACGACGAAGCATGTTGCCGAGACCATTAGTCGGGGTGAGGCTGGCATATTTATGCATGGTCCAACCTTTATGGCTAACCCACTTGCTTGTGCTGTTGCCTTAAAAAGTACGCAATTATTAATTGAGCAAGATTGGCAAGCCAATATTGAGCGAATTGAACAACAACTTACTCAATACTTAACACCACTCAATCAGCTTGATTATGTTGCTGATGTAAGAGTATTGGGGGCAATAGGGGTAGTTGAACTCACTGTTAATGTTGATATGAAAACGTTGCAGCAACAGTTTGTTGATCGTGGAATTTGGATTCGTCCTTTTGGTAAATTGGTGTATGTAATGCCACCTTATGTGATTACCAGTCAGGAATTAAGCTATTTGCTTGAGCAGATGGTTGAGGTTGTTGAAACCATGCAGGGAGTGCATTGAAATGTCGTTGCTTGATCATTTTGCTATCGAATTAGATGAACTAAAACAACACGGCAATTTCAGACAGTTCACTCAAAATGTACAGCATGAGCGTTTTATTACGATTCAAAATAAAACGATGCTGAACTTGGCTTCAAACGATTATCTTGGATTAGCTGCAGATGTAAAACTTCGTGAAGAGTTTTTAGAAAATTTTCCAGTCGAACGTAGCTATTTTAGTTCTTCATCATCACGTTTATTAACGGGTAATTTTGAAGAATATGAACAATTAGAAAATAGCCTAAGCCAAGCATTTGGTGGTCGGGCAGCACTATTATTTAATAGTGGCTACCATATGAATATTGGTATTTTGCCAGCTGTTGCCGATGGGAAAACTTTAATTTTGGCTGATAAGCTGGTTCATGCGAGCATGATCGACGGTATACGTTTATCGGGTGCGCAATATGTACGTTATCGCCATAATGATTTGCAGCACCTAGAGCAACTTTTGCAAAAATATCATGATGATGACAAGATTGAACGAATCATTGTGGTCACAGAAAGTATTTTCAGTATGGATGGTGATGAAACTGATTTAGCCGCTTTAGTGCAGCTAAAAAAACGCTTTGCCAAAACTATGCTGTATGTTGATGAAGCACATTCAATTGGTGTGCGTGGCGAACAAGGTTTAGGGTGTGCTGAACAATATAATGTCATTCACGATATTGATTTTTTAGTGGGGACATTAGGTAAAGCACTAGCAGCAGTGGGGGGATACATTATTTGTCACCCAATTATTAAAGACTATTTAATTAATAAAATGCGTCCGCTTATTTTCAGTACTGCTCAACCGCCGATTGTGATGGCTTGGGCAGACTTTATTTTTCAAAAAGTATTAGTTGCTCAATCTCAGCGTGAACATTTAAAAAATATTAGCCAATATCTTCAACAAGCTGTTGTGCAAAAGGGTTATGTAAGTCCATCGACCAGCCATATTATTCCAGTCATTGTGGGAGAAAGTCAGGCTGCTATCGATAAGGCAAAGCAGGTTCAGCAAAGTGGTTTTTATGCCATGCCTGTGCGCCCACCAACAGTACCTAAAAATAGTTCGCGTTTGCGTATTTCTTTAACGTCAATGGTACAGCAACATGAGCTTGAAGAATTGGTGAGTTTTCTGTGAGTCTGAATAAAAACTTGGTTGCCCAGCGTTTTGCCAAAGCGGGGCAAAGCTATTCAGAGCATGCAATTGTTCAAAAACAAATTTGCCAAAATTTAACGGTTTTACTCCAGCAGTTTTGCCCTACAACGATGTCACGTGTCTTTGAAATTGGTTGTGGTTCTGGCAATTTAACTCGTCTTATTGCTGCATCTTTTCAGATTGAAGAGTTAATTTTGAATGACTTGTATGCAGATGTGCAACAGCACTTTAACCATCAAGAAAATTTGAAATGGTTGATTGGGGATGTTGAAACTTTAGTGTTTCCGCAGCAGCTCGACATGATCGTTTCTGGTTCGGCTTTGCAATGGATGCAAGATTTACCTCGTGTACTTCAACATTGTCATACTGCTTTAAATGAAAAAGGCTGGTTATGTTTTTCAACTTTTGGGCCAAGAAACTTAACCGAGATTAAAGAATTAACAGGGCAAGGTTTAAGTTATTGGTCTATTGAAAATTGGAACAATGCCTTAACTTTGGCGGGTTTTGAAGTTCTGCATTTGTCTGAGTCAGAAGCCCAACTCTATTTCGATTCGCCTAAAGCTGTATTGCAGCATTTAAAAGCAACAGGTGTGACTGCAACTGCTCAGCATCGTTGGACTAAGCAAACTTTACAACAGTTTTATCAAGATTATGATCGGTTTAAGCATGCTGAGGGATATTCCTTAACATATCATCCGATCTATTGTATTGCCCGGAGAATGAAGTAAATGAGTGGTCAGATCTATTTTGTGAGTGGGATTGATACCGAAATTGGTAAGACCTACGCTACAGGCTTTTTAGCAAAATTATGGACTGAGCAGGGTAAAAAAGTGATTACCCAAAAACTCATTCAGACGGGTAATGCTGATATTTCTGAAGATATTGAAAAGCATCGTGAAATTATGGGACAGGGTTGGTTTCAAGAAGATCATGAAAAGCTCACCATGCCGGAAATTTTTAGTTATCCTGCTTCGCCTCATCTGGCAACACGCCTAGATAACAGAGAAATTGACTTTCAAAAAATTGAAAATGCAACTCAAACATTAGCTGAGCGTTTTGATATTGTTTTACTCGAAGGGGCTGGTGGATTAATGGTGCCATTAACTACAAGTTTACTCACCATCGATTATATTGCTCAGCACCAGTTCCCCGTTATTTTAGTAACATCGGGTCGTTTAGGAAGTATTAACCATACTTTACTTAGTCTTGAAGCGCTCAAGTCTCGTGGACTGAAGTTGCAAGCTTTGGTATATAACTTAAAAGATGAATCAAAAGATCCATTAATTTCTCAAGATACGTCAAATTATTTGAAAGACTATTTAGCAATTCATTTCCCTGAAGCTGAGTGGATTGAGTTGGCAAAAATGAATTAATTTAAAATAGGCTATAAAAAAACCGCTCTTATAAGAGCGGTTTTTTTATGCATTATTTAATATTTTAGAATTTCTTAGAACCACGGTTAAAACCAGTCGATTTGCGTTGGTTACCAGTATTTACAGGAGCTTCTTTTTCATCATCGCGACGTTGTTGACGCAAGAAACCACCACGACGAGCTGCCATTGGTTTTTCAGTCATACGGTCAGTACGACGTTTTGCCATACCAAATAAACCTGTACCTTGACGTGGTTTTAATTCAACTGATTTTGCTAGATTATCGATATCAGTTTTATCAAGTTCCATCCAGCGGCCAGTACGTAATTCGCGTGGTAAAATAACTGTACCGTAGCGTGTACGCAATAAGCGGCTTACTTTAAGTTCTTGTGATTCAAAAATACGACGAACCTCACGGTTACGACCTTCTTTCACCACTACTTGGTACCAGCGGTTAATACCTTCACCACCAATTTCCGAGAAAGACTCAAATTTAGCTGGACCATCTTCAAGCTCTACACCAGTTACCATTTTTTGGCGTATTTTAGGCGTTACTTCACCCATAACTCGAACAGCATATTCACGTTCAATTTCATTTGATGGGTGCATTAAGCGGTTAGCAAGCTCACCATCATTTGTGAACAACAATAAACCAGTACTGTTAATATCTAGACGACCTACCATTACCCAGCGGTCATTTGCAATTTGTGGTAAATGATCAAATACGGTTGGGCGTTTTTCAGGGTCATTACGTGAACAGATTTCGCCCTCTGGCTTATAGTAAATCAATACACGACGACGAATTTCGTCTTCAATTTGAAACTGAACTTTACGGCCATCAATGCGTAATTCATCGCCTGGTTCAATGCGCTCACCCACTTGGGCAACACGGCCGTTCACACTCACGCGTCCTGCGGCAATAACCTCTTCCATATATCGGCGGGAACCTAATCCGATCCGCGCTAATACTTTTTGCAATTTTTCACTCATGACAGCACAACCTTAGACATAATGATCAACAGTCCACCTCTTTATGATTTCGGTGCATTTGCATCGAGGGCCATAAAGGCTTCCTTGGCGTTCTGTAGGGGAGGCAATTGGCCTAGCGAAGCTAGACCAAAAGCATTCAGAAACTGAGGCGTTGTAATTAGCAACGCAGGTCTTCCGGGTAAATCTCTAAAACCGGCTTCTTTAATCCAGTTCCAGTCAAATAGTGTTCTAAGAATCTGACTATTATTAGACACACCACGAATTTGTTCAATATCAGCGCGGGTAACCGGTTGATGATAAGCAATGACGGCCAGTGTTTCTAGTAATGAAGGCGACAGTTTTGTTGGTCGCTCTGGCCATATTTGCGCAATAATACTACGATATTTAGATCTTACCTGAAAGCGAAACCCTTGCGCTGTTTCAATCAACTCAATAGATCGGCCATGTTGTAATAGCGCAAGCTGTTGTAAAAGTTGACGAAGCTGTTGTTTATTATACTGATTATTAAATGCTTCTTTTAAACGGGCAATTGAAACGGGTGCTTCACTGGCAAAAATAATTGCTTCAAGTTGTAATAAGACTTCGTGATGAATGTCAGCTAATGACAAATCACTATTATTTTGTTCAAAGCTCATATTGAAGATCCTTGAATTGCAAGGGGAGCTTCAATACCAGAGGCAATAATTTTAACTCGCTGTTGTCGGGTTAACTCTAAAACAGCCATAAAAGTCACAACCATTCCCATGCGACCTTGCAAAGGATTGAGTAATTCTTTAAAACTTAACACGTCACCAGACTCTAATTTCTCTTCAATATATGCAATGCGTTCTTCGAGTAATACAGGCTCTTGAGCCACGACATGAATAACGGGTTCTGGGCGATTAAACACACAGAACAATGCATCATGTAATGCTGAAATATCATAGCCTTCATAAACAGGAGCGATATGACCTAAGCTTACATTTACACTGAATGTATCACGCTCAAGAATGGGCATTTGACCTAAACGCTCAGCCGCTTGCTTAATGCGTAGATAAGTTTCAAGTCGATCAATAAGTTCCTGTTTAGGATCTTTTTCAATACTTATAACCGTAGGTTTTGGCAAAAGTAGACGAGATTTCAGGTCAGCCAATAAAGCTGCCATCACCATATAATCAGCGGTCAGCTCAATATTTAACGACTTCATACTATCCATATAGGTTAAATATTGAGTTGCTATAGGAGCGATATCGACTTGAATTAAATCAAAACCGTTTTTTTGAATCAGATAAATTAAAAAATCTAGTGGACCTTCAAACTGTTCGAGCAAAATCTCAAATGCAGCAGGAGGTATATAGAGATCTTCAGGAATTTTGTCATGCCACTCATCTAAAACACGGATGTGTGGAGCGTCTTCCATGGATTGATGAAGTGATTGATTCATTACGATTATAAGCCACGCGAATTTTCAAAAGCATGAGACTTGTTATTCAAGTCAAAGAGAGCTGTAAATAGAAGAACAGCAGATAGTGGAAATCATTCTAAATGAATTGTGCCTTTTAATAAATTACTTAACGACTAAAGTGTAAAAAAAATCCAAAATAAATAAAGAGTATTTTTTTGAGTGATAATACTTTTTTTAAAACTATTGGTAAAAATTGTAAGTGCTTATTCAAAAGCACTTACATCGCCAATACCACGGCGAATAATTTCAGGATGTTCACCCGATAAATCAACAATACTTGTGCTTGTTAAAGTGCCGAAACCGCCATCAATAAATACATCAATTCTTTTATCTAATTGATTTTCAATATCGTATGGATCGTCTAGGGGATCTTCTTGTCCTGGTAAAATTAATGTACTGGTGAGTAGGGGTTCACCAAGTTCTTTTAATAGAGCCTGACAAATTGGGTTACTTGGAATACGTAAGCCAATGGTTTTCTTTTTAGGGTGCATCAACCTACGAGGAACTTCACTGGTTGCAGGTAAAATGAAAGTCGTAATGGCTGGGGTATTTGCTTTCAATAAACGATAAGTTGCATTATCAACTTTTGCATAAGTTGCTATGTCAGATAAATCGCAGCACATAATTGCATATTGGTGCTTCGGCCCTAAACCGCGAATCTGCGCAATACGTTCCATAGCATTTTTATTACCGATCTGACAGCCAATTGCGTAGGCAGCATCGGTAGGGTAAACCACAACATCTCCCGCACGAATACGTTCAACCGCTTGGCTAATGAGGCGTTGCTGTGGATTTTCAGGATGTACATGTAAATGCATCATATTTTGGAGACTCCATCACGCCAGTGTTAAAAATAATTATTAGGCTTTTTAAATGAACTAGACAAGTAGTGAACGTAGTTTTTTTGTCAATTAATCAAGGAGTTCACGTTTGAATTCATTTAATTGTAATGGTGTACCCGAACGTGTACATTGGCAAATAAAGCCAATAAACGCTGCTGCATCACGTGGCAACTTGGCTTCACCTGAAAAGTAACGTTGTACTTGAGCATAAACATTATCTTTAAATATTTTGCCATCTCCGCCATCACCTGTCAGGTTATCAAGCGAAACTCTAAACTTTCTACCAAAAGACTGAGAGAACAACCATTCAATTGCCTGCGGCTTAATTTCTACTTGTTCAAATAGACTTTGTTGCTCTTGAGTGCGACCATCCGGTGCATACCAATATCCTAAATCAGGTAATAGGCGGCGTTTTTCACCAGCGATCGACCAATGACTGATTTCGTGAAGGGCACTGTTAAAAAAACCATGGGCGAATTGGATTTTAGCCGGGCCCTGATTTGTTACCGGGAAATATTCTGGTTCAAAATCTCCACGAACTAATGTCACATTATGGTGGGAAAACCAGTGATTAAAGTGTAAAATAAGCCAATCGACTTGCTCAGACTCTGATTTTGAGCTTGACCATGGTGAGAGTTGCACCGTGTCAGGTACAAGAGTGTTCTGATGAGTTGAATGGGTGCAAACGAGTAATGAAGAGTTAACTTCAGGTTGCGGCTGCAACAGGTGCATTGCTTAATTTACCCCGAGTTCTGTCTAAAGAAGTGCAAAATTGTATCTTAATCTTTGACAGAGTACCGATGAATTTGTAGAATTGCCGCCTTAATTATGTCAGCAAATACCTTTCCGGCACAGATTGAGCCGTTTAAATGGGCTGAACAAGGCTTTACATGGTCAGGTCAACTGCCCCTGTCTCGCTTTGCTCGTATCGCTCGTGAAGCTGTTGGATCAATTGATAACCAATTGATCAACATAGACTGTAAGCTATCAATGGATGCATATCATCGCATTGTGTGGATGGATGGTCATATGGACACGAAAGTTCCAATGGAGTGCCAACGTTGTTTGGAACCTGTTGAAATGCCTCTTGTCTTAGACTTCCATATTGCATTAATGGATGATGAGTCACTGATAGAGCGCTTGGATGAGGATGCTGATTTCATCGTTTTAGGTGAAAGTGAGTTTACGACGAAAGGTGATTATGATACGCCAGCCTCGATTAACTTACTCGCACTACTAGAAGATGAACTGTTATTGTTGGTGCCTTTATCTCCCAAGCATGATGCTTGTGAAAATAAACATCAACCTACCATTCAAAATGTTGTTGAAGAAAAACGGGATAATCCGTTTGATGTTTTGGCAGGTTTGAAGGGTAAACTTAACTCATAATTTGTGATATAATTGTGAGATAAGACAACTGAATTTGTTCTGATCCATTTTTTCGATCTTTGTAAGGAGCCATCATGGCCGTTCAGCAAAACCGTAAAAGTCGCTCTCGCCGTGACATGCGCCGTTCACATGACGCTTTAACCGAGAATGCATTAACAGTAGACCAAGCAACTGGTGAAACTCATCGTCGTCACCACGTGACTAAAGACGGTTTCTACCGTGGTCGTCAATTATTCGCTAAAGCAGCTGATGCTGAATAATTGTATGATATGCATTAAGCGTGATGCTTAAGTATAGAAAAAATGGGAGCGAAAGCTCCCTTTTTTTGTTGTTTTTCGCAATTATAAAAATATAAATAACATGTTAAATTTCCGCTCCAGAAATGAGTGAAAACCCAAAAAAGGATTTCTTATGTCTGCTAAACGTCTTGAACAAGTAGCTTTAGCCACAAAAACTGCGTTTGTGTTTCCAGGTCAAGGTTCACAAAAAGTCGGTATGCTTGCTGAACTAGCAGAACAGTTTAGTGGGGTTGGGCAAACCTTTGCTGAAGCTTCAGATGCGCTTGGATTCGATCTGTGGCATATCGCGCAAAGTGGTGAAGGCCTCAACCAAACAGAAAATACCCAACCTGTGTTATTAACTGCCAGTATCGCTCTATGGCGTGTATGGCTTGATTTAGGCGGTCTGGCACCTAAGTATCTTGCAGGACATTCTCTAGGTGAATACAGTGCTTTGGTTGCTGCAGAATCTATGAGCTTGGCAGATGCAGTGAAACTAGTGAATTTGCGTGGCAAACTCATGCAAAGTGCTGTTCCTCAAGGTGAAGGGGCTATGGCTGCAATCCTTGGTTTGGCTGATGAAAAAGTGGTTGAACTTTGCCAAATCGTGAATGCAGAAGGTCAAGGTTCAGTAGAAGCTGCAAACTATAATTCACAAGGCCAAGTAGTGATTGCTGGAAGTGCAGCATCTGTACAACAAGTGATGGCTTTGGCAAAAGAGCAGTCTGCTAAGGCAATTGCTTTACCTGTGTCGGTTCCTTCGCATTGTTCATTGATGAAACCTGCTGCTGAAAAATTTGCAGAAGCTTTGGAACAAACTGCCATTGAGCTGCCTACCATTCCTGTAATACAAAATGTCAACGCGGGAATAGCTACCGATGTTGCTCAATTGCGTCAGGCGTTAACTGCTCAATTGTACCAATCTGTACAATGGACAGACACGATGCAGTTTTTACAAGACCAAGGTATTCACTACGTTGTTGAGTGTGGACCTGGTACAGTATTGAGTAATCTCGCGAAGCGTTTACCAAATATAGAAAAAGCTTTTGCTATTGATAGCAAGAGTAAAATGGAAGATGCCCTAAATGCTGTTTTAGTGGCAGAAGGAAAAATTGCATGACACAAGAACGCAAAGTTGCATTAGTAACGGGCGCGAGTCGGGGCATTGGCGCTGCAATTGCCCAGCAACTTATTCAAGACGGTTATTTTGTTGTAGGTACTGCGACATCTGAATCTGGTGCACAAAAGTTAAGTGAAAGCTTTGGTGAGCAAGGTGCAGGTTTAGCTCTCGATGTGCGTAATCTCGATGAGATTGAAGCAGTCGTTTCTCATATTGAACAGAACTATGGCCCTGTGCTTGTTTTGGTTAATAATGCGGGTATCACGAAAGACAATTTATTGCTACGTATGTCAGAAGATGATTGGGATGACATTCTCAACATTCACCTTAAAGCCGTATATCGTTTATCTAAACGTGTGCTTAAAGGTATGACAAAAGCGCGCTTTGGCCGCATTATTAATATTAGTTCTGTTGTTGCACATTTTGCAAACCCAGGTCAGGCGAACTACTCTGCTGCAAAAGCAGGTATTGAAGCGTTTAGCCGTAGTCTTGCAAAAGAGATGGGTAGCCGCCAAATCACTGTGAACAGTGTGGCACCAGGCTTCATTGCAACAGAAATGACAGATGCACTTAGTGAAGAAATTCGCAAAAAAATGAGTGATCAAGTGGCTTTAAATCGCTTAGGCGAGCCACAAGATATCGCAAATGCGGTGAGTTTCCTTGCAAGTGATAAAGCAGGTTACATTACCGGTACGGTATTACATGTAAATGGTGGTTTATACATGGCCTAGGGCTGATGTATAACTTTTAAAAATTTTTATATTCAATTAAACTAGTGGCAAATCAAACGCCACGAGCAATGAGGAGAATTCCTGTGAGCGATATCGAACTACGCGTTAAGCAAGCAGTTGCAGAACAACTTGGTCTTAAAGCTGAAGAGATTAAAAACGAAGCATCTTTTATGGATGACTTAGGTGCTGACTCTTTAGATTTAGTTGAACTTGTAATGTCTTTCGAAAACGACTTCGACATCACTATCCCTGATGAAGATTCAAACGAAATCACTACAGTTCAATCTGCAATTGACTATGTAACTAAAAAACTTGGTTAATTCGCATATTGCTGAATAAAAAGAAGGCCACCGTAAGGTGGCTTTTTTTATTTGAGTAAAATAAAAGAGATACATATTTTTACAAGATCAACCTCAATTGATAGCAGAGGCTTATCTTTTTTGAAGTATAACAATAAGGGTCAGTTTAATGACTTTACTATAAACAATAATATGAGGACTAAAAGATGGGTCTTTTTGATTTTGTAAAAGGTATTGGTAAGAAAAATACCGCACCAGCAGAACCACAACCAGCTCCGGCAACACCAGCAGAACCTTCTGCACAAGAAATCGCAAATAAATTATTAGGATTAATTAAAAGTTTAGGCCTAGGGGTGGAGGGTTTATCTGTAACGTATAACGGTGCAACTGATACCGCAATCATTAAAGGACAGGTAAAAAGCCAAGCGGATAAAGAGAAAATTATTCTTATTGTTGGGAATATTGATCATGTTGCACAAGTAGATGATCAAATGACCGTTGCAACTCCTGAACCAGAAAGTAAATTCTACACAGTAAAATCTGGTGATAACCTTTCAAAAATTGCTAAAGAATTTTACGGTGATGCAAATCAGTATCCAAAAATCTTTGAAGCAAACAAACCAATGCTTAAAGATCCAGATGAAATCTTCCCAGGACAGGTTTTACGTATTCCTCAATAATTGAGGGTAATAAAAAAGGCGCTTTTAGCGCCTTTTTCTTTTTCTAGAATCTTTTTGGTATTTTTTGCCCATTTGCTACCGGAGTCTCGGCGTTCTTTAAAACACCAAATAACCATGTTTCAGCATGTTGAACTGCAATTTTTAAAGAATCATCTAAAGCCAAACGACCAGCAATAAAACTAGCTAAAGAACAACCTGAACCGTGATACTCACCGTCTAAGCGGGGGCAACTACTACTCGCTGCAAGTTCACCATTAATATATAAACTATTTTTAATATAATCTGGTGTATCTTCGTGTCCACCTTTGACTAAAACAGCTTTTGCGCCCATTTCAAATAGCTTTTGCGTTGCTTGTTCTAAGTCATCGACACCCGTGAGAGCACGTAATTCGACTGTATTTGGAGTAATAATAGTGGCTAGGGGAATAAGCTCAACGAAAGCTTTGACAAGAGTTGCTTGATCACCTAAAGAGCCCCCGCTGTTTGCCACCAAAACAGGATCGAGTACATATTGATATTCTGGATGGGCACGAAGAAACTCCGCTAAGGCAGCAATGTTATCTGTGGTGCCAAGCATGCCTGACTTAACGCATTTAATCGGCAAATCACCTACAACGGCATTTGCTTGAGCTAATAATAGTTCTTTTGAGGTTGCTTCGAAGCCAAATACTTGTTGTGAGTTTTGTATGGTGAGGGCTGTACATGCAATCGCTGCATGAGCACCACTTTGTCCAATCGCTTCAATATCAGCTTGTAAACCTGCACCACCTGAAGGGTCTAAACCCGAGAAACAAAGTACGGTTGGACGCACGGTTATTTCCTTTTCAATTTAAATTTACGTTAGTATAAGAGAGTTTGATTAAACTCTCGACCAATTGAATTAAATACTTTACTGGGTTAATGATTGAATGGCTATAAAACATATTTTGATTGATTTGGATGGAACACTAACAGACCCAAAAGTTGGTATTCATACTTCAATTCACTATGCAATGGATAAGTTGGGCTTTCCGTTGGCTGCCGATTTAAATATTGACTGGACAATTGGCCCCCCTTTAAAAGCCTCATTGGCAAAACTATTAGCCACTCAAGATGATGCTTTGGCTGAACAAGCTTTACTTGCTTATCGTGAGCGCTTTTCAGTTACAGGTTTATTTGAAAATGAAGTATATCCATCGGTTGCGCAAACACTTAATGCATTGAGAGAAGATGGGTATCGTTTATTCGTCGCAACAGCTAAACCAACTATTTATGCAAAACGTATCTTAGATCATTTTGACTTAAGCCAATATTTTGTAAATATTTATGGTAGTGAGTTAACTGGAGAACGTACCAATAAAGCTGAACTTATTCATTATATTCTTGAACGTGAGCAATTAAACTCAGAAGAATGTTTAATGGTAGGTGACCGTCAATATGATGTTTTAGGTGCTCGCCACAATGGTATTGAGGCGGTCGCTGTGACTTATGGTTACGGAACACCAGAGGAACTTAAGCAAGCACAACCTAAAGCAATGATTACGCAATTTTCTGAACTTTTGGAATACGTCGAAGATCAGGCAACACAAAAGAAAGTATCTTAAATATTAGTAAATTTTAATGTGAAGGTTTGGCTTTTATCTAAAGCCAAACCTTTTTTTATTTAAATACTGTGTTGTTGGCGGTATTGAACAAGTTCTTCAATCGTAATCACGGTTAAATGATGAGTTTGGGCATATGCCAAAACTTGAATACCTGATGCCATCGTGCCATCTGGGTTGGTTAATTCACATAACACACCAGCAGGTTTAAGCCCAGCCAGTCTTGCTAGATCAATTGTTCCCTCGGTATGACCTCGGCGAGTAAGTACTCCACCACTACGTGCACGTAAAGGAAAAACATGTCCCGGACGGTTAAGATCACTTGGAGCAGCACCATCTTTGATTGCAGTTCGAATGGTAGTAACACGGTCTTTAGCCGAAACACCTGTCGTAACACCTTGGGCTGCTTCAATAGTCACTGTGAAAGCCGTATGAAACTGGCTTGAGTTTTGAGAAACCATTGGTGGAAGTTCTAAATGATCTGCTAACTCTTCTGTCAGGCATAAACATACAATACCTGAGCCATCACGAATCATACGTGCCATTGTTTCAACAGTTAGAGTTTCGGCTGCGACAATTAAATCTGCTTCATTTTCACGATCGAAGTCATCCATAACTAAGACAGGTTTGCCTTGACGGATATCTTCTAATGCTTGTTGAATGCGTTGTTCAGCAGGAGAGAGGGCTGAGAAAAAAAGTTCTGGTTGAATTAAGCTAGACATAATGAAACGCTCTCGTAAAAATACGGTTGAACATTTCAGGACTGATGTAAAAACAGGCTGGCACTGAAATAAAACGGATTTATCCCAGTTCGTCGTCTTCTTTCATCCGGACTATACCGTCGGCTTTGGAGTTTCACCAAATCTGCTCAAATTATAAAATTTAAGCTCGTGGGCTTGTTAATCTATCAATAAAAATTAACTTTACCACCGGTGGGGAATTACACCCCGCCCTGAAGCGATGGGTTTTATTATAGCGCGCTTGATAAAATTGGCTAGATGCTTTTGTAGAATGCTAAGTTTCTTTATGAATAAGTATTTTCACAAATGGAAATAAGCTTTTTAACAAGAGCTTACTTGTTGATATGAAAATGGAATGCTATGTTTTTTATAGAAAATTATAAATAAAATAGGTGTTTCATGCAGATAAGAGATGATTATCCCCTTAGGAATACTTTATTTATTCAGCATCTCCATATTTTTAGTTATGTATTTATGGCGGTCAGTATTCTTTATTTAATTGCTGCTAATTGGCTAATGCTTCCAGACAGCATCCAGCTAACTATCCCGCCACTTATATTACTTGTGACAGCATGGATCAGTATAAAAGATACTTTAAGTGAAGGAGTTAGGCAGACTTTACATGGTATTTGCGGCTTGATGGTAGGCTTAAGTTTGGCTGTAATCGGGCAGGTCTATCAAACTGGAGCAGACAGTTATTTACTTTTCCTGATTTGGACATTGCTGTTATTACCTTGGCTATATCGACCAAATATTGGAATTTTTGCTTTAATTTGTATTACTAGCCAACTTACACTTTTTTTATTTTTTAAGCAGACTTTTTGGTTAGAAAAGTTTCCTTATTTATATCTGTTTGCTTTAAATTTATTAAGCCTTATAGAGTTTTGGGTATGTATAAAGAAGTATCGCGCTTTACGTTTCGTCTTTATCGCTTGGTTTGCAGTCATTTCAATCATTGGAATGATCCAATATTTATCTGGTGAAAATATTCCTTATCTGATCTCGGCTTTCTTTTCAGGAATAATCGGTTTTTATTATTTCTTCAAAAAAGATGATCAATTATGTGCCAGCTTGATGGCCGCTGTTCTTGGTGTGACTGCAACAATATGGCTTGTAGATAGGATCAATGACTTATTTAAAGATTCAAATGAGTTCATTTTTTTATTCATTGCAGGCATTATTTTTATCTGGTTTGCACTGATTAGTTGTTTTTTAATAAAAATTTTTCGTCAAAGTCGCTTTTATATAATTCCTTTAGCTATTGGAGCTTGGCTTGCTGGCCTAGCACTCGCGGCTTTTACATTAGTATTTTGGGAAGCTGTTTCTTTAATTATTGGAGTTATTTTTGTTTGTATAGCTTCTATTTTATTGAAAAAATCTCAACACTACTTTTTTCGGCAATTTGCCTATTGTTTATTCATAAGTGGTCAGACTGCTTTTTTGTTTCATCTAGAGTCTGAAACAGATCAGATGTTGTGGGTGCTAATTGCACAGATTTTTATTCTCTGTATAAGTTATTTTTTTAAACCCCATTGGTTCTTTATTTTAATTCAAATGCTCGCTACTTATGGCATAGCATTTATTTACTTACTACAAATGGATCATTCATTGTGGTCAGTAAACTCCACTCAGACTTATTTAAATTTAACACTGCTCAGCTATTTTGTTTTTAGTTTGGTGTTTTTGCCGAAGGCTAAATCGATCGTTCAATATGAGCGTAGTATCTATTTATGTGTGCTTACGGTAGTTGTAGTAGCTACTTTCTTTGATACTTTTATGGGACTAGTTTTAGATAGTTCGGAAGATCGGCAGATATGGATTTTCTATTTATTACCTAGTCTTTGGTTGCTTTGCTTTAGTATTTTTTATTTGTATAAGCAGTTGCATGGAGTAGTGTTTTTCGCATTCTTACTTTTTGGTGTATTGCTCATTGCACTTGGCTATTTTGAAGTTTTCATTTTATTTATCATTTTAACATGGGCGATAAAAAAGAAAGATTATATTGTTTATGGTGTCACTCTAGCAGTATTTGTTTTAGTACTTTGGCAGCTTTATTACAACTTACAAATAACTTTTTTGGCAAAGAGTGCATCGATTTTGATTTCTGGTCTTGTTCTATGGGCTTTATATTGGTTGCTCCACCAAGAAAATCAACGCTATCTTATTGAAGGAGAAAAATAATGAAGAAATATTTTTCTCTTATTCTGGCTATAGCTACCACATTATTTTTTGTGGGATTGATAGCGAAAAATGAATGGCATCTGGATCATAGTAAAAGTATTTTTATTGAGCTTAAGCCAGTTGATCCGCGTTCAATTTTACAAGGTGACTATATGGCACTGGCTTATGAGTTAGATTTACAATCTCTTAAAGCTCTTGCAGGAAGTGAGAGTGAGGCTCTAGATCAGGTAATTTTTAATCATTCTTCTGTTCCAGCAAAAGTTATTTTGGATTCACAAAATCGAGTAGTTCGTACAATTTTAGATATTAACAATTCATTTGCTGGGCAAAGTTTAATTTTAAAAAATCCTGAAAATCGTTTACAGGCTTTATATCCCGCTTCACGAAGTTTCTTGTTTGCCGAAGGTCTAGCCCAATGCTATCAGAAAGCAAAGTATGCTGAATTTAAGGTAAATACAAAAGGAGAGGCGATTCTGTTTGATTTGCGAGGAGAGGGGCTTCAACCATTAAATTGCAAACAGCAAAAGAACTGGTGGGAAGGAACTATTAAGGATTTATAAAATGATAAAAGCCCGTCAATGCGGGCTTTTTTATTCTAAGAATAAATTAGGCAACTTGAACAGGAATACAATTCGCTGTGTGGTTGACTGTATTATTTGGGTTAGCATAGACCAAACGTGGTTTATGAATATTTGCTTCAGCTTCAGTAAAATCACCAAATGTAGCAATAATCACTAAATCACCGACATCTGCTTGATGTGCAGCGCCACCATTTACTGAAATAATTCCAGAGTTATCTTCACCACGAATCGCATAGGTCGTGAAGCGTTTGCCATTGGTTACATTCCAAACATGAATTTCTTCATATTCACGAATACCAGCTAAGTCCATCAATACGCCATCAATTGCACAAGAACCTTCATAGTGAAGTTCAGCATGGGTTACAACTGCGCGGTGAATTTTGCATTTTAATAAACGAGATAGCATGGCTAGCGTCTCCTGAGTAGACCTAAGAGTAAGATCTTATGGTGAAATCTTTAGCTTTTGCTGTTGGCAAAGTGGCTGATGCGCATTTTGCTCCTAAAAAAGCAAGATAGCAAGCTTGATTGTTCAACAATTTAAGTTGGTTTATACGCATTAATTTGATTCATGGCCTGTGGAACTTGTCCTTGAACAAGTAATTTCACTTTAGAAAGGGCATGATCAATTGCTGCATCCATCAGACTTTGTTCACTACTTGGTGCTTTCCCAAGTACATGACCTGAAACTCGCTCTTTTGAGCCAGGATGTCCGATACCAATACGTAAACGATGAAAATTTGGACCAATATGAGGGACAATGTCACGTAAACCGTTATGACCACCATGTCCTCCGCCTGTTTTTAGACGAATTACACCAGGGTTCATATCAAGTTCATCATGAGCAATCAAAATTGCTTCAGGAGCAATTTGATAAAATTTTGCAAATGGAACTACACTTTGTCCAGAACGGTTCATAAATGTAGTGGGTAGAAGTAGACGGACATCGTGTCCTTCTATATTACCACGTCCGCTGATTCCGTGAAATTTCGGATCATTTTTTAATGTAATGCCATATTTATTAGCAAGCTGTTCAATGAACCAAAAGCCTGCATTATGGCGGGTTTGGGCATATTCTGAACCAGGATTGCCCAAACCAACAATTAGCGAAATATTTGACACTAATCTACGCCTTTCAACACTTATGCGCGTTTGAAGTCAGCGTGCATAGGAGTGTTTTTAGCTGGGTGACGTTGTAACGCTTGGATTTTAACGTTTTCAACTTTGTCGCCAACTTGGATTTCTATAACTTCTTCAAAGAAAGCATTGTTTTCTAAAGCTTTTACAAGCTGACGAAGTTCTAAAGTAATAGCTACAGGCTCAGCATTGCCACCATAAATGATAGCTGGAATTAATGCTTCGTGACGAAGGCGGCGGCTCGCACCTTTCCCTTGTTTGTCTTCAGCACGCGCTTGAGCGTTTAATACGAAGTTTGACATGAGTAAATCCTCATTAAAGTTAAATAGACTAAACTTGCGACCAGTTTAGTGATAGAAAACCCCAGCCAAGGCCAGGGTTCATAAAAGCTGCGGTATTATAAACTATCGAACATCGCACTGATAGATTCTTCGTTATTAATACGACGAATCGTTTCAGCAACCATGCTAGCAACAGAAACCTGACGGATTTTGCCCAAGGTTAATGCTTCTTCAGAAAGAGGAATAGTGTCAGTGACAACTAATTCATCAATAACTGAATTACGTAAGTTTTCAATAGCCTTGCCAGAAAGTACAGGGTGAGTTGCGTATGCAACTACACGGCGTGCACCAAATTGCTTAAGCGCATCAGCTGCTTTACACAATGTACCGGCAGTATCAACCATGTCATCTACGATAACGCAATCACGATCTTTTACGTCACCAATTAAATGCATAACTTGCGATTCATTGGCTTTTTGACGACGTTTATCAATAATTGCTAAATCGATGTCACCCATCTGTTTGGCAACGGCACGAGCACGTACTACGCCACCAACGTCAGGAGAAACCACCATAAGGTTATCATGCGATTGTTGACGTAAGTCAGCAAGCAAAGCAGGAGTACCATAGATGTTGTCGACTGGAATATCGAAGAAACCCTGAATTTGGTCAGCATGTAAGTCAATCATTACGACACGATCAATACCAACAGTGGTAAGCATGTCTGCAACAACTTTAGCTGTAATCGGCACACGTGCAGAACGTGGGCGACGGTCTTGGCGAGCATAACCAAAATAAGGGATAACGGCTGTAATACGACCAGCACTTGCACGACGCAAAGCATCTGCCATAACCAAGATTTCCATAAGGTTATCATTGGTAGGGGCACAAGTAGGCTGAACGATAAATACGTCTTTACCACGAACATTTTCAGTAATTTCTACTGAAATTTCTCCATCAGAAAAGTGACCGACTGATGCAGCACCTAGAGGGATATGTAAGTGACTTACGACTTTTTGAGCGAACTGTGGATGAGCATTTCCACTAAAAACGACAAGATTGGGCATGAAGCACCCTTGGCGGTTGGTATGTAATTAAATAGATGGCAGGGGCGGCTGGATTCGAACCAACGGATGCCGAGATCAAAACCCGGTGCCTTACCACTTGGCGACGCCCCTAATGCGGCAGAACTTTAATATTTTTGCAATGCAATGTCAAGATGAATCAACAAAAAGCATAGCAATTAAGTCTGTCTTTAAAATAAGAGAATGGCAGGGGCGGCTGGATTCGAACCAACGGATGCCGAGATCAAAACCCGGTGCCTTACCACTTGGCGACGCCCCTAAATTCGATGATATATATGATGGCAGGGGCGGCTGGATTCGAACCAACGGATGCCGAGATCAAAACCCGGTGCCTTACCACTTGGCGACGCCCCTAATATAATCATCATTACAGGTGAGGTTGGCAGGGGCGGCTGGATTCGAACCAACGGATGCCGAGATCAAAACCCGGTGCCTTACCACTTGGCGACGCCCCTAACGTGTAACCTTAAAATGATTAAGAGGAGATTCTTTTAAACTATTTACCAAGTAAGATTTACATGGTGAATGTTTAAGAATTTCATCAGTATTCATTTCATTCGTTACTTCAATAAAAACACAAGCACCTGTACCTGTAAGCTTTGCTTGACCAAACTGATCTAAATATTGCATTGCTTCTTCTACTTCAGGGTATAACTGTCGGGCCAAAGGCTCAAAGTTATTTCCAAAATTAGAAGGTTCTAACTGATAGGCGCAAAATTTAGTGGTCTTAGAGTCTCTTGTCAATGTTTTTTGTGAAAAAAGCAATTGAGTGCTGATAAAACAATCAGGTTTTAAAATAATGAACTGTTTTTGATCTAAGTCTATGAATGATAAATGTTCACCAATACCTTCAGCCCACGCATTTTTACCATAAATAAAAATAGGAACATCGGCACCGAGCTTTACGCCATAGTCTGCAAGTTGTTCTTTATTTAGACTACATTCCCATAATTGATTTAACACAATCAGGGTTGTGGCAGCATTGGATGAACCTCCGCCTAGACCTGCACCCATTGGAATATTTTTTTCAATTTTGATGTTTAGACCGCAGAATTTTTTTGCATGCGGTCTTAGTATCTGAGCAGCCCGATAAATCAGATTTTCTTCAGGTCGAACTTCACTCAATCCATCAATTTCGATTTGTTCATCTAAAGTCGGTGTAAATACCATCCAGTCATATAAATCAATGAGTTGGAAAATGGTTTGTAATTCATGATAACCATTTTCACGACGTCCTGTAATATGTAAAAACAGGTTGAGCTTAGCTGGAGAAGGGACTCGAATCATAGATTTATATAATTAGACTTAGCGGTTTTGGATGACCATTGTAATACGGTTTTCTTTATCTTCAGCAAGAGCTTGCTTTAAAACTAGTTTGTTTGGCAAAGTTTGTTCACCATCGTAACTGAAATTAACTGTCCAGCCGTCTTCAATGAGTTGGTTTACACGATTTTCATTATCTTTACTGATTTGAGCACTTAAAGTTGCAGGTTTGGCCAAAATCCAGCTTGTTAAATGAGTAATGGGTGCTTGCCAACCAGTTGCACGCTCTAAAAGTTCTTCTGGAGAGGCAGCAGTAATTAACCCTGTTTTAGCACTATTTAACTTCACTTCACCGGGTTTACCCTGAATTTGGGTTTTTCCTACACCTAAAATGCCGCTTAATTCAATATCAAAATTATCTTGTTGTTGAACCCACGTGAAAAATGCACTACCGGTTTGCTGTGGTGTGCGAACCCCAATCTTACCTTGTAAATTAAAGTGTTTTTCGTCTTGAACTTGCTGGGTAACCGCGGGTTTAGGTTGAGTAAAATGCTGACAACCGGTTAGAAATAATACACTTGATCCACAGATCGCTGTGCACAGTTGGGCAAATTTGCTCATATATTTAACTCTTTTTTGCAGATGTAGGTAAAATTAACGCATCAAGCTGTTGTAATTGTGGATCATTGGCATGTTTTTGTTTCAGTTGTTGTAACACAGCGCTAAATTGAGTTAATGATCCTTGCATATACAGGGCTTTAGCATAACGAACGCCAATATTTACATTATGGCTAAGTTCATAAGCTTTGCCTAAAGCTTCTGCTGCACCTTCATAATCATTTTGTAAAAATGCAATGTAACCAAGCGTATCTAGAATTGAGGCCTGTTCCGGCGCATATTCTAAGGCTTGTTCTGCATATTGACGTGCTTCTTTCAACCTACGGTTTTGTAAGGCTAGTGTATAGGCATATGCATTTAGATAAGTTGGGCTATTAGGTTCAAGTTGTAATAATTGCTTTAATGTTTTGTCGAGTTTATCGCGGTCAGTATATGGATCAAGTAATAAAACTTCTGCGTAAATGAGTTCTGGATCATCCGGTAAATTCTTTATCGCTTCATCTAATAAATTTAAGGCAGCTTTTTTATTGCCCATTTTCTTTAAAATTTCAGCTTGAGCTTGATATAAGAAACTTGCATGTTGAGGGTAATTTACGCGTTCTTGAGTGAGGAATCGTAAAGCATCGTGTAAATTATCCTGCTTATCATAAATCGCAATTAGATTACGTCTTGAAACAACGTATAAACTGCCATCAACTAAGCGATAGTAAGCTTTTGCTGATTCATAATGCTGTTTGCGTTCTGCATTAATCGCTAAGTAATAATAAGCTTCATTTTGGTATTTTGCAGAGTTTCGTAGGTCAACAAGATATTGTTCTGCTTTGTCATATTGTTTTAAATCAATGCTGGTTAAACCTGCAATAAACAATGCTTCTTCAGCTTTGGGATTAGCCTCTATAACATTTTCAAGCTTTTCTAAAGCGAGTTGAGATTGATTAATTTGTATGAGATAGCGGATTTCAGCTAAACGAATATCTAAATTTTTCTTATATTTACGGCTAGACTTTGCATACCATTTAAGTGCACCTTCTTGATCGCTAAGAGCAATGAGTAGGTTTGCTTTCATTAAAATAAAGCTCGTCACTTTAGGACGTCGGCGTAGTGCCTTGTTAATGTTGGTTAGAGCGGATTCTAATTGACCATTTTGGGCTTCTAAATTGGCGATGAGCGCTAAAATAGAAGGGTTGTCTTTTTCAGAGCTAGAACGTAAAGCTGTTAATAATACTTCTCGATCTTGAGCATTCTCTGGGGCAATACTCGCTAAAATTTGTTCTAAATCGGCAGTCGGATCTATTTTTAAAATTTTATCTAATGTTTCAGCGGCAAGCTGGTATTCATGTGTTTTTAACGCAATATGTGACAAATAGAATAAAGCAGGTACATCTTTGGGTTCTTGAGCTACCCAATGTGTAGCAATGTTTAAAGCGGCTTGAAAATCATTATATTCAAGGGCAACATCTAAAGCTCGCTGTTTAATTGAAGTAGAGTTACTTTTAATTGCGAGTACTGTGTAATTGTGCAAAGCGTTAGGAATGTCATCATAAGCCAGAGCAAATTCAGCGACCATAGTTTGCTCTAATGCCTGATCAAATGAATGCACGGCATAGGTCTCTTGCACAGGGCGTGCATAGACATGCGAGGACATGCTACCTAACAATAAGAATGTGGTAGAATACTGTCTTATCGAAGCACCGTTAAAATTAATACGGCTATTCATTTGACGCAATTTTTATTGATCCAAAGTAATGCTTTTTATGACACCGATGTTGCACAATAGCATAAATTTAGCGAAATGATGATCTGATATGTCTTTCTTTGCATTGGGTGTCAACCATCAAACAGCTTCTGTCGAACTCCGCGAACAAATTGCTTTCAATGCAGAGCGATTAAGTCGTTTGCTTGCCGAACAAAACCATCACCAAAGCTTAAAGGATTTGGTGGTCGTTTCGACGTGTAACCGTACAGAAGTTTATGCCATGGCGGAAAATGCCGAAAGCCTTCTGAAATGGTTAGCTGATGCCAATAATATTGATGTAAAGCACTTAATTCATCATGTTTATCGTTACGAGAACACGCAGGCAATTACACATTTAATGCGAGTAGCAAGTGGCTTAGATTCTCTCATGCTAGGCGAGCCGCAAATTTTAGGGCAGGTTAAAAGTGCTTTGGCATTGTCTAAAGAAGCCCAAGCGGTCTCTCCTGAATTAAACAGTGTTTTTGAATATGCTTTTTATGCTGCTAAACGTGTACGTTCCGAAACTGCGGTGGGCAGCCATGCCGTTTCGATGGGGTATGCGGTTGCACAATTAGCTTTACAGGTTTTTAGTAAGCCCGAAAAACTTACTGTGATGGTTGTTGCTGCGGGGGAAATGAATAGCTTGGTTGCTAAACATTTGGCTGAAATGGGCGTCGCTAAAATTATTATTTGTAATCGTAGCCGTGAGCGTGCTGACCAATTGGCTCAAGAGATTTCACATCAGGTTGAAGTTGAAATTATTGATTTTTCAGCATTAGCTGAAAACTTGTATCGTGCTGATGTTGTGTCGAGTTGTACTGGTAGTTTATATCAAGTGATTGCTTATCCTGATGTTAAGGCCGCATTAAAGAAACGTCGCTATCAACAAATGTTAATGGTTGATTTAGCTGTACCTCGTGATATAGATCCTAAAGTTGAAGCGCTTGATGGCGTCTATTTGTATGGTGTTGATGATTTACAAAGTGTGATTGAGGAAAACCTCGCTCAACGACGTCAGGCAGCTGTTGAAGCGGAAGTGATGGTGAATCAATTAGCTACTCAGCTTATTACTCATCAAAAAGTTAAAGAGGCGGGCAGCACAATTCATGCCTATCGCCAACATAGTGAAGAAGTTAGCCAACAAGAGCTGACGCATGCTTTAGAGGCTTTGAATCACGGTGAGAATGCTGAGCAAGTATTACAGCAATTCGCGCATCGTTTGACGCAAAAGCTTATGCATCCGACATCTATTTTGCTACGCGAAGCTGCCAAGGCAGAAAATCCTGATTATTTTGAATGGCTACAACAGCATTTACAGGATATATTTGATCATGAGCGTAAGTCAAAACATTAAGATAAGAGTCTTAAACTAATTTGTTTGGTTAATTCATTAAGCTGTTGTCTTAAATTTCGTGATTCAATTAGAGAAATCGGCGATTTAAGTTTCTGACGTAAATATCTTTCTTTTAGGCCTAAAGCATATTCTTGGGCTAACTTGTCGGCCACTTCGGGTGCCTGCGTTAATGCCTGAATATTGGTTCTTTGCATAATATCGGCAATTTCATGGCAATAACTGCTACAAGCACCTAGAACATAATATGTTGCCAGCTCTTGGTCATCCGGTAAGTCATCAAAAATACGGTTTAAAATTGCCAGTACTTTTGCTAATAATTCATCTTGATGAATATAGGCACGTAACCCTTCAAAATGAATATAAAGAAAAGGGTGGTGCATCAAAATTGCAATTGCAAAGTCTTCATCTTTAGTATGAATGTTAAATGAGAGCGAGGCATCATGGCTGATTTGTGGTGTAAAACGTTTACCCAGTCCGAGTTTTTCACGGAAAGATTGATTGAGTAAATAACGGAACGAACCCTGTTTGGGTAATAGTTCAGTCAGTTCTCGGAGTTCTCCCATGACCAAGCTTTTGCCTTCAGGGGTACTAATGTCGTGTTGACCTGTTAAATGAGCAAAGACAAAATCAGACAAAAGAGGGGACTGTTGTAGTAGTTTTTGGAAATTCTCAAGCCCTTCACGACGGATCAGAGAGTCGGGGTCATGGTCATTCGGTAGAACAAAAAATTTGAGTTCGCGTCCATCATTGAGAAGTGGTAAAGCGATTTCTAACGTTCTGCGTGCTGCTTTTTGACCCGCAGCATCGCCGTCAAAAGCAATAGTAATACGGCTATTTTGTTTAAATAAAATATTAAGGTGTTCGGTATTACTTGCAGTTCCTAAAGTCGCTACAGCCCCTGTAATGCCATATTGCTGCAGTGCAATGACATCCATATAGCCTTCAACCATTAACCAGTCGTTAGACTTAAGTTTTCTACCTTCATAAAGCCCGTAAAGTAGCTGATTTTTATGGAAGACCTCTGAGTCAGGTGAGTTAATGTATTTGGGCTTGATCTCATCATTTAAGGCACGCCCACCAAAACCAACGACGCGGCCTTTCGGGTCTCGAATCGGGAAAATCACACGGTCACGTAATAAGTCAAAATCACGACCATTATCGCTTGAACGGATAAGCCCAAGTTGCTTTAAACCATCAATGTCATAAGGAAAAGCTTTCTCTAGGTGTTGCCAATCTTCTGGTGCATAGCCTAAGCGCCAAAATTGAATCGTCTGATTAGTTAAGCCACGTTGTTTAAAGTAATTTTTTGCTTTTTGACTGTTAGGTAATTGGTGTTCATAGAACTGTGCAATATTTTCCAGTAAGTCATATAAATTACCTTCTTGAACTGGTTCCTCAAAGTTGAAAGGCTGTTCAAATTGGGCAAAAGGGTCGTCAAAAAATACCGGTTCAAGCGTGTTGTAGCTTTCATCTATTGGTTGCTGAGGAACCACGGGCTCCGCCGTATTTGCTTTAGCAACTGGCGGCTTTGTAACCTGACGGGTATAAGATAGTTTTTTGTTTTCGGTATTATCTTTGGGTAGTTCGACTCCAGCGCTACTCGATAACTCTTTCATTACATCTATAAAGTTTCGGTTATCAATGTCCATCAGAAAACGGATCGCGTTACCGTTGGCCTGACACCCAAAGCAGTGATAATACTGCTTGTCTCGATAGACATGGAACGATGGAGATTTTTCTTGATGAAAAGGGCAACAGCCGGAATATGTACGTCCCGTCTTTTTCAGTTTCACACGCTGACCAATCAGATCGACAATATCTGTGCGATCTAAAATTTGATCAATCGTATGTTGTGGAATTGCCATAATTCAGATAACCGTATTAAAACTGATGAGAGAGTGAGTCAGAATATTCTGACATGATGAGGCAAGATCTATCCAATAAATATTTTAATATTTTATAAAAACAAACAGGCAAGTGATATCACTTGCCTGTTTGTTGATGTTTTTTTAAGGCTTAAACTTATTGAGCAGCGTCATCTGCACCTTGTTTCGCATCATCTGATTGAGAATCAGCTGATGTATCTGTAGAGGTAACAGCAGGAGCAACAGTTGTATTTTCTGCTGCTTGTGGCTCAGGTTTGTCTAATAAACCAAAGCTTAAACGGTTTGTCCAACTACGTTCTGACTTTGGTGCTTCAACTTGTGTTTGCTCTGGCTCAGCAGTTTCTTCTTTATCTGAATTGCCAATTAAACCGAAGCTAACACGATTAAGGAAGCCACGTTTTGGAGCTTCTGATTCACTTGTGCTTTCTGGTGTTGCGGCAGTAGATTCACGGCCAAAAATACCTAAGGTCGCACGGTTAATCCAGTTACCTTCTTTACGAGCAGCACGCATGTTAACTGTGCCGTCTTTTTTCACCAAGTTAGGGTAATTAAGTTTTAAAACTTCAATATATTGTTGTGAAGTCGCTTTATCACCTAATTGGTTATAGCTATATGCCAAAGTCGCTAATGCTTCTGGAACTTGAGGAGTTTGTGGATAGTGTTCAATTACCCATTGCGAACGTTCGGCAGCAGCGATCCAAGCTTTACGTTTAACATTAAAACGTGCAGCAGTCATTTCATTTTCAGCAAGTTCTTGTCCAATAAATTTCATGCGCTGAGCGGCATCAACAGAATATTGGCTACTTGGGAAACGACGAATTAAATCAACAAAATTTTGATAAGCAACTTTTAAATAGCTCACATCACGATGAGATTGTTGCAAAGATGTATAGCGCATCAAACTGTCGTAGTTTTGCTCCATATTCGCTACAGCACGAACATAATAAGCATAATCCACATTTGGATGCTGAGGATTTAAACGAATAAAACGTTCCGCTAAGGCAATCGCGCCTTCATAATCTTTTTGCTTAAATTTCGAATAGAGAAGTTCAAGTTGTGCTTGTTGTGCGTATTGTCCGGTCGGATAATAAGTATCGATTGCTTCTAAAGACTTGGTCGCATCAAGATATTGACCACGGTCAAGCGACTTTTGAGCCTTTTCGAAGTAAGCTTGTTCACTAGATTGTGGACCACTATCGACCACTTCTTTTTTACTTGGATTGCTGCTACAGCCCACAAATGCAGACGCTAAACCTAAAGATAAGGCAAGCATCGTAATTTTATAACGTGGTAGCGACATAAAAACTCCTCTGTTATGTTGGGCAATGAGCTACAATTGCGCTATTAAACCACTTTTATCTCAATGATCAAATGACTTCAGCACAATCTTCAAACACAAACTTATCTGAAAACGACTTCAATTTACTTGAAGATTCTGAGGATGCAGATAACCATACTTCTGATACAACTGCAACACGTTTATCGTTGCAAGTTCAGCTAGATGAAAGCTATCTGGGACAACGTATCGATCAGGTAGCAGCCTTGGTGTGGAATGAGTTTTCACGTGAAAAGCTTAAACAATGGTTGAAGGATGGCCATCTGTTGGTGAATGGTAACATTGTCAAGCCAAAGCACCGTTGTGAAGGGACAGAACTGCTTACACTCGAAGTTGAGCTCGAAGCTCAAACCACGAGCCAACCTGAAAACATTCCACTTAATATTGTCTATGAAGATGACGATATTTTAGTCATCAATAAACCAGTCGGCATGGTAGTACATCCAGGGGCGGGCAATAGCTCTGGAACTTTAGTGAATGCCTTGCTTTACCACTTCCCAAAATTGTCGGAACTTTCTCGCGCTGGTTTAGTACATCGTATTGATAAAGATACAAGCGGTTTGTTAGTGGTTGCTAAAAGTCTTGAGGCACAATTTTCTTTAAGTAAACAATTGGCAAATAAATCGGTTTACCGCGTATACGATTTAGTTGTTTATGGAAATATTATTGCCGGCGGTACTATCGATGAACCTATCAAACGTCATCCAGTTGACCGTGTGAAAATGGCGATTTTACCGGGTGGGCGCGATGCAGTGACCCATTACAATGTAAAAGAACGCTTTAGAGATTTTACTCGTGTACAAGCTCGTCTTGAAACAGGCAGAACTCATCAAATTCGTGTGCACTTTAGTTATATTGGTTATGGACTGATCGGCGATCAGATTTATATGAACCGTGTACGTGTACCTGCTGGGGCATCTGAATTACTCATTGACACTTTACGTGGTTTTAAACGCCAAGCATTGCATGCAGCTAAATTGGGCTTAAAACATCCTCGTACTGGTGAAGAAATGCTATTTGAAGCGCCGTGGCCTGAAGATTTTACACATTTAGTGAATGTGTTACGTTCAGAAAACGCTGCATATTAAGGACGCGTATATGGAATTTGTTCAAGGATTACCTCAAGGTGTATTTGTAGGGCAGACACGTGTTCAACATCCTTTGGCATTACCAACGGATCAACTTGAGTTGTCTGGCTTTAATCTGGCTTTACATGTCAACGATAAGGTACAACGTGTTCAGCAACATCGCATGATATTGTTAGATGAGTTTGCCCAGTTCGGTGTTAAAAAAATGACATGGATGACTCAAACACATAGTACGATTTGCCATACAGTAAATGAACAAATTCCTTTTAAGGCATTAATCGGTGATGGTCTGGTCACTCAAACCAAAGGTCATGCTTTAATGATGATGACCGCTGATTGTTTACCTGTTGTGTTAGGAAATGCCGAAGGTACGGAAGTCGCAAACTTGCATGCGGGTTGGCGTGGTTTAGCGGGTGGGATTGTTGAAAACACGATTGCTGCTATGCGGAACCCTCCAGCTTGGGCATGGTTAGGAGCTGCGATTAGCCAACCTTGTTTTGAAATCGGGGCTGAAGTAAAAGCTGCTTTTTGTGATAAATATCCAGAGTTAGAAACAGCTTTTGTTGAGGGGGCAGCTCCAAATAAATTTCATGCAGATTTATATGCAATTGCACGTTTTATTTTGCAGAGTCTAGGTGTGAAACAGGTTTTAGGCGGAGACCAATGTTCATATAAACAGAGCGATGAATATTTTTCTTATCGTCGTGATGCGAAGACTGGGCGTATGGCTACCTTTGTTTTTATCTAAGTTTTATAAACATCATTAAATTCATTCTCTTATTTTGTCGTAATTAAACAGAATAAGAGAGTTTTTATTATTACGATTGTGAATCCTATTGAAACGCTTGTATTTCATATTTATAGATGTAGGTTTAGCAAGCGCTAATAAAATGATAAAATAGAAAAAATCGCTCAAAATTTTAATCTTATGTCTTTGCCTGAAAAACATCTCTCTATTGTCTACCACAGTCCATATGGTCATACCGCCAAGGTAGCTTTCGCTATTGCTGCTGGTGCAGAGGTGATGGGGGTAAAAGTACATTTAATGAATATTGAACATATTGATTGGGATTCGCTTGATGCATCACAAGGCATTATTTTCGGATCTCCTACCTATATGGGAAGTATGACTGCCGACTTTAAAAAGTTTATGGACAGTACTTCTAAGCGTTGGAAAGAGCGCTTATGGCAAGGCAAGCTTGCGGCTGGCTTTGCAAATTCGGGCGGATTGAGTGGCGATAAACTAGCGGTATTACAACAATTAAATATTTTTGCCATGCAACATGGCATGTTGTGGTCAGGTTTACCTTTAATGACTACAGGGCATAGTGAAAAAGATTTAAACCGATTATCGAGTTGTTTAGGCTTAATGACACAGTCAGATAACGCCCCTGTTGAAGTTACTCCCCCACAAGGTGACTTAGATACAGCTAAATGGTTTGGTGAATATATTGCTGGATTACTTTATCGCATAAGTTAAAATAAGTATTTGATTTTATATAAATAAATTTTAAATTATTATTTTAATTACAAAAAAGTTGTATTTTTTTTATTCCTTTTTGATTATTTTTTACCAAATGGTTTATTTGGATAATGATGTCCAAAACTTAATAAATAAAAAAATGGAATAATCATGAAAATTTTTTTAACAGCTCTTTGTCTAAGTTGGGCTACCTTAAGCTACGCCAATTTAGAATCTGCAAATCTTGTTCCACTCAGTGATTCAGAACTTTCTAAAGTTGAAGCTCAGGCATTATTTTCATTTACCTATACCGACCCAAAACAAGCTGATGCTTCAATGAACCAGCAAAATATTGGCTTTTATAAATTGGGTTTAGAGGCAAATCTTGAATTAAATGCCAATGTTAATAAGTTGCAATTAGGATGTGGGGGAGTAAACGGTTTAGGTGGGTGTGATATTGATATTGATAACTTAAGTTTAAGTGGCTTAAGTGATACCAGTGATGGGCGAGCTTCTTCTTCTGCTGTTTTTAGTAATCCCTTTATTGAATTTGCAATTAAAAATCCAGACAGCGCAGCTTTAAGAGAAATTAAAGGTTTTCGTTTAAGTGCTGAAAAGGTTATGGGACTGCTGACTATGGGGCTTGAAAATTCAGAAACACCAAATGGAATTAATAGCTTAAGTGGTTACATGAAAATTAAAGATACCACTGGTTTAGCTTATACCGCTGCTCGTAATATGTCTTATCAAGATACAGGCAAGACCATTGATGGGACTGTTAATGCATGTATCGGGATTTGTATTCCTTTAGGGTTTAACTCGTCTGATTATAATTTGCAATTACAACAGACCACTGCACCTATTGTGATCAACGGGCAAGTGATTTCTGGTTCACGAATGAATAATGTCATGCTGAACGGGGTAGCAAATATCGATCAGCTTAACTTCTCTGGAGATCTGAAAGCTTCTATTAATGCAGCACTTGGTCTATTAAATTTACAAAAAAATGTAACGGGTAGCATTACCGGATTAAGAGCGGCGCTCACAGTTGATCAAAACTTAGGATTTATTCATAAAATTGAGTTAAACAATCCTTTCTCACTTTCTTTGCAAGGCCAACAAATATTTTGGCCAGGTGCAGATGCAGCAGCAGAACGGGGGTGGTGGATGGCTTTTGATGATGAAATTGATATTGGTAGCGTGACGCCAAGTAAACAAATTGAAATAACTAATGACGTTTTAAAGCAGGTGGTAGGTCCAATTAGTGGTTATTTAACCGCAAATCCAGTGAGATGTAATCTTTTAAATTGTTTGTTTGGTGAAGACTTGGCGGTTGGTGAAGTTAAATTACCCAATACGATTGTGAATTTCCCATTGAAAGATTTACAACTTAAAAATCAATCTTTTGCACCAAACTGTTACGGTAATTTAAAATTCTGCTAAATTCAAAGTGACATAAAAAAACCTTTAAAGTTAACTTTAAAGGTTTTTTTATTACTTATGAAATATACGAGCTTTATCACGTTGCCAGTCACGGTCTTTTTCAGTTGCACGTTTGTCGTGAAGTTGTTTACCTTTCACAAGCGCAATTTCAAGTTTAACCAAGTGACCCTTCCAGTAACAAGCCAAAGGAACACATGAGTAACCTTTTTGGTTAACTGCACCCATTAGGTGTTCAAGCTGACGTCGGGAGAGCAATAACTTACGGGTACGTGTTGCTTCAGGTACCACATGGGTCGAAGCCGATAATAAAGGCTGAATTTGTGAGCCAAGTAAAAATGCTTCGCCATTCTTGAAAATGACATAACTTTCCGTCAAAGTCATGCGCCCAGCACGTAAGGATTTTACTTCCCAACCTTGAAGTGACATACCAGCTTCAAATTTTTCTTCGATAAAATAATCATGACGGGCACGTTTATTTTGTGCGATTGTTCCGCCATTATGTTTCTTTACTACTGTTGCTTTCGCCATAATTCAAACTTCCACAATTATGCCTATTGTGCCGTAAACTGATGCTAAGGTGAAGTTTTTCCTGCACATGAATATTTCGCCTCATGTATAACTTTTGCTAAAATAGGTTCACAATACAATTAGAGTACTAGCGGATGTCTAAAACGCGTGTAATTTATCCTGGAACATTTGACCCCATCACGAATGGACACGTTGATTTAGTTACTAGAGCATCAAGAATGTTTGATGAGGTTGTAGTAGCAATTGCAATTGGACATCATAAGAACCCCTTGTTTAGTCTAGAAGAAAGAGTTGAACTGGCACAATCATCTTTAAGCCATCTATCAAATGTTGAATTTGTAGGCTTCGATGGTTTACTGGTTAATTTTTTCAAAGAACAAAAGGCAACCGCAGTACTTCGTGGTTTAAGAGCGGTTTCTGATTTTGAATATGAATTTCAACTTGCCAATATGAACCGTCAACTTGACCCACATTTTGAAGCGGTGTTTTTAACACCATCTGAGCAGTACTCTTTTATTTCTTCGACATTGATTCGGGAAATTGCTCGTTTAAAAGGGGATGTAACCAAGTTTGTTCCGCAAGCTGTGGTTGAGGCCTTTGAACGTAAACATCAACAAGGTTGGTAACGTGTCGTTATATATCACCGATGAATGCATAAACTGTGATGTTTGTGAACCAGTTTGCCCGAATGAAGCAATTTTCATGGGTGAAGTGATTTATGAAATTCATCCAGATTTGTGCACTGAATGCGTTGGTCATCATGACCAACCGCAATGCCAATTGTTTTGTCCTGTAGATTGTATTCCTAAAGATCCAGAGCATGAGGAAACGGAAGAACAGCTATTCGACAAATATAAAAAATTAATTGCTCAAAAAAGCACGAGCAATTAGTAAATAAATTTGTTAATATGCGCCCCTGAAGTGAGCTGGATGGTCGCTGCTGTGGAGGTCTTCGTGACTGAAGCAGGGGAGGAAAGTCCGGGCTTCATAGGGCAGGGTGCCAGGTAACGCCTGGGCGGTGAAAGCCGACGGAAAGTGCAGCAGAGAGTAGACCGCCTCATTCGTGAGGTAAGGGTGAAAGGGTGCGGTAAGAGCGCACCGCGTGTCTGGTAACAGTTCACGGCATGGTAAACCCCACCAGAAGCAAGACCAAATAGGAATCCTGAGGTACGGCCCGTACTGGATTCGGGTAGGTCGCTTGAGCGTATGAGTGATTGTACGCCTAGAGGAATGACCATCCTCGACAGAACCCGGCTTATAGGCTCACTTCACCTAATTTATTTAAAATTTTTCTTGACGTGCATTAAAGAAACTAAGATAATGCGCGCACAGTTTAAGGCTATGTAGCTCAGTTGGTTAGAGCACCGCACTCATAATGCGGGGGTCACAAGTTCAAGTCTCGTCATAGCCACCATTTTATAGACCACGCTCCTGCGTGGTCTTTTTTTATGCTTTTTTTTGATTAAACACAGTTTGTAAATACCGACTTTATAATGATGAGATGTTTTTGATTTTTTTATTAGCTTATTTATATTTAAAAATTATTCCTGTTAGCTTAAGGCAATAAGCATCTTAATTGCAGGTGGTATTGGGTATTACCATTCTTATCTCAAATAGATGAGCTCGTAGCACGTGGGCACAAAGTACGAGTTACATTAAGCTTATGGTGTGCTTGAATATGCAGCTTTGTTAGATGAGCTAAAACAGAATATACAGCGTATGTGTTCAGCTATGCTGACGCAGAAAGTTGTGTACTTAACTTAGGCGAATTCATTTCATTACAATCTAAAGAAATACATGTCTATGTATGTGGACTGAAACCAATGATTGCTGCTGTGATTGATTGCTGTAATAAGCATCGTCACTGATGAATACATTCATTGGGAACAATTTGCTTTAATAGTTCCTGAAGATAAAGATGTTTTTATAGTTGTACTTGCCAAGTCTAATCAATTTTATAAGCGTTCGAAACATTAAATATTGATGTTGAATGCCTATGTCGTGAAAGGGTATGCGATACATGTGAAACTGCTATTTTAGAAGGTGACGCAGAACATTTTGATCAATACTTTAGTGATGCAGGAAAGACTTCACAGTTGAGTATGGTGATTTGGGGATCGCGGGCAAAAGGTAAAAACTGGTATTAGATTTTTAATACATTTCTGTGGTCGATCAACTATTTAAAACATAAATTTGCTAAAAAATGAACAAATAAAGGTGATCTGAATCTTATTTGTTCATTTGATGGAATTTAATGATTTTGAACTCTTGACCTGTTCTGCAGAACTATAGATAATGCGCACACAGTTTACGGCTATGTAGCTCAGTTGGTTAGAGCACCGCACTCATAATGCGGGGGTCACAAGTTCAAGTCTCGTCATAGCCACCATTTTAAAAACCATGCTCATGCATGGTTTCTTTTTGTCTTTTTTTTACTCATTAAAATGTTTTTCAATCATATCGAGTGTTTTTGGGCTTTGATAAAAAGGAGCTAAAATCGCTTGAAGTAACGGCTCTAAAATACCGTGTTCATTAAAGACATTCATGACTTTAGGGTAAAAACGTAAAGCTTCAGTTTGTAAATCGGTTTCGGTTAAACCAATCTCACTTAATACTTCAAATAAACTCTCGTCTTTGTAAAATTCATAAAAAACTTCTACGCCATACAAAATAAGATCTTGCATAAATTGTGACTGGCGTAATTCTTTCCAATATTCGTAAATTAAAACAAAGAACTCTTCAACATCAAGAGGAGTTAACTGTTTCATAAACTCATACATTTTTTTATGTCTAAGATCTTCCCAGACATGTCGTATCAGACTTTCTAAATCTTCAGTCGACAAAAGACTTAATTCTGTGAGTTGCTCGTGAATAAAGCTGGCAATCCAAGTTTCAAGTTTATGCTCAAGACGTTGTTGTTGTAAAAAAGAGAATTTTTTGAGTTTATGTTGCCATTCAAAATGATAGTCATCTACTCTAGATGCATTTAGAAATTTTGGTATTTTCTGTTCTAAGGTTGAGGTCGCAATATATTGGCAAAGTTGTTGAACGGCGGGGCTAGTTCTTAAAAACTGGTTGAGATAATGAGGAATATGTTCCATTTCTAAAAATTTGGAGAGCCACATTTCAAATTGGTGGTCAGATACCAAATCTTGTAGCTGAATTGGAGACTTCATAGCAGACAGATAAATACGCTGCGCAATTTCCCCAATAAACTCAAGTAAACCAGCGCCTAGCTGCATTTCAAAAGCATAGCGTTTCACAACGGCTTGTAGTTGCTCTAAATCCACCACTTCATGAAGCTTGATTTCGTCAGCATGTTGCATAAAGAGTTGAATGAACTGCTGGAAATAAATAGGTGAGTTTTCTATAGATAATTGTTTTTTGAAAAATTCCACCTGCTCAAGCAAAAGTGCTTGAGCAAGTGCTGTGGTTTTTGATGAGTTTTTCTGCTCAGTCATTCGCTGTCCAACCGTTGACAATCGGATAACGTCGTTCACGACTAAATGCACGAGAAGTAATTCTCGGCCCAATCGCGCCTTGACGACGTTTATATTCATTACGATCAACTAAACGGATAACTTTTTCAACTACTTCTTTATCAAAACCTTTGGCAATAATATCTGCCTGACTTAAATCTTCTTCAATGTATGCGTAAAGAATGGCATCTAATACATCATATGCAGGTAAAGAGTCTTGGTCTTTTTGGTCTGGGCGAAGTTCTGCTGAAGGTGGACGAGTAATAACACGTTCAGGAATAACCGGAGTTTCACTTAAGCTATTACGGTATTTTGCCAATTCAAATACGATCGTTTTATAAACATCTTTTAGAACAGCAAAACCACCAACCATATCACCATAAAGTGTACAGTAGCCAACTGAAAGCTCAGACTTGTTGCCAGTAGCGAGTACTAAATTACCAAATTTATTTGATAAACCCATGAGTAATGTGCCGCGTGCGCGCGCTTGTAAATTCTCTTCGGTTGCATCTGCTGGTGAGTTGCCAAAGAAAGGATACAAGGTTTGCATAAAGCTATTTACAACTGAATGTATTTCAGCAATACCGAAAGTCACACCCATACGACGAGCTTGTTCTGCCGCATCTTCTACACTAATTTGAGAAGTATAAGTATAAGGCATCATTACGGCTTGTACTTTTTCTGCACCAATTGCATCAACAGCAATAGCAAGTGTAAGGGCAGAGTCGATACCGCCAGATAAACCTAAAATTACACCTGGGAAACCTGAACGCTCGACGTAATCACGTGTGGCCAGAACTAACCCTTGATAGATCTCTGCAAAAGTTTCTAATGCAGGAGCAGATTCTGTGACTTTAAATGATTTGTTTTTTGGGTCAAATTCAGCGATGTAGAGATCTTCTTTAAAGCTTGGCGCTTGTAAAGCAATTTCACCACTTTTATTACTGACAAAACTTGTGCCATCAAAAATTAAATCGTCTTGTCCACCCACTTGGTTAACGTAAACAATATTCAGATGAAGTTGTTTTGCAAGTTCACTTAAGGTTTGTGTACGGTGTTGTGGTTTACCGACTTCATATGGTGATGCATTGAGTACAAGAACAGTATCAACATTTAATTGGCTTAACTGTTTTACGGTATTAATTGACCAGATATCTTCACAAATCAATACGCCAAACTTATGTCCAAGATATTCAAACACCAAATGCTGATGTCCTTTTTGGAAATAACGTTTTTCATCAAAGACGCCATAGTTTGGTAAATTGTGTTTATTAAAAACACCCAAAACTTGACCGTCTTTCATGACAGCAGCAGAATTATAACGTTGACCATCTTCTGTCTGGTTTACAAATCCGAAAACCATGACAATATCTTTAACTTCGGCAAGTTGAGCAAAAGCCTTTTGCATACGTTTATTTAAATTTGGACGTAACAGTAAGTCTTCAGCTGGATAACCAATAACAGAAAGCTCGGGAAAAATAATCAGGTCAGCGTTTTGTTTTTTCGCCTGATTCACTTGCTCAATCATCTTTTTGGTGTTTGAGTCAATATTGCCAATATGCGGAGAAAACTGAGCAAGGGCAACTTTAAAACTTTTCATTCAAACCTAATCCTAGATCATAACGAATATAGATACACACAGTGTTGATTTTTATAGATATAATTTTTCAACGATGTGTATGATACGATAGTAAACAATTAAAATAGTAAACAAAAATGTCAAGATCAATAATATATACCAATCACATATTTTCTGCGTAAAAATAACGAGATTTTCTGTATAGAATAGAAACAGGCTTCATTATTTTTATTGTTTGTATACTGCCTTATCACAAGCCAATTTGGAATAAGCGCGTTATATTTTTTTCAATAATTTGAATTAAGTAAGCGTGATTTTCTTGTTTAGATAAGTATTTCTGATTTATAAGAATTCTCATTTACATTAAGCAAAAAATGTTACGTTCAAAGAAAGACTGATTATTTAGTTACAAATGAAGTTGAGGTGAACAGATAATATTTGGGATTTTCCCAGAGCAAATGTCACGGGCAATTTCACCTTGTTGTTCAATGTTATAAGAGCTAAACGCCTTGTGGGGAGAGTAGGTGTATTTATAGGGATTGTAATTTTTAAAGCTAAGATAATAGGCCGATTGCAACAATGCACCTTTAAGTAGTACATGAATACCTTTTTGATATTGCATGACATGAGTGAGTTCGTGAATAAAAATACCCTGCATAAATTTAGATTCTAGAGCGTAATTTTCACTGTAATCGGAAGGATTGACGTAAATATTTCCATTTGGTGCCATAAAAATACCGCAAGACTGCCAAGGAAGGTAACGAGTAGCAATAATTTTAGGTTGTTCACAATCGAGCATGTCACCGAAAACGAGTTGTGCTAATACTTTTTCTTGAGCAGTTAGATATCTGATGGGATAGTTTTTTAAGTGACGAAAAATAAAAAGTGTAAGAAGAATAAATTGTTGTTGGGTTGAGTGTTTAAGGGCAGTAAGGGTTAACATAGCTTTGCCATTAAATGAGTTCATCTATTTCTTTAGGATAGTATAGATTACTTATTAGTAAATAAAGGGTCAGAGTTACTCATTGGGTGTAACTTTAAGAGAGCGTTGACTTTATGCTTTTGATTGAAAAAGTTAAATATAGGGATAACTCTGCGAGCTTTTATTGTCTAAATTAAAGAAATTGCTCGGAAAAGCAAAAGCCCCAGTTAAAACTGAGGCTTTACGACAACTAAAATCACAACTGCAAATAAAATTAAAGTTGGCATTTCATTAAAGAAACGCCAGAACTTATGTGATTTATAGTGTGCATTTCCGATAAGTTTTTTACGATAGTAGCCACATACCAAATGGTAGATGACTAATAAAGCGACTAAAGCAACTTTAAGATAAAACCATGTTGCCTGATGGTAATGTCGAGTTGCATCGCCCCATTCGACAAGAAAATGGGCGGTAATTAATGTGGCAATCATAGAAGGCCACATAATTCCGCGATACAACTTACGTTCCATTACTTCAAAGCGTTGATGACTAGCAGCATCTTCACTCATGGCATGGTAAACATATAAACGTGGTAAGTAGAACAAAGCAGCGAACCAACAAACCACAGCAATAATATGTAATGCTTTTACCCACAAAAAAGCATCAGAAGGTGCATCCATCGATAATCCTACGTGGGATTATGCATCCCACTTCTTGAAAATAAGGCAAGCGTTAACACCGCCAAAGCCAAAACTGTTACTCATTACAGTATTCAATTTTGCATCACGTTTTTCAAGTACGATATCAAAAGGTTTTGCGCCTTCATCTAGTTCAGTCACATTGATGTTTGGTGCAATAAAGTCATTTTGCATCATTAGAACTGAGTAAATGGCTTCTTGTACACCAGCTGCACCTAAGCTATGACCTGTCATAGATTTGGTTGAGCTAAGAGGAGGTACATTGCCTTCGCCAAATGCACGTTCCATTGCTTTAAGTTCTGTAATGTCACCAGCTGGAGTAGATGTACCATGTGTATTTACATAGTCAATTTTGTCTACACCATGTTGCTTAGCTTCTTCAAGTGCCATTAATACACAACGTGTAGCGCCTTCACCACTTGGAGCAACCATGTCTGCACCATCGCTGTTTGCAGCATAACCAACGACTTCAGCTAAAATGTTGGCACCACGTGCTTGAGCGTGTTCAAGTGATTCAAGTACAACGAAACCACCACCGCCAGCAATAACGAAACCGTCACGGTCTGCTGAATATGGACGAGATGCTGTTTCTGGAGTTTCATTATATTTCGAGCAAAGCGCACCCATTGCATCAAATAATAAACTTTGAGACCAATGATCTTCTTCACCACCACCAGCAAGCATAAGATCTTGTTTGCCAAGTTGAATAAGATTGTACGCATAACCAATTGCGTCAGCAGAAGTTGCACAAGCACTCGTAATGGTATGAGCAATACCTTGCAATTTAAATGCAACACCTACGTTTGCAGTAATCGTGTTTGACATGTTGCGTGGTACGAAGAAAGGTCCTACTTTACGTGCACCTTTAGTCTCTAAAAGCTCTGTCATTTCAACAACAGATGCAGTTGAACCACCACCTGAACCGCCTGCGATACCGTAACGTGGATTACCACCGATTTGTTCAGCAGTAAGTCCTGCATGTTCAACAGCAGCTACAGCAGCATTGTAAGCGTACATTGCACATACGCCCATAAAGCGTTTTAACTTACGGTCAATATGATCAAAATCTTGTTCCGCAGCAGCGCTCACATGACTTTTAAAATTGAGTTCAGCATAAGTTGGGTTAAAACGTGTCCCGGAGATTCCGTTTTGAAGTGAATGAGTAACTGCTTCTAAAGAGTTACCGATACATGAGTTAATACCCATACCAGTGATTACAACACGTTTCATCTACAGGTCCCTTTATGGTGATATTAAGAGTCTATCGTGATCAACAGCTATGAAAATGAATAGGAGAATATAGCTATAAGAAAACAAGACTCATGTTTTTTCGTTGTTAACATGATAGCAGAAAGGATTTTTATTTCTTATGGCAAATCTTTATGACAATTTTACATTTAAAAAAAATAACTAAATACATGGTATGTTGCTTTTAGGGTTAACTAAAATACACACATACAAGTTGAGATAAATCCACATTCCACCTAGTATTTATGTCTAATTAGATAAATTAAAAAATCGAGGTACTTGATGACAAAATTCAATAATAATCAATCTGACAATTTGTTTTCTCAGGTCTTCGGAGTGGCTAAAAAGCTCAGTTCTACAGGATTGAGTATCTTGCAACAGAACCAATCAGGTGATGTAAGTAAGGTAATTGAACCAATTCCAGCTGGTAAAACGGTTGAAGGTAGATCGAGAACAAAAAGCCCATTTGAAGTTGAGCAATATGAAAGTCCTCAACAAATGCTTCGAGAACAATTACCGAAAGTAACTCGTCAGGTCTTTGGACGGCATTTTACAAAAGTAAATGGTGTGGCTACATTTCTTTCCCCAGATTGGGATCAAAAAGTTTCAGGCTATTTATTTGATTGGTTGAATGACTTTAGTTCAAAAAGCACCTTAACTGAAAAAATCTTGGAAGAAGCGGGGGCTAAAGATTTATTTGAACTAACTAAGGATACGGGCCGTTCTCAACGCTTAAGTCAGGCGCTCATTGAACAAAACAAATTAATTGCGACAATACAAGGGGCAATCACAGGCGTGTCCGGTGTGGTTGGCGCTGCTGTAGATGTTCCTGTTTCACTCGTGTTGGTCTTGAGAACGATTTATCAGACAGGAAGATCACATGGCTTTGACCTTCAAGAAGTTACTGACCAAGATGTTGTCGAGTTTATTTTTAAAGAAGTTGATATTAGTCTGATTGCTGAAAAGCAAACCTTATTGTTAGCTTTAAAAACATTACGGAATATGTTGGAAACGCAAGATATTCATCAATTTCAGCAAGTGTTAGGTTCAACTACTGATTTTGATACTTTAAAGAACTGGTTGGTCGATGAAGATGGAGAGTTTAAATGGGGGTGGTTAAATCGTATTCCTAAACTCTCAGCCTTTGGTAAAGTTACACCAGTTGCTGGTGCTGTTTTAAGCGCAGTATATAGCTGGAAATTACAAGAAGATGTTGGGCATAAAGCACAAGCTATCTTTGGCGCTGCAAGACATTATTTAAATGAACATCCAAGTGAGCATTTATCTCCGTTACAGGCTTATTATGCTGCGGTTACACTCATTCAGAAAGCCAGTCCACGTCTTTTAAATGTTGGTGAAGATGGCAATATTCACGCTGCGCATCATCATAAAGTAGAAAATCATGAGGTAATTTCAAAAGTATCTATTGTCTTAAAGCCGACAGAAAGTAAAAAGAGCGAAGAGAAAATTCAGGAAAATGTTCATCAGGGTATCGAGCAACTTGCCGATAAACATGTAGAGGAACATGAGCATACTGAGCAAAAACCAGCTTTAGCTCCAGAGGAAGATGAGGAGGAGCTGGATGATAAAAAATACTCTTAACAATACGCTTACAAATAAGAGGTTTAAAAATAAAATTTGAACTCTATTTAAATTTGTAAGTTATCCTGTCAAAGATTGATATGGTCAACATTTGGTAAGTATTGCCGTGTTGACCATTTTTGCATCTTAGCTTACAATTATGTGCCCTTAAAAAGAGGTATTTCTTTTTAAGGTTTTTTAATAACGGGAGAATTGCCATATGGCAACAACGAATCAGTTGATCCGTAAGGGTCGTACGACTTTGGTTGAAAAATCCAAAGTTCCTGCGTTGAAGGCTTGTCCACAACGTCGTGGTGTTTGTACACGTGTTTATACAACTACACCTAAAAAACCTAACTCAGCTATGCGTAAGGTTTGCCGTGTTCGCTTAACTTCAGGTTTTGAAGTATCTAGCTACATCGGTGGTGAAGGTCATAACCTACAAGAGCACAGTGTTGTTCTTATCCGTGGTGGTCGTGTTAAAGACTTACCAGGTGTACGTTACCATACCGTTCGTGGTTCATTAGACTGTGCTGGTGTTAAAGATCGTAATCAATCACGTTCTAAATACGGTACTAAGCGTCCTAAGAAGTAATTCTAGGAAACTAGTCCAATAAGCCCTTTAGCGTTTCGCTTGTTTGAATTCTTCATAGATTTGTAATTCAAGCGACGTATAGTAAGGCCAGCGTCGTGTACATGACACTTGTACAAACTGCTGGATTATCCTGAAGTGTCATATTATTAGGTGTATTAAAATGCCAAGACGTCGCGTAGTCGCTGCTCGTGAGATCCTTCCAGATCCAAAATTTAGCAGCCAAACAATCGCTAAATTCATGAACCACGTAATGCAAGATGGTAAAAAATCTGTTGCTGAAGGTATCGTTTACGGTGCTTTAGAACGTGTTCAAGAAAAAAACAAAGTAGACCCAGTTGAATTTTTCGAGACTACTCTTGAAAAAGTTCGTCCTATGGTCGAAGTAAAAGCACGCCGTGTTGGTGGTGCTACTTATCAAGTACCTATGGAAGTACGCCCATCCCGTCGTACTGCCTTAGCGATGCGTTGGTTAGTAGATGCTGCTGCTAAGCGTTCTGAAAAAACGATGGCTTTACGTCTTGCTGGTGAGTTGCTTGATGCAGCTGAAGGTAAAGGTGCAGCAATCAAAAAACGTGAAGACGTGCATCGTATGGCTGAAGCCAACAAAGCCTTCTCTCACTACCGTTTCTAAGCGGATAAAACAGTCCCTAATCAGGAGAATATTCATGCGTACAGCAGCTCGATTCAACATTGCTCTTTATCAAAGTGGGAGCTTTGCGGGTATTTAAGTTGCCTGCTTGGATATTTGTACGCATCAATTTAATTGATGCGTCCTGTTTTAAATATAACATTTAGGAATGTAGACATCATGGCTCGCCAAACCCCAATTAGTAATTACCGTAACATCGGTATTTCTGCGCACATTGACGCAGGTAAAACAACTACAACAGAACGTATTTTGTTCTACACAGGTGTATCTCACAAAATTGGTGAAGTACACGATGGTGCAGCAACAATGGACTGGATGGAACAAGAGCAAGAGCGCGGTATTACAATTACCTCGGCTGCTACAACTTGTTTCTGGTCTGGTATGGGTAACCAATTCGAACAACACCGTATCAACGTAATTGACACCCCAGGACACGTAGACTTCACAATCGAAGTTGAACGTTCTATGCGTGTTCTTGACGGTGCGTGCATGGTTTACTGTGCAGTTGGTGGCGTACAACCTCAGTCTGAAACTGTATGGCGTCAAGCAAACAAATATAAAGTGCCTCGTTTAGCATTCGTGAACAAGATGGACCGTACTGGTGCAAACTTCTTCCGTGCTGTTGAGCAAGTTAAAACTCGTTTAGGTGGTAATCCTGTACCTATCGTTGTGCCAATCGGTGCAGAAGATACGTTTGCAGGTGTTGTTGACCTTATCGAAATGAAAGCGATTATCTGGGATGAAGCATCTCAAGGTATGAAGTTTGAATATGCTGAAATTCCAGCTGACCTAGTTGATACGTCTAATGAATGGCGTACCAAAATGGTTGAAGCTGCGGCTGAAGCTTCTGAAGAATTAATGGACAAGTACCTTGAAGAAGGTGATCTTTCTAAAGAAGAGATCATTGCAGGTTTACGTGCTCGTACATTAGCTTCTGAAATTCAAGTAATGCTTTGTGGTTCTGCGTTCAAAAACAAAGGTGTTCAACGTATGTTGGATGCTGTAATTGAATTCTTACCATCACCTACTGAAGTTAAAGCGATCGAAGGTATCCTTGACGACAAAGACGAAACTAAAGCGTCTCGTGAAGCATCTGACGAAGCTCCGTTCTCTGCGTTGGCGTTCAAAATCATGAACGACAAGTTCGTAGGTAACTTAACATTCGTACGTGTTTATTCTGGTGTTCTTAAACAAGGTGATCCGGTTTATAACCCAGTTAAATCTAAGCGTGAACGTATCGGTCGTATCGTGCAAATGCATGCGAACGAACGTCAAGATCTTGATGAAATCCGTGCAGGTGATATCGCAGCGTGTGTAGGTCTTAAAGACGTTACTACTGGTGATACATTATGTGATGAGAAAAACATCATTACACTTGAGCGTATGGAATTCCCAGAGCCAGTAATTTCATTGGCTGTTGAACCAAAAACTAAAGCTGACCAAGAAAAAATGTCAATTGCTTTAGGTCGTTTGGCTAAAGAAGATCCATCGTTCCGCGTTCGTACAGACGAAGAATCTGGTCAAACAATTATTGCTGGTATGGGTGAGCTTCACCTTGACATCATCGTTGACCGTATGAAGCGTGAATTCGGTGTTGAAGCGAACATTGGTAAACCAATGGTTGCTTACCGCGAAACAATCAAAAAGACTGTTGAGCAAGAAGGTAAGTTCGTTCGTCAAACAGGTGGTAAAGGTAAATTCGGTCATGTATATGTTCGTTTAGAGCCTATGGATGTTGAAGAAGCTGGTAAAGAATACCAATTCGCTGAAGAAGTTGTCGGCGGTACTGTACCTAAAGAATTCTTTGGTGCGGTTGACAAAGGTATTCAAGAACGTATGAAGAATGGTGTATTAGCTGGTTACCCTGTTGTGGGTATCAAAGCGACATTATTCGATGGTTCTTACCATGATGTCGACTCTGATGAATTGTCGTTCAAAATGGCTGGTTCATACGCTTTCCGTGACGGTTTCATGAAAGCTGATCCTATCCTTCTTGAACCAATCATGAAAGTTGAAGTAGAAACTCCAGAAGACTACATGGGCGATATCATGGGTGACTTAAACCGTCGTCGTGGTATGGTTCAAGGTATGGATGATCTTCCTGGTGGAACAAAAGCAATTAAAGCAGAAGTTCCATTGGCTGAGATGTTTGGTTACGCGACTCAAATGCGTTCTATGTCTCAAGGTCGTGCGACTTATTCTATGGAATTCGCTAAATACGCTGAAACTCCACGTAACGTGGCTGAAGGCATCATCGCTAAGTTCCAGACTGGCGGTAAAAAAGGTGACGACGAGTAATCTTTCGATTACTATAAGCCCAAACTAATTCTTAGTTAAAACCAAGCGCTCGTGCAGTGACCCTGCATGAGCAGTTTATAAAGGAAGATCATCATGGCTAAAGCCAAGTTTGAACGTAATAAGCCACACGTAAACGTGGGCACAATCGGTCACGTTGACCATGGTAAAACAACTTTAACTGCTGCGATTGCAACTATTTGTGCA